>NZ_JAYSDA010000014.1:0-112717 GCF_041914625.1 Aquitalea pelogenes | reverse complement strand
AGAAAGTAGAAGCTTCCGCTCAGAAAGCCCAGGCTGCTGACGCTTCCGCTCCGGCCAAGAAGCACGCTGCCAAAAAACATCACGCTAAAAAGCACGCTGCCAAGAAAGCCGCTCCGGCTTCCGCAGCAAACTAATCAGACGTCAGCGTCTGGCTCGCAATAAGAAAAGGGAGGCTTCGGCCTCCCTTTTTTGCATCTGCCATTTCCGCTGATGCCACTGCTGTGGTGTACCGGCAAAGAAAAACGCCATCCGGCTGGATGGCGTTTTGTCATTTCCCCGGAAAAAGCGGAATCATTTTTCCACAAAAGCACGTTCGATGGCGTAGTCGCCCGGTTCGCCCATACGCGGCGATTCCTTGAAACCCATGCCATTCAGGATTTCGCACAGGTCGTGCAGCATGGACGGGCTACCGCAGATCAGCACGCGGTCGTTTTCCGGGTTCAGCTGCGGCAGGCCGATGTCGGCGCACATCTTGCCGTTGGTGATCAGGTCGGTCAGGCGGCCCTGATTGCGGAACGGTTCGCGGGTAACGGTCGGGTAGTAAATCAGCTTTTCTTTCACGATATCGCCAAAGAACTCGTTTTCCGGCAGTTCTTTGGTGATGTAGTCGTGATAGCCCAGTTCATTTACCCAGCGTACGCCGTGGGTCAGGATGACTTTGTCGTAGCGTTCGTAGACTTCCGGGTCCTTGATGATGGACATGAACGGTGCCAGGCCGGTACCGGTGGACAACAGATACAGGTTCTTGCCCGGCAGCAGGTTGTCTTGTACCAGGGTGCCAGTGGGCTTCTTGCTGATCAGCACGGTATCGCCAACTTGCAGGTGTTGCAGTTTGGAGGTCAGCGGGCCGTCTTGTACCTTGATGCTGTAAAACTCCAGATGCTCTTCGTAGTTGGAGCTGACAATGGAGTAGGCACGCATCAGCGGCTTGCCGTTTACTTCCAGGCCGATCATGACGAATTGGCCATTGATGAAGCGCAGGCCGGCATCGCGGGTGCAGGTGAAGGTGAACAGGGTGTCGTTCCAGTGGTGAACCGACAATACCTTTTCAGCGGTCAAATTGGGGGAGGACATATAAATTGCTGCTCGCTATCCAATAGAAATCAAGGAATGAGTGGTTGCGGCGATTTTACCCTTTTCAGGGACGCTTGACTAAACATTGCTAGCTGTTCTCACTATGTCATTAAACATAATGATCAAATCGCCACGACGCAAAGCCTGCAACAGCTTTTGGCATGCTATGGCGGGCATACGGCGGGAAAGTCAACTGGAACAGGATGTTACCTTAAAGAGTGGGGCAGCCCTAACGATTTCTTTCCGCTGTGTTTATTCCTGTTTGTTCTTAGCAATGCGTTGATTTAGATCAGCGAATTGTATCGCGCGCTGCGCTAGTGCATAAAACTGTAGCCAGGCGGCTGTTGTCAGACAGTGTACAGCCAGATGCCGATTTGCCATTCTGATGTCATCTTTTTTGTATGGTGCAAAGCTGGACGCGTACAATCTGCTGTCCTGCTGACAGAAAGCGGAGCAAGCAATGAAGCTGTGTGTGATTCCCGGAGACGGGATCGGCCACGAGGTGGTTCCCGTTGCCGTGGGTGTGCTGCAAGCGGTGCTGCCAGGTTTGCAACTGGTGTTTGCCGATGCCGGCTGGGAAACCTTCCGGCGCCAGGGCAAGGCCTTGCCGGACAAGACGCTGGAGGCTGCGCGCGAGTGTGGTGCCGTGTTTTTCGGGGCGGTGAGTTCTCCCATGCAACTGGTTGAAGGGTATCGCTCCCCCATTGTCCAGTTGCGGCGTGAACTCGGCTGTCATGCCAATATCCGTCCCACGCTCAGCCTGCCGCTGACAGTGTGCCGGCAGGGAATCGACCTGATCATCGTCCGGGAAAATACCGAAGACCTTTACGTTGGGGACGAGCAGTCCGATGGCGAAGTGGCGGTTGCCATCAAGCGCATCACGCGTACTGCATCACTCCGCGTTGCCAGAAGTGCGTTTGAACTGGCCAGACATGCCGGCCGCCAGCGCATCACCATTATCCACAAGGCAAATATCCTGCCACGCACCGATGGCCTGTTTCGCGACTGTGCCCGCGAGGTGGCGCGGGAATATCCGGAAATTGTCGTGGATGAAATGCTGGTGGATACCGCGGCCATGCGTTTGGCGCAATCTCCGGAAAGCTTTGACATGCTGCTGGCTCCCAATCTGTACGGCGATATCCTGTCAGACCTGGTCGCTGCTTTTGCCGGTGGTTTGGGGCTGGCACCATCGCTGAATCTGGGCGTGACCGCCGCCATTGCCGAGCCGGTGCATGGTTCTGCCCCGGATATTGCCGGGCAGGGGATTGCCAATCCGTTGGCGGCCATTCTCAGTGCTGCCATGTTGCTGCGTATCTGGTGGCAGCGGGCTGATCTGGCCATGAGGGTGGAACAGGCGGTTCTGGCGACCTTGCAGGATGGCATTGCCACGCCAGATGTGATTTCGCCGGGGGTGAGTACGCAGCATCTGGCGCGGGCGGTGATCGACAGGTTGAAACAGGCGCAGGGATAGAGAAGCAGAAATAGAAAGAGGGCGGCTTGACCGGCCGCCCTCTGTGGTGTGTCACTGCATGCTTGAAAAGAAGGATTTGCGGGATAACGCAAACATCACATACAAGTCTTCACCCTGCCTGGCCCCGAACATGTCTGCCAACGATGCTCTTGACTGCAGCCTTGCAGGTCTACCAAAGAACAGGCTGTATGCACAGCACAAGATAAGCCTCAAACAACTGATGTTACGGTAGTGCTGCCCGGTTTCGTCTGGGCGGTAACATCATGCTCGCTACCTGTTACGGCAGCGCAGAGGGGAATTTCTTCCCGGTTTACTCATCATGCTTTAGCAAAGTCTGTTGTTTCGTGTCTGGCGTACCGACTACCTGTCGTCTGATGCATCCGCAATGGACGCTTGCTGCGCTCTCGGACAAGCTTGAACTGCCCGCCATCAAACCTGAAAAGGCGATGGGTTCTGAACGCCGGTGTGAACAAGGTTGTCGGAATCCGGCCAATGACTCATCCCAAACCCTCCCTGTTACTGAATGATTTCAGTATAGGCCTGACATTGGCGGACTCAAGTTTTTTTTCGGTCCCGGCGTTGTTTTTTCTATGCCATTGTTCTGATTGTTTGCCAGCGAAGGCTTGGCCAGCGCTGCGATTTTGCAACGCTGGCCAGGCTGGCGACTCAGCCGGTCTGCGCTTCCAGCCTGGCCACTTGTGCTGGCTGATTGGGATGCAGGTGTCGCTCGAACTGACGGGTGGCGGCAGCCCAGGAATATCGCTCGGCCACGGTCCGCACATGCTCACGGTCCAGTTTGAGCGCTTCCAGACAAGCTTGACGCAGATCGTCGTGCAATACGCCAGCGCCGCTGTGGCCCACCACATCGCGCGGTCCGGCTACCGGATAAGCAGCTACCGGTGTGCCACAGGCCATGGCTTCCAGTAGTACCAAGCCAAAGGTGTCGGTCAGGCTGGGGAAAACAAAGACATCCGCGGCGCGGTAGAAGCGGGCCAGCTCGGGCTGCGGAAACACACCGGCAAAGTGGACCTCGGGGTATTCGCGTTGCAGCCGGGACAGCAGCGGGCCATCCCCCACTACCCATTTGCTGCCGGGCAGGTCCAGTTTCAGGAAAGCCTCGATGTTTTTTTCCACCGCAACGCGCCCGATATAGACAAAGCGCGGCGCACGGCTTTCTTCCAGCCGGTCACGTTCACCCGGGCTGAACATGCTGATGTCCACGCCGCGGCTCCACAGCACCACCTTGTCAAAGCCGCGGGCACGCAGGTCGTCGGCAATGGACTGGGTGGGCACCATGGTGGCAGCACCTGCATTGTGGAAGCGACGCATCCAGGCATAGCTGATGGATAGCGGCAGGCGGGTGCGGGCGGCGATGTATTCCGGAAAACGGGTGTGATAAGCCGTGGTGAACTGTAGCTTGTGGCGCAGGCAGTAACGGCGGGCGGCCAGACCAAGCGGGCCTTCCGTGGCAATGTGGATGGCATGCGGCGCCAGTGCGGCGATGCGTTGTGCCACCTGGCGGTAAGGCAATATGGACAGCCGGATGTCCGGGTAGGTGGGGCAGGGCAGGGTGTGGAATTCCAGCGGGGTGATCATTTCAACTTGATGCCCGAAGGCAGTCAGTTCGCGGCAGGTTTCGGTCAGGGTGCGGACTACGCCGTTGACCTGGGGCTGCCAGGCGTCGGTCACGATCAGGATGCGCATGGGGTCTCCTGGCTGGGGTCGGACTGCGAAGGGATGGTGTCGTGGTATTGCAGGGCCTGCGGGACGGCTATGCCGGGCTGGCCCAGCGGGCTGTGTTCGATGCCGGCTTGCGGTTTGTCCTGGGACGCGCGTACTTTCCGGCTGGTTTTTTCCGGCTGGCTCAGCAGCGTGGTCCAGTACACCACTTCCAGCCGGCCATCGGCATGTTCAACCAGGGCTGACAGGCTTTCCACCCAGTCGCCACTGTTGCCGTACAGTACCCCGTCGATGTCGCGGATTTCCGCCTTGTGGATGTGACCGCAGATCACCCCGTCGTAATGGCGGCGGCGTGCTTCTCCGGCCAGGATTTTTTCAAAGTCGCTGATGAAGTTCACCGCGTTCTTCACCTTGTGCTTGAGGTATTGCGACAGCGACCAGTAAGGCAGGTCCAGCTGTTTGCGCAGCCAGTTGAAGCCGCGATTCAGTTGCAGGATGACGGTGTATAGCGAGTCGCCCACATAGGCCAGCCACTTGATGTGCTGGATGACGCCATCGAATTCGTCGCCGTGGATGATGAGCAGGCGCTTGCCGTCGGCGGTGACATGTTCGGCTTCGCGCCGGATGGCGATGCCGCCAAAATCCAGCCCGGTGTAATGACGGGCGGCTTCGTCATGATTACCCGGTACGTATACCACCTGACAGCCCTTGCGCGCCTTGCGTAGTACTTTCTGCACCACATCGTTGTGGCTTTGTTTCCAGTACCAGGATTTCTTCAGCTGCCAGCCGTCAACGATATCGCCCACCAGATAGAGATGGTCGGATTCGTTGTGCTTGAGAAAGTCCAGCAGATGGTCGGCGCGACAGCCGGCAGTGCCCAGATGGACGTCGGAAATCCAGATGGCGCGGTAGTGGCGCGGTTTGACAGTGTCGGTGGCGGGCTGCATATCGGGTCCGTTCTACCGTGGTGTACAGCGCCATGCTGCATGTGCCAGATGACGGGGCGATGAGGCTTTGGTGACGGCTGCATGACGCAGGCGGTTTAAGTCGGGTTTAAGACAGTTGTGCTTTACTGGTGCAAGCCAGGCTGGGGCTCGCTTGATCAGCGCCATGGTTTTTGGGGGCAGGATCGTGTTGCAATAAGCCAGCCAGTCGGCTGTGATGGCGTTAGAGACAAGGAAATCAACATGCGCATACTGGTGGTGGAAGATGACCCGCTGATTGGCGATGGCCTGAAAATGGGACTGAGCCAGCTGGGCTTCGCAGTGGACTGGTTTCGGCAGGGGCGTGAAGGCCTGGCGGCACTGACCGCTGCGCCATTTGATGCCGTGGTGCTGGACCTGGGCCTGCCGGGCATGGACGGCATGGATATCCTGACCGCCTGGCGCAAGGCCGGGCAGGATGTGCCGGTGCTGGTATTGACGGCGCGTGATGCACTGGATGACCGGCTCAAGGGGCTGGATGCCGGTGCCGATGACTATCTGGTCAAACCCTTTGCCCTCAGTGAAGTGGCTGCCCGGCTGCGGGCCTTGATTCGCCGCCGCCACGGCCAGACCAGCAATCGCCTGAGTCATGGCCGGGTGAGTATGGACCCGGTGGCGCGCACGGCCTGGCTGGGCGAGGTGCCATTGGAGCTGACCGCCCGTGAGCTGGCCTTGCTGGAGCTGCTGTTGTCCAGCAAGGACCGGGTGCTGCCGCGCGAGCTGATCGAAGAAAAACTGTATGGCTGGGGGCAGGAGCTGGAAAGCAATGCGGTGGAAGTGTATGTGCACCACCTGCGCAAGAAACTGGGTGCGGCATTCATCCGCACCCAGCGCGGGGTGGGCTATGCACTGGGTGAGCCGGCATGACACGCCAGCCTACCTTGCAACGGCGCCTGGCCATCCTGCTGCTGGTGACCGTGCCCCTGATCTGGCTGGTGTCCACCGGGGTGGCGGCCTATGTGGCGCACCACGAAGTGGACGAATTGTACGATACCCAACTGACCTTGTTTGCCCGCCAGTTGCTGATCGTGAACATGGGCGAGCATGGTGACGACCTGCCCTTGCTGCCCAAAACCAAAAAGCTGATCCGTGGTGGTGATCGCGGTGAAGCCGAGGACGACGACATCGGCCTTGCCGTGTGGAATGCCGATGGCAGCCTGCTGCTGAGCGATGGTAAGGGGCGGCGCTTTACCTTTGATGCCGGCCGGCGTGGCTTTTACAGCGTGCGCGGTGAGGACGGCAAGGATGAATGGCGTCTGTTTTATCTGCCTGCGCCGGATGGCACGCGACTGGTGGCCGTCGGTCAGCGACAGAAGCTGCGCCACGAGGTGGTCATCAAGGTGATAGAAGGGCAGCTGCTGCCCTGGTTGCTGGGACTGCCGGTGCTGTTGTTGCTGATTTTGTGGGCCGTGCGCAAAGGCTTACGGCCCTTGCAGCAGGTGGCAGGCGAACTGGGCCGGCGCAGTGCGCTGGACAGCACGCCATTGTCGGAAAACGTGCCCGGTGAAGTGCTGCCCATGGTGCAGGCACTCAATGCCCTGTTTGCCCGCATTGCCGAAGCCATGGAGCATGAACGGCGTTTCACCGCCGATGCCGCCCATGAGTTGCGTACTCCGCTGGCCGCCCTGCAGGTGCAGGCCGAGGTGATGGCACTGATGCCGGACGAAGCCGGACGGCAACATGCCCTGCAGCAATTGCAGCTGGGTATACAGCGCGCCACCCGCCTGCTGGCGCAGCTGCTGGCACTCTCCCGGCTGGACCCCATGCAGGGATTGCCAAGCCGTCAGCCGGTGGACTGGCAGCAAGTCAGCCGTGATGCGCTAAGCGACGTGACTGCTGCGGCTGCCACAAAAGACACGGTGCTGGAAACCCACTGGCAGACCGGCCCGGATGCGGTATTGCCATTGAGCGGCGATGCCACCTTGCTGACGCTGTTATTGCGCAATCTGCTGGACAATGCGGTGCGCTACTGCCCGGCAGGCAGCCGGGTCGAACTGCTGCTGTCGGCGGATGAAGTGGTGGTGCAGGACAATGGACCGGGCATTGAAGCCCAGTGGCTTTCACGGGTGCAGGAGCGTTTTTTCCGCCCGCCGGGGCAGGAAATGCCCGGTAGCGGGCTGGGTTTGTCGATTGTCGAGCGCATTGCCAGCTTGCACGGCCTGCACATGCAATTGAGCAACCGGGATGAAGGCGGATTGCGTGTCACGCTGCGGCAGCAGGGGTGAGTCGCTGCGACAATCTGTCGCATTGTCATGGGCCGTCAAGGGCTTTAAGGTAGCAAGCAATGCCGGATGACAGGTTTTGCCCCCTGTAACGGCACACTCCAAGGTGTGATTGCCCGCCCCGACCAGGCGGGCTTTCTTTTTGTCGCAGCCAGTTGCTCAGGCTGGCTTGCCACCCGCGCTGGTGGCAGGCAAGTGCCAGTACAGTGCATTGCACACCGCTCCGGCCACTGCGCCCACATAGTAGTTGAACACCGGGTCGTACAAGGCAGGTTGCAGCCAGCGGCTGTAATACAGGGTGATGACCCCGCCTATCAGAGCGCCGGGCAAGGTAGCCAGCAACAGCAGACGCCAGCGCGGCCAGCGCGTTTGCCACTGACTGATGCTGGCCTCCAGCGACAGCCGCAACAGCACCAGCAACACACCGGCCAAGGCTGCGGGCAAGGCACCCAGCATGTAGGCGAGCATGGGCATGACGCCGGTCGCCAGCAAGCCCACCAGCGGCCCCAGCGCAATAAACAGGGTCAGGCCGCAGCCTGCAAGTTTCAAATGTTTCATCCGCACGCGTTCGACAAAAAGTGTTGCAAGACTAGCAGACTGTCGCGATGGCGACGAGCCATGCGCAGACGGTGGTGCGGCATTATGTCGCAGCCACCAATCCTGCGGCGGAATGCTAAAGTGTCGGCCATGCTGGCCCAATTATTATCTTCTTCTGCGCGCCTGGTGGCCGACCTGCCCGATGCGGTGCGCCTGATTGCCCGTTTGCGCTGGCTGATGCTGGCTGCCGGCCTTGTGTTGCTGCTGCTGTGTGCGGCCAGCGGCTTGAGTTTGCCCTGGCTGCTGCTGTTGCAGGCGCTGGCCACCCTGGCCGGGTTCAACTTCATCCTTGGCCGCAATGTGACGCGTCATGGCTCGCCCTTGCTGATGCTGCGCCTCGGCCTGCTGGCCGACGTGCTGGCGCTGACCGAGTGCCTGGCCTTCAGCGGTGGTGCGGCCAATCCGCTGGCATCCCTGTATTTGCCGCCGGTGCTGTTTGCCGCCTTGTTGTCGCCGGGGCTGTTTGCCTGGGGACTGTCACTGCTCAGCATGCTGGCCTATGCCTTGTTGTTTGCCTGGCATTTGCCCTGGCCCTTGCAGGGCAGTGATGCCGCCTATGCCTTTTCCCTGCATCTGGTTGGCATGTGGCTGACCTTTGCCCTGTCCGCGCTGCTGATCACCAGCTTTGTGTCCTGGCTGGCCCGTCAACTGGCCGCACGCGAGGCCGCGCTGGCCGCTGCACGGGAAACCCAGTTGCGCGATGAACAACTGCTGGCTGTGGGCATGCAGGCGGCCGGTGCCGCCCACTCCCTGTCCACCCCCATCAACACCCTCAGCCTGCTGGTGGATGACATGCTGCAACAATATGCGGCGGATGCGAACCTGCAAGAGGATCTGCGCCTGATGCGGGCCCAGCTGGGCAGTTGTGCCCAGGCACTCAGCCGCTTGAAGCAGGGTATTGCCCAGAGCGATACCGCCCAGCCGCTGTTTGCCACGCTGGCCCAGCAGCTGTCCGGCTGGCGCAGCTTGCGGCCGGATGTCCAGCTGCAATGGCAGGCTGCTGCCGGGCCGGACCCGCAGGTACGGCTGGATGCCGCGTTCTGGCCGGCGTTTTTCAACCTCATCAATAATGCAGCCGAAGCCGGTGGCGGTGCCTTGACGGTGACGGCCGCACTGTCCGGCAACTGGCTGCAACTGGACATCATCAATCCGGTTGGCTGTCTGTCTGCCGCGCAGTTGCAACGCGCCGGCCTGGCACCGCTGACATCCGACAAATCGGCGGGAATGGGGCTGGGCGTCATGCTCAGCCATGCCACGCTGGCGCGGCTGAACGGTACGCTGACCCTGGATAACCGACCGGAGGGGGGCGTGCACGCCTGTGTACGCCTGCCCTTGCGGCTGGAGGAATGAGCATGGCTCTGGATTTTTTGCTGGTGGATGATGACGAGGCTTTCAGCAGTGTACTGGCGCGTTCGCTGGGCCGGCGTGGCTTCCGGGTGGAATGTGCGGCGGACGGCGCGCAAGCCTTGCAGCTGCGTGATGAGCCGCCGCTGCGTATTGTGCTGGACCTGAATCTGGAAGGGGAAAGCGGCTTGCGCTTGTTGCCGGACTTGCGCCAGCGCTACCCGCAGGCTGCGGTGGTGGTGCTCACCGGTTATGCCAGCATTGCCACTGCGGTGGAGGCCACCAAGCTGGGCGCGGTGCAGTATCTGGCCAAGCCGGCCAGCGTGGAGGATATCCTGGCGGCTTTCCAGCAAGTGGCAGCCAACCCGGAGTTGCCATTATCCCCGCAGCCCATGTCGCTGCGTCGTGTTACCTGGGAGCATCTGCAACGGGTGCTGAACGAACATGATGGCAATATTTCCGCTACCGCCCGCTCCATGGGCATGCACCGACGCACCTTGCAACGCATGCTGGCCAAGCGGCCGGTAAAAAGCTAAAACGCATCAGCTGTTGCATGTAAATGACAGCTGAAAATCTGCCAGCTGGAAACAAGCTTTCCATCTGGCTTTGCGCCAGTCCTGCAAGCAGCACGCGTCCTGTGCTGCACATTCGCCGCAATGCCGCTACTGTCCGGCATCTCCTCCATTGATGAACCAAGCAAGCGCTCGGATGTTTCCAATGTCATGAATGGAAACATCGGTTTTCATCAGCAGCTCTTTCCGGATTGCATCAGAAAAAATGATTGGAGCCCTCGCCATGAAATGCATATGGTCTTTTGATGGACTCACAAACCACGACAATAGAGGGGAACAAGATGCGTGGACAAATGATGGAGCAGCCGCTGCTGATCTCCGCCTTGCTGCAACATGCCGAAACCTATCATGGCGACAGTGAAATCGTGTCGCGTACCGTGGAAGGCCCGATTCACCGCTACACCTACCGCGAGGCAGCACGCCGCAGCCGGCAACTGGCCAATGCGCTGGCCGGCCTGGGAGTAGGGCATGGCGATACGGTGGGTACGCTGGCGTGGAACGGCTACCGCCACTACGAAATCTACTTTGCCACCTCCGGTTCCGGGGCCATTTGTCACACGGTCAATCCGCGCCTGTTTGCCGAGCAGATCAGCTACATCATCAATCACGGCGAAGACAAGGTGCTGATGTTCGACCTGAGCTTCCTGTCGGTGGTGGAGCAGATTGCCGCCGAACTGACCACCGTGCAGCATTTCGTCTTGCTGACCGACCGCGCCCACATGCCGCGCGAGTCCACACTGGACAACCTGTTGTGCTACGAAGACCTGGTCAACAGCCATAGCGACCACTACCAGTGGCCGGACTTCGACGAAAACACCGCTTCCAGCCTGTGCTACACCTCGGGCACTACCGGCAACCCCAAGGGCGTGCTGTATTCGCACCGCTCCACCGTGCTGCATGCCTTTGCCAGTTCGCTGCCGGACAGCCTGGATATCTCGGCCCAGGGTGCCATCATGCCGGTGGTGCCGATGTTCCACGTCAATGGCTGGGGCCTGCCTTACAGCTGCACCATGAACGGGGCCAAGCTGGTGTTGCCCGGCCCCAAGATGGATGGCGTCAATCTGTACGAGCTGATCGAGACCGAAGGCGTCACCATGGCGGCAGGCGTGCCCACCATCTGGATGATGCTGTTGCAGCACTGCCAGAAGAACCACCTGAAGATTCACAGCCTCAAGCGGGTGATTGTCGGCGGTTCGGCCGCGCCGGAAAGCATGGTGGACCAGCTGGCCGAACACGGTGCCGAACTGCGCCAGCTGTGGGGCATGACCGAGCTGTCGCCCTGTGGCACAACCAGTACGCCCAAATTCAAGCACAACGGCTGCGACACACCGACACTACGTGCACTGCAAACCAAGCAGGGCCGTCCCATTTACGGCGTGGCCATCCGCATTGTCGATGACGAAGGCAAGCCGCTGCCCAACGATGGTGTGGCCTTCGGCAATTTGCAGGTGAAGGGTTCCTGGGTGCTGTCCCGCTACTTCAAGCGCGAGCTGGACGATTCCCATACCGAGGACGGCTGGTTCAATACCGGCGATGTGGTCACCATCGACCGTGACGGCTATATGAAGATCACCGACCGCACCAAGGACGTGATCAAGTCCGGCGGTGAATGGATCAGCTCCATCGAACTGGAAAACATCCTGGTGGGACACCCGGCGGTGGCCGAGGCGGCCGCCATCGGTGTGGTGCATCCCAAGTGGGATGAACGCCCGCTGATGGTGGTGGTGCTCAAGCCCGGTGCCAGCGCAACCCGCGAAGAGTTGATCGGCTTTTATGAAGGCAAGATCGCCAAGTGGTGGACGCCGGACGATGTGGTGTTCCTGGATGAGCTGCCACACACCGCCACCGGCAAATTGCAAAAGATGAAACTGCGTGAAATGTTCAAGGATTACCAGTGGGCTTGAGTGCTGACAGCTGCTGACAAACGCTGGTAGAGAACCCGGGCCAAGGCGCGCCGACGCAGACAGTACAGAAAGTACGGCAAGGAGGCGCAACGCAGGCGCGGAGGTTTTGTCAGCGGGTCTAAGCCGCTGAATTGAATGGACAGAATAGAGCATTTGCGCTAAATTGTGCATCGCACTGAAGGTCGCAAGACCTTTTGTGGTGTTAGCCCCTCGAAGCATCAAGCTGGCAACCCCAGCCAGATGTTTCTTCCTCGTGTTGGCCCCTGAGAACCCTCAGGGGATTTTTTTTGCTTGTCGTTCTCCCTGTCCCTCTTTCTTGCATCCTGCACGCTTGCTGCAAAGCCGCTTTGCTGTTCTGGATCAAAATGTAAATAAGTATTTCATAATTTAATGTCAAGATTGTTGGCAGCCAGGTGTCCGCTGCCACAAAAGCGCTTGCGTTCATGCTTGGGGCATCACCATTTTCGCCAGGGGGGAAAAAATGAAATCCTTGCGCAGTAAACTTATTGTATTCAATGCCTTGCTGATGGCGGTGTTCGGGCTGGTGCTGGTGCTGATCGTATTCATCCAGATGCGCGGCGAAATCCTCAATGGCCTGAACCATGAATTCGACTCCGCGCTGAAAGGGCAGGGCAGCGTGGTGAAAACCTGGCTGGATGAAAAGAAACAGGAAATCGCTGCCCAGGCCGAGGTGGCCACGCAGGCCGATGCCCTGCGCTTTCTCAAGGTGGGCGCGCGGGCGGGCTTCAATGTCAATTACGCGGGTTTTGCCGATGGCCGCTCGGTGTTTTCCGATGACTGGCAGGCACCTGCCGACTACAAGGTCACCACGCGCGACTGGTATCAGCAGGCATTGGCCGCAGGCAAGCCGGTGGTGACCGAGCCCTATGTGGATGAAGCCAGCAAAAAGCTCACCATCACGGTGGCGGCGCCTATCTTGCAAGGGGGCAAGCCAGTCGGCGTGGCAGGTGGTGATGTGTTTGTCGACAACCTGGTGCAGTCGGTACTGTCCTTGAAAGTCAGGGGCAATGGCTATGCCTTCATCACCGACGGCAAGGGCACCATCCTCGCGCATCCGCAGGCCGGGCTTACGCTCAAGCCCATCAGCACGCTGGCACCAACGCTGGATGCTGCCCGGCTGGCCGAGCTGGCGGGCAGCCAAAGCCTGCAGCAGGTCGAACTGGATGGTCAGGACATGCTGTTATCGATACAGCGCATTCCGGGGAGTGACTGGCTGATTGGCCTCGCCACGCACCGTGCTGACATCCTGGCACCGCTCAATACCCTGCTGCTGACCGTGGCTGGCTTGAGTGCGCTGATTTTCGTGCTGCTGATTCCATTGGCCGGGGTGCTGCTGGGACGCATGCTGGGCGGGCTGGTGGCATTGCAACAGGCCATGCAGGATATTGCCCACGGCGAAGGCGACCTGACCCTGCGGCTGAAAATAACAGGTCAGGATGAAATTGCCGCCACGGCGACGGCATTCAACCAGTTTGTCGAGCAGCTGGGCAGGCTGTTCCGCGGGCTGCGCGACGATGCCAGCGGGGTTGTGGTGGGCGTGAGCCAGGTATCAGGACAGGTGGGCGAGGTGGCCGAGCGGGCGCGTGGTATTTCCGATATGTCCTCCGCCAGTGCGGCCACGCTGGAGCAGATTACGGTCAGCATTGCCCAGATTGCCGACCACGCGCGTGAAGCCGCGGTGCTGGCCACCCGTACCGGCCAAGGCCTGGATGCCGGGGCCAACGGCATGCATCAGCTGGCCAGCGGCATGGAAAGCACCGGCCAGTCGGTGTGTGCGCTGGAAGGCATGCTGGCCGCGCTGGAGCAGCGCTCGCAGCAGATTTCCGGCATTACCGAGGTGATTCGCGATATTGCCGATCAAACCAATCTTTTGGCGCTCAACGCTGCCATCGAGGCCGCCCGTGCCGGTGAACAAGGTCGTGGCTTTGCCGTGGTGGCCGACGAAGTGCGCAAACTGGCGGAACGCACGGCCCAGGCCACGGTGGAAATAGCCGGCATGGTCAGCGCCATCCGCACGGAAACCGGCAAGGCGGTGGACGACGTCCAGCGCACGGTGCATGTGGTGAATGACGGTGTGCAGCTGACGCGTGATGCGGTGGCCAATATCCAGTCCATCCGCCATTCCATGCAGGACGTGGTGAGCAAGATGTCGGAAATCTCCCATTCCACCCAGGAGCAGCACAATGCCAGTACGTTGATTGCGCAAAGCTCGGAGCAGATCAACAGCCGGGTGCTGGAGAACGATGACATGCTGCAACAAGCCAGCCATACCTTGCAGGGGCTGGCCGACAAGGCCGGACAAATGAATGGCCAGTTTGCCAAATTCCACTTGTAGGCTTTTACAATGGCGGGGCTGCTGATGTGCCGGATGCATGGCAGCATCGATCAGGAGCGCCGCCATGAACTTGTCCCCACTGGCCTTGCGGGCCGCCACCTTGTTGGCGGAACAGAATCTGCCCGCTGCCTTGCAGGCGGCGCAGGCTTGCTTGCAGGCCGAGCCGGACAATGCGCCGGTGTGGAATCTGCTGGGCGTCTGCGCGGCCCGGCTGGGGCAGGGCGAACTGGCCGAACAATGCTGGCAGCAGGCTTTGCAGCTGGATGCCAGCGTGGCCGATGCCCATTACAACCTGGGCTGCCTGTACGCTGAAAGTGGTCGGCCGGAACAGGCCGAACAGCATTACCGCGCCGAATTGCAGCGTCAGCCGGACCACCCGGCAAGCCTCGGCAATCTGGCCAGTCTGCTGGCCGATGGCGGCAGGCCGGATGCAGCGCAAGCTTGCTGGGAAGCATTGCTGCGCGTGCAGCCACACGATAGCACTGCTCTGGCCGGGCTGGCGCATTGTCATCAGCAGCGGGGCAACCCTGCTGCTGCCGAGGCTTGCTGGGAGCAGTTGCTGCAGCAAGACCCGCATCACCTTGTTGCCCTCAACAATCTGGCCCTGCTCCACCAGCAGCAACAGCGTTGGGCGCAGGCCGACAGCCTGCTGCAGCACGCCTTGCAACAGCCAGACCCGCCTGCGGAAATCTGGCTGAATCAGGCCAATGGCCTGTTGCTGCAAGGCAAGGCCGAAGCTGCGCATGCGCTGCTGCAGCAGGGCATTGCACACCATCCGGCAGCGGCGGCCTTGCACGACGCTTTGGGCATGGCCTGCAGCGAACTACGCCTGGCCGATGCCGCAGAGCAAGCCTTGTGCACGGCAGTGCAACTGGCTCCGCAGCAGCCGCGCTTCCGGCAAAACCTGGGCTATCTGCTGCTGTCGCAACAACGCTGGGACGAAGGCTGGCCGCTGCTGGAAGCCCGCTTGCAACGTACGCCGGGCAGCGCCGGTGTGCCGCAGATTGCCTCGCCGCGCTGGCAGGGTGAGGCACTGGCGGGGAAACACCTGCTGTTGTGGTTCGAACAGGGGCTGGGTGATGCGCTGCAATTCTGTCGCTATCTGCCCTTGCTGCAGCCTGCCCGGCTGACCGTGGTATGCCGTCCCGAACTGTTGCGCCTGCTGCAAAGCCTGCAACTGGATTATCCGGTGGACTGGCTAGCCATGCAGCGGCTGGACATGGACTTGCCCGCGCATGACTGCCATGTATTTGCCATGAGCCTGCCGCGCTGGCTGGCTGCCGACCCGGCCTCCGTGGCACCGGCCCGTTTTGTGATGCCGTCAGCCGCCAGGGCGCGGCCGGCTACGCGCCCTCGCAAGCTGGGTCTGGTATGGCGCGGGCATGCCCGTCATCCTTTCGACCATCACCGTTCACTGCCCGATGTGCGACTGCTGGAACCCTTGCTGACCTTGCCCGGTATGGAATGGACCAGCCTGCAATTGCCGGTGCAGGCCGCCGAGCAGCAATGGCTGGCCGGGTTTGCCAACTGGCAGGCAGGGGAAAACGGGCTGGATGATCTGGCTGTCACGGCGGCGGTACTGGGCGGGCTGGATGGCCTGGTGACGGTGGATACCGCCATGGCGCATCTGGCCGCCAGTCTGGGCTTGCCCACCTGGCTGCTCTTGTCTGCCAGCCACACCGACTGGCGCTGGGGCTGGCAGGGCGAAACCAGTGTCTGGTATCCCGCCATGCGCTTGCGCCGTCAGCAGGCTGCAGGGGATTGGGCCGGGCTGATCAGCCGTCTTGCTGCCGAGCTGGCACAGCCCGCAGCCTGATGTCTCAGCGACTGGCGGGCGACAGCCACTTGCCCGGGTTCATCAGTCCCTGCGGGTCCAGCAGCTGCTTGACCCCTTGCATCAGCTGCAAGGCAACCGGGTCCTGATAGTGTTGCAGCCAGTGGCCCTTGAGCTGGCCCACGCCGTGTTCTGCCGCCAGCGTGCCCTGATGGCGGTAGACCAGATCGTAAACAATGGCATTGACGCTGGCTTCGTCGGCGAACAGTTCCGCGTTGTCAGGCCGGGTGTAGCTGATGTTGTAGTGCAGGTTGCCGTCGCCGGCATGACCGAAAGCGATGATGCGCACGCCGGGAAAAGCGGCGCGCAGTGCTGCTTCGCATTCGGCCAGGAAGGCCGGAATGGCGGAACTGGGCACGCCGATGTCGTGCTTGATGCTGGCACCGTCGCGCTTCTGGGTTTCCGACATGGCTTCGCGCAGCTGCCACAGTTGCTGGCGCTCGGCTTCGCTGTGCGCCAGTACGCCATCGGCCAGCTGTTGCGTGCTCAGCCATTCCACCAGCTGTTGTTGCAGCAGATGACTGTCGCCACTGTCGGACAGCTCCATCAGCACCGCCCAGGGCTGGATGAAGGGCAACTGGCCCGGATGGTATTTTTCCAGCAGCTGCTGGCAGGGCTGCGACATGATTTCAAAGGTGGTCAGTCGGTCGCCAAAGGCCTGGCGCAAGGCGGACAGCAGGTCGATGGCGGCCTGGCTGCCATCCACACCCAGCCAGGCGGTGGCGTGGGCGGTGGGGCGCGGGAACAGTTTGAGCGTGGCGGCAGTAATCAGCCCCAGCTGCCCTTCCGCGCCGATAAACAGCTGCTTCACGTCCAGCCCGCTGGTGTCCTTGCGCAGGCCGGACAGCTGGTGCAGCACGCGGCCATCGGGCAGCACCACTTCCAGCCCCAGCGTCAGTTCGCGCATGGTGCCGTAGCGCAGCACCGCCAGCCCGCCGGCATTGGTCGACAGGTTGCCGCCAATCTGGCAGCTGCCTTCACTGGCCAGCGACAGCGGAAACAGCCGGTCCGCATCGGCGGCCAGTTGTTGCAGTGTGGCCAGCGTCATGCCGGCTTCCACCGTGATGCTGTTGTTGGCGGTGTCGATGGCGCGCAGGCGGTTGAGGCGCTGCATGGCCACCACCAGTTGCTGTCCGGAGCCATCCGGCGTGGCCGCACCGCAAGTCGAGGTGTTGCCGCCTTGCGGCACCACGGCCACCTGCTGGCGCTGGCACAGCTGCAGCAGGGCCGCCACTTCGGCGGTGCTGCCCGGCAACACCACGGCCAGGGGCTGGCCCTGATAGCGGCGACGGTAGTCCAGCGTATAGGGTGCGGTATCTTCCGGCCGGATCAGCACATGGGCCGCACCGACAATGGCTGCCACGGCATCAAGGAGGTGGGGCATTTCAGTCATGCTCCTGTTGCGCGCGCAAGGCATCCGGCAGACCGTCGTGTTTGCCCTGCAACTGGCCGGGGCAATCTTGCCAATGGCGGGGGCCAAGTGCGCTGTTGCGCGCCGGGTGCAGCGGGTAGTGCAACTGATTGTCTTCGCGATTACGGTCCCCTACGCACAGCAGCCGCACATCGTGCGCCGTGTTGTTGAGGAAGCTGTGGGCAATGCCACTGCCGGCTGGAAAGCCTACTGCATCGCCGGGCTGCAGGCGGTGCAGCACGCCATCCAGCCAGACATCCGGTTCGCCTTCCAGTACGTAGACGAACTCGTCTTCAGTCTTTTCGGCATGGGGCAAGGAGGTGCGGCGGCCCGGTGGTAGCAATTCGTGGTGAATGCCAATGCGTTGCAGCCCAAAAAAACGTCCCAGAGGTGAGCCGATGGACAGCAATTCGCTGCTATCCGGGTAACTGGCGTTGTCCGGCTCTTGCAGTTCGCGCCAGTGTTTGATGCAGGATGGCCGTTCCATCATCTGTCCTCTTGCTGATATCAGTCCGGAATTTCCGCGGCCATCAGCTCGTCCGGATGCTGCCAGCCGGGCAACTGGCTGATGCGTTCCAGCCAGGCAGCCACATGCGGCCAGCCGGCAATATCCAGCCCGGCATCGCCCAGCCACCACAGATAGGCGCTGGCCGACAGGTCGGCAATGGTCAGTGTGCTGCCAATCAGATAGGCATGACGGCTCAGCGTGCTTTCCAGCTCGTTCAGGTCCGCCTTCACCCTTTGTTCCAGCCAGGTGGTGACTTCGGCCGGCTGCGGGAAGAATTTGCGTGCCAGGCGCAGGTTGGGCAGGGAAAAGCCGATGCGATTGCTTTCCCAGCACAGCCATTCACGCACCAGCTGGCGCTCACCCGGCGCGCCATCCAGCCGGCCGTAACTGTCGGCCAGCCATTGCAGGATGGCATTGGACTGGCACATCGGCGTGCCATCGGCCACCAGTACCGGTACTTCGCCAAAGCGGCTGGCGGCTCGGAAGTCTTCCGGCCGCTCGGCACGTGGCAGGGCCAGGTCAACATGCACGTAGTCATGGGAAACATCGGCCAGCATCAGCGCCAGGCGTACTTTGTAGCTGTGTCCGGAAAAACAGTTGCCGTACAGGGTAAGAGTGGTCATGTAGTGAGGTCTTGTCGTGATGTTGATGATGCTTGTTCAGTTGCCGTGGCCAGATGCAGTGTCTGCGCCTGCGCCATTGTCGTCAACGGGCTTGACCCGTCGCCAGCCTGCCGAGGCCAGCCAGGCGGCAACAAAGGCGAAGGGGACGCAAAACAAGGCCGGATTGGCATAAGGGAACAGCGGGTGGGCATGGCCCAGCATGCCCACCCAGACTGCGGGTCCGGTCAGGATGCAAAGCAGGGCGGCCAGCATGCCGCCATAGCCGCCAGCCAGCACGCCGGCCACGCGCAGCCCAGGCCAGTACAGGCCCAGCAACAGTACCGGGAAATTGCTGGACGCGGCGATGGCAAAGGCCAGCCCTACCAGAAAAGCAATGTTCAGGTTCTGGAAGCTGCTGGACAGCAGCAGTGCTACCACGCCAAGCACTACACTGGCCAGCCGCGACAGCTGCCATTCGCGCTTGGGGTCGGCCTTGCCATGGCATAGCCACAGCGCGTACAGGTCGTGGCTGATGGTACTGGCACCGCTGATGGCCAGGCCGGCCACCACTGCCAGAATGGTGGCAAAGGCCACCCCGGCAATCAGTGCTTGCAACCAGTTGCCACCCAGCAGGCTGGCCAGATGCAGCGCCGCCATATTGCCACCGCCCAGCAGTTTGCCTGCCGCGTCGTGAAAGCGGCTTTCCGGAGCCAGCAGGACCAGCGCACCATAGCCAATGATGATGTTGAGGCAGAAGAACAGGCCGATCAGGCAGGTAGCCCAGCCAGCCGAACGACGTGCGGTCCTGCTGTCTGCCACGGTGAAAAAGCGCATCAGTACATGCGGCAGCCCCAGCAGGCCGAGGCTGAGCCCCAGCCCCAGCGATAGCGCCTCCACCGGATTGGCCAGTGATTTGCCTGGCAGCAGCAACTGGCCGTGCTCGATTTGTGCGACGCGGGCAAACAAGGCAGGTGCACTGAAACCGAAGCGGGACAATACACCTCCGGCCAGCACCAGTGCACACAGCAACATCAGCACGGCCTTGACCATCTGGATCCAGCTGGTGGCCAGCATGCCACCCAGCGCCACCTGCAGCACCATCAGCACGATGACCAGCCCCACCGCAAACAGATAGGGCAGGCCAAACAGCAATTGCAGCAATTTGCCTGCGCCAACCAGTTGCACGATCAGATAGCACACCGTCACGGTCAGCGAGCTGATGATGCCCAGCAGGCGTACGCGCGGGTCGTCAAAGCGACTGTTGAGCACCTCTGCCACGCTGTAGCGGCCCAGTGCGCGCAGCTTGTCGGCCAGCAACAGCATCAAGAGGGGCCAGCCGGCCAGCGTACCCACGGCATAAACCAGTGAATCGTAGCCCTGGCCCACATACATGCCGATGGCCCCCAGAAAGGCGGCGGCCGACAGATAGTCTCCAGCCAGTGCCAAACCGTTTTGCCAGGCAGGCAACTGGCCGCCGGCGGTATAAAAATCACCGGAGGAGTGGGTGCGTCTGGCCGCAAACAGGGTCAACAACAGGCTGGAGGCGACAAACAGCAGGAAAAACATACTGGCTGCCGTCATTCGGATTGCTTCCGCTCGCTGACGCCAACCTGCCACACGGTAATGGCCAGAAACAGTGCAAACAGCAGCAGGGCCAGCAAGATGCTGCGCGGCCAGCCCGCCACACTGCCCACTAACAGACCGGGGGCGCAGGCGATGAGCAGAAAGTAGCCCAGACAGCACAGCAGTATCAGTACGGCCAGGCTGCCGGGGCGGAGAATGCAAGACTTCATCATGAACGGTATCGCACAGGCTGAACGCAGCAGTGAGCCAGCGGACTGCTGCTGGCCAAAACTATTTTTGCCAGTAGGTTTTGACATTAACGAATTCGTACAGGCCGAATTCGGACAATTCACGGCCATAGCCAGACGCCTTCACGCCGCCAAACGGCAGGCGCAAATCGGAGCTGGTATGACGGTTGATGAACACACTGCCCACTTCCAGCTGGCGCGCCAGCTCCCAGCCATGGGCGGTATCAGCGGTGTAGATGGAAGCGCCCAGACCAAACGGTGTGTCATTGGCCAGCCGGATGGCATCGGCCTCGTCCCGTGCACGCAGGATGCTGGCCACCGGGCCGAATACTTCTTCGTGATACACGCGGCAGGACGCATTGACATGGTCCAGCACCGTGGCCGGGTAGAAAAAGCCCGGCGGAGGTGGCAGCTGTCCTCCCAGCAACAGGCTGGCACCCTGATGACAGGCATCCATCACCTGCGCATGCAGGGCTTCGCGCAGGTCACCGCGGGTGAGGGGTGACAGCGTGGTGGCCGGATGGCGCGGGTCGCCGGGGCGCAACTGGCTGGCAGCCTCGACAAAGGCAGAGACAAAGGCTTCGGCAATTTCCGGTACCACAATCATGCGTTTGGCCGCGTTGCAGCTTTGCCCGGCATCGCGAAAACGCGAGTTGACGGCATCTTGCGCCGCAGCTGCCACATCGGCATCGGCCAGCACGATGAAAGGATTGCTGCCGCCCAGCTCCAGCACCGTTTTTTTCAGATGCTTGCCAGCCAGACTGGCAATGATGCGTCCGGTATGGGTGGAGCCGGTAAAGGCCACGGCATCGCTGCGCCGGATGGCTTCTTCAACCAGTTCGTGATCGATCCAGGCAATATCCAGACAATCCAGCCCGGCTGCCCGGACCAGCTCCAGCAGCAACTGTGTGCACTGCGGCACCGAGGGGGCCGGTTTGACCAGGCAGGTGTTGCCCGCCATCAGGGCCGGTACGGCAAAACGCAGTAGTTGCCAGATCGGATAATTCCACGGCATCACGGCTAGTACACAGCCCAAGGGTTCAAATGCCACCCCGCTCTGGCTGGCCTGGGTGGGAATGGCTTGCGGTGCCAGCAGGGTGGGTGCCAGCTCGGCGTAATAGCGGATCAGCTGGGCCGATTTGTCGATTTCCGCCAGGCACTCTGCCGTGCGCTTGCCGACTTCCAGTGTAACCAGCGCTGCCAGTTGCTCGCGGTGTGCCTCCAGCTGGGTGGCCAGTTGCAGCAGGTGTTCGGCGCGTTGCGCCACCGAGAGCGATGCCCAGCGCGATTGGGCGGCTTTCAGGCGATCCAGGGTATGGTCGAGTTGGTCCCGGCTCCAGCCCGGACGGGTAAATACCACTTCTGCGGTGGCGGGGTTACAGCTGGTAAAGGCATTCATGGCCGGCAGGCAAAGGAATCAGCAAGAGCTGGGACTGTAACAAATCGCCCTGGCTTGTGACAGGGTTTTGTCATGTTTGCGCGCTGCGGTGCAGACAGCGCAAGCGGGCCGGGGGAGTGGACGCCGCCACATGCATCCAGACAAAAAAAGGGCCCCGTGGGGACGGGGCCGAATCTTTCAGGTGAGTGCATGGGTCAATCAAAAGAGACTTGCAGATAGAAACACCTCCTGCAATCACCCGGTTTGTACAAGCGCATGACTGCAATCGGTCTGGCGATTCTAACCAGCAGTTGCTGCGATGTTTACTGGCTTTTAGACGGTATCTACCGACTTGCCAGATGCTCATGTCACACCGGCAACCGAAGTCAGGCCAAGTTGCAGGCCAATCACGATGGCGTGGGTCCGGTTGTTGGCATTGAGCTTGCGGATGATATTGGCGACGTGGAATTTCACCGTACGCTCGCTGATGCCCAGAATGGTGGCAATTTCCCAGTTGGTCTTGCCATGGCTCATCCAGTGGAAAATGTCGAACTCACGCTGGGACAGCGGCATGGTGGCCGGTGCTGCCGGGGCCAGATTGGCCACCCGGCCTGCTGCCTGGCGCAAATGCAGCAACAAGGCATTCAGCATTTCCGTCAGCTGGCTGTCCTTGCCGATTTCACTGCCGGAAACCGACAGTACACACACCAGGTTCTGGCGCTCGGACAGTGCGCTGAAACTTACCCCGTTGCCCATGCCGATTGAATTGAGTTCCTGGATGAACTGCTTTTCCTGCTGCCCCTTGGCGCGGGAAAACTTGTCCGCCCAGTGAATGGGCCCCTGGCCCATGACCGAGCGCAGGATGGGGTCACAACTGATGTAGTTGTGATCCATGTAATGGGATACCCAGTCTTCGGGAAAACTGACATTGACCACCTTTTCCACCCGCTGCAACTGCTGGTGCTGGTTGATGCGCCCAAGGGTAATCACCATGTGCTTGGTGGGCAGTTGGGTCTGCAGGTGGTCCAGATAGAGTTTGAATTCGTTTTCGGTTTCTATCTGCCCTGCATCGTGTATCCACTCCAGCAGGGTTTTCTGGCTGGATGGGGTCAGGTTGGCCGGTAGTGGCTGTGTGAACGGAAGCTTGTTGTGCATGATGACGTGACCTTCATATTCGGGTGGTCAGGACGGTGGTCCGCTTCTAACGTTCCAGCGTTAATCATCAAGAGGTGGCTCCGTGACATCGTGCCTGGCTCCATTGCGATGGTTGCTGGTTGATCTGGAGTGTATTAAGCACTTGGCAAGTGAAACCAGTGGGCAGAATGCCAAGTAGAGCGATCGGCATGCTGAATAAGTAATTTCTCTGTACTTGCTGGGATTTGGAGGAAATTTCTGGCTGTTTTGAACGGAATTTCCGGCAATCAAGTCGATTCCTGGATGGCTTGTCGCATCTCTTTCCGTGCAGCCTGCGTTACGGGGATGAATGCTACCCGCATCGCTCTTGATCAAAAGCATGGTGAGTGGAGGGCTGACGAGTGCAAGATACCGGTACGCAGTCATGACATGACCAAGGACTGCGCAGGGAGAGGGGGGTAGCTGATTGCACAATCTTGATCAAAAGGCTGTTGCCAAGCCCGTTTTCCCTGCTATCACTTGATGGATACGCTTGGAAATTTGACGTGAAACTGGGTGTTTATTTTTGAAAGTGAAGCCTGATTCTGCGCTGCCTGGATGGGCAGACCGAACCGGTTTGTGAAATTTGAAACAGATTACTGGTATTTCAGCGCGGAAAGGAAAGTCAAACTTCATTATTCACTGGAACTGGTGTACGCTTTTTAAAGAAGAACTACTTAATAATGAAGCTGGCAAATCATGTGGCTGGGGCGGGGATGGTCTTCATCAAAGCAGCCGTATGGGTTTAATGCCGCTCAGGGAACGTTTCTGCTATGGATACTTTAAAAGCTTTGATGGTCTTCATGACCACCGCCGAGAACGGCAGTTTCTCGGATGCTGCAAGAAAACTCGGCGTATCGCCGGCGGCTATCAGTCAAAGCATTGCCCGACTGGAGCAGGAGCTGGAGGTGCGTCTGTTCAACCGGACCACCAGACAGTTGACGCTGACCGAGGATGGTCGTCGTTTCTATGCCCAGTGCCGTGGACCGGTGAACAACCTGGATTCGGCCATCAACCAGCTCAAGGCCAGTCGTGACGAGCCGGCTGGCCATCTGCGCGTGAGCATGCCCAACTCTTTTGGCCGTCGTTTCATTCTTCCCATCATGGGCGAATTCTGCGAACGCTATCCCAAGGTGCGGGTGTTTTTTGGCCTGGACGACCATTTCAGTGATTTGATCGAAGATGGTTACGACGTTGGCGTGCGTATCGGCATGATGCCGGATAGCCGCATGGTGGCGCGCAACCTGGCGCAGATTCCGCAGTATGTGGTGGCGTCGCCCGAATACTGGGACAAGAACGGCCGCCCGGAAACGACCGAAGAATTGAGCAATCATGATTGCATCAACTTCCAGTTTCCTACCTCCGGCCGGCTGTACAAGTGGGAATTCGACCGCCGCGGCGAGCGCATTCCGCTGGAAGTGACCGGCACGTATACCCTGAACGAGATGGAAGCCGTGTGTGAGCTGGCACGTCTGGGCATGGGTGTGGCACAGCTGCCGGGGCACGAGGTGGTGCACCTGATTCGCAGTGGCGAGCTGGAGCCGGTACTGACCGATGTGGTGTCGCTGGAGCGTTCCATTTACATCTGCTTCCCGCATCGCGACCACATCGCGCCGCGTACCCGCGTCTTTGTGGACTTTGTGGTGGAGAAGCTGGCGGATCATCCGGATATCATGGCGGATCTGCCGGGGCTGGATTTGTCCGCCAAACGCAAGGCAGCGGCGCAGCTCATGGGCTGATGCCAGTCTGTTTGCTAATAAACAAAGCCCGGCATGTGCCGGGCTTTTTGCTGTTTGTCTGTCAGACCCGTTTACACGGCCATGAAGCGTTGCAGCGGTGTGGCGCTCCAGTCCACGCTGTCCAGCAGGTTCTTCACGATCAGCCCCAGCTCGGTATCCCCTTCAATCACCAGTTTGCGGTTGAAGAACAGGGTGTCCGGGTCTTCTTCGCGCAGCATCATGCGGGCAAAGTCGGCCAGGTTGGCCGCCAGGCGCAGGTCGGGTTCTGATGGGGTGCTGTCCACGCTGAAACGTGCGTCGTCTGCGGTGAAGCGCAGGTGCATGTCGGCATCCAGAATATGGACTTCAAAGCTGTGCCCGGCCAGCAGGCTCATGTCTACCGGCAGGATGTCGCGCTTTTTCAGTTGGTTCAGCGTGGTGACCAGCGCCCAGCAGGGCGGTGTGCTGGGCAGTTTGCCCAGTATGCTGGCCAGCTTTGCCGGCAGGGTCAGGTCAGGAATGTGCATGGCTGGTTTCTCCTATGGCGCTGATGCCGGCACTGCCGCGCCAGTAACCGTCCACCAGCAGGCTGTCGGAATACGGGCTTAGGTCCACTTCGCCGGTAGTGCGTGATTCGATGGCAGCAACAGCCTGCTGGTAGCCCTGTACTACCTGGGCCGTGTGTTGCCACTGCGGGCTGATGCGCAGGGCGGTAATGCCCATGGCGCTGATGTCAGCCAGGTGTGGCAGCAGGGACTGGCAGCCGTCGGACATGGTCTGGATGCCGTTGATGGTGAGGAAGGCCTGTTGTTCGCGCGTGTTCAGGCGCAGGCCGTCCGGGTGCTCCATGCAGCGGAACTGGCAGTCGTCCTTGGACAGGTTGTAATGCCGCGCGGTGAAGCAGCGCGCGGACAGTGCCAGTGGCAGCCTGCCCCAGGCAAACAGCTCGGTTTCGATCTGTACGCCATTGAACGCCGCCTGACCCAGCACGGCAGACAGGGTGTCACGGTCCATTTCCACCGGTGGAATCCAGCGCCGCGCGCCCAGTGAGCGGATCAGCGCCAGGGTGTCGGCGTTGTAGATATTCAGGTGATGACCGGCAACAAAGGGCTGGCCTTGTTGCTGCGCCAGCCGGGCTGCGCCCAGATCATTGGCTTCCAGCTGCAGTTCGCCGTTTTCCACCAGCTTGCGCAGGCGGCGCAAGTCGGATTCGCTTTCGATCAGCGCCTGGCTGGACAGCACCACCTGGCGTCCGCTCTGGGCCAGTTCGCGTCCCAGGCTGATCCAGTCCTGGCCGCGCAATTGCTGGCGGCGCGAGCAGACCGCCTCGCCCAGATAAATGGTTTCCAGCGGCCAGTCGGCGGCCTCGCTGTAAAAGCGCAGGATATCGTCGCGGGACCAGTAAAACAGTACCGGGCCCAGTGTCAGTTGCAATTTTTTCATATCAGGCCTGCTTGTGAGGCCGGCATGGCAGCTTGCCCGCCGGCACACGGTATGTCATTTCCAGGGCCGGTTGTAGGCACCCAGCGTCTGCTGCTGGCCTTCCGCCAGCTTGGACAGGGCCTGGGTCCAGGCGGGCTTGACGGCAAAGCGCTGCTTGTCCCGGCCTGCGGCATCCAGCGCCTCGCGCAGGGTGCGGGTGACCTGGGCCACGTAGGCCGGGCTGCGCTGGCGGCCTTCCACCTTGATGGCGGCCACACCGATGTCGATGATCTGCGGCAGCATGCTCATCACGTTCAGGCTGGTGGGTTCTTCCAGTGCGTAGTAGGTATCGCCTTCCACCTCAAAACGGCCTTTGCACAAGGTGGGGTAGCCCGCCGGTTCGCCCTGCTGGTATTCGTCGATCAGGATGCCGTTCAGCCTTGCTCCCAGTGCTTGCTGGCCATGTTCCCAGCGCACGAACTTGGCGGGCGAGCACACGCCATGGCTGTTGGGTGATTCGCCGGTGGCATAGCTGGACAGCAGGCAGCGGCCTTCCACCATCACGCACAGGCTGCCAAAGCCGAATACCTCGATTTCCACATTGGTGTGGTCAATCACTTGCTTGACCTGGTCCAGCGTCAGCACGCGCGGCAGGACAGCTCGGCGGATGTCGAACATGTCCTGGGCCAGCTTGATGGCTTCGTAATTGGTGGCGGAGCTTTGCACCGACATGTGCAGGCGCAGGTCCGGGTAACGGTCGCGCGCGTATTTCATCAGGCCGATGTCGGCCAGGATGATGGCGTCCACGCCCAGTGCCGCCCCTTCGTCGATGGCGCGATGCCAGCGGCTGATGTCACCGCCCTGGGCATAGGTGTTGATGGCCAGCAGCACCTTGCGGCCATGCTGGTGCGCGTAGTGGATGCCTTCGCGGGCGGTGCGGTCGTCAAAATTCAGCCCGGCAAAATTACGGGCATTGGTATCGTTTTTCAGGCCGAGGTAGACGGTGTCGGCACCGTTATCCACGGCTGCCTTGAGGGCAGGCAGGCTGCCCGCCGGACAAACCAGCTCCGGCAGGGGGCGTGTGGCAGGCATGATGGCAAAATGTCGGCAATTGAAACCGCCAGACATTAGCAGAGCGTTGCAGCGCGGGACTTGTTCTGGGTCAAGTCGCCGGGATGGTGTGGGGCTGGGCGTGGCCGGGATGGCACAGGCCATCCCTCATCCGGGAGTCCGGGTCAGAACGGCAGCACCAGCTTGGTCTTGGCCACCAGCACGATATACGCCACCACCAGCAGCGCACAGAGCAGGGCGATGCTGCGTATCTGCTTGGTGCGGCCGCGCTTCAGCGCAATGGTACCCAGCGCCACATAAGCCAGCAGGCCGGCTATCTTGGCCAGCAGCCATGGCGTTTGCAGCAGCGGCCAGGCGCCCACCACCACCAGGGTGATGCCCAGTGCCAGTAGCGCGGTATCAATTACGTGCGGCAGGATGCGCAGCAGCTTGCTGGCCAGGATTTGCTGTTTGTCGGCCAGCATCAGCCCGCCACGCAGCGCGAACAGGGTGATGGTGAGATAGGCCATGCCCATGTGGGCGTGTTTGAGAATCTGGTAAGTGTTCATGCCTGCGTCTGCCATTTATGCCTTCTGCATGGGGTGATGAGGGCCAAAGGCTGATGGTACACTGAAGCCTTCGTTTCATCAGCGTTCCCGACCATGCTTTTTCTCTATCAGTCCAATCGTCTGGAGCAATTGGGCCAGCTTTATGCCGCCATGTTGCAGGCACAGCCGCTGAGTGACCCGTTTGCCGCCGAAACGGTGATCGTGCAAAGCCGGGGCATGGGGCGCTGGATGACGCTGGACCTGGCGCAGCAATGCGGCATTGCCGCCAATACCGACTTTGTCTTGCCCGCTGCCTTTGCCTGGCGGCTGATGCAAAAGGCCATTCCCGGCTTGCCGCGCAAGTCATCGTTCAGCCCGGAAGTGCTGAGCTGGCGCCTGATGGAACTGCTGCCCACCCTGCAAGGCGAGGTGTTTGCCCCCTTGCAGCGCTATGCCGCCGGTGGCGAGGCCGCCGCGTTCGAGCTGGCCGGCAAGGTGGCCGATATTTTCGACCAGTACCTGGTGTTCCGCCCGGACTGGATCCGCGCCTGGGAAGCCGGAGAACGACTGGACCTGGGCGATGACGAAGCCTGGCAGGCCGCGCTGTGGCAGCAACTGGCAGCACAGGACCCGGCCCGTCACCGCGTACGCATGCTGGATGAATTCTTTGCCGCCTTGCGGCCGGAACACCTGCCGGAGCGCATCACCCTGTTTGGCATTGCCAGCCTGGCACCGATGTATCTGGCGCTGATCAAGCGGCTGGCCGAACTGACTGATGTCTGCCTGTTCACCCTCAACCCCTGCGAAGCTTACTGGGGCGATATTGTCGATAACCGGCGCAAGCTCAAGCTGCGGGAAAAGGGCGATCTGTTCGCCACCGAAGGCCACCCGCTGCTGGCCTCGCTAGGCAAGCAGGGGCGCGACTTTTTCGAGCTGATTGCTGCCGATGCCGAGCTGGACGCCCGGCCCCTGTTTGCCGAACCGGCCGGTGACAGCCTGCTGGCGCGCTTGCAGCGCGACATCCTGCAATTGCAGATGCCGGGTGAGGATGGCCAGTGGCTGGCGGCGGAAGACGGCTCGGTGGAGCTGCATGCCACCCACGGTCCGATGCGCGAACTGGAAGTACTGAAAGACCGGCTGCTGGCCATGCTGGCGGAAGACCCCTCGCTCAGTAGCGCCGACATTGCCGTGCTGACACCGGACATCAACAGCTATGCACCGTATATCGACGCGGTGTTTGGCAAGCGCGACGATGCGCCCAGCCTGCCCTATGCCATTGCCGACCGGCAGGTGGAGCGGGAGGAACCCTTGCTGGCCGCCATCGGCACGCTGTTGCAGTTGCTGGATTCCCGCTTTGCTGCCGATCAGGTACTGGCCTTGCTGGACAGCCCGGCGCTGTTGCAACGTTTCGGCCTGCAAGCCGAAGACCTGCCCTTCATCCAGGACTGGGTCCGGCAGAGCGGCATCCGCTGGGGCCGGGATGCCGCGCACAAGGCGGCACTGGGCCTGCCGGCCGACCCGCTGTTTACCTGGCGCTGGGGGCTGGACCGCCTGCTGTTGGGCAGCATCCTGCCACCGGCCATGGCCGGGGATGACAGCGGCCTGTTTGCCAACCTGCTGCCGCAGGGTGGCGCGGGCGGGCAACTGGCCGAGGTGCTGGCCCGTTTTGCCAACTGTTATGCCGTGCTGGATGAATTGGCGGTCAGCTGGGCCACGCCAGCCAATGCCGCCGACTGGGCCCTGCGTCTGCTGGAAGGCATTGACCGGCTGTTTGCCGTGGATGACGAAGGCGAAGCCGCGCTGGGTGTGGTGCGCGATGCGCTGCAGGAACTGGTGGACGATGCCGCCATGGCCGGTTTCACCCAGGCCTTCAGCCTGCCGGTATTGCGCGACTGGCTGCAACGCAAGCTCACCATGGCCTCGCCGCTGGGCTTTTTGTCCGGTGGCGTCACCTTTTGCGCCATGGTGCCGATGCGTTCCATCCCCTTCAAGGTGCTGTGCCTGATCGGCATGAATGACGGGGCATATCCGCGTGACGAGCGCCCGGTCAGCTTCGACCTGGTGGCCCGCCACCCGCGGCGGGGCGACCGTTCACGCCGCTTTGACGACCGCTACCTATTTCTGGAAGCCATCCTGTCGGCCCGCCAGCGGCTGTATCTGTCCTATGTCGGCCTGTCCGCCCGCAATAACGAGCCGCTGCCGCCCTCGGCGCTGATTGCCGAACTGCTGGACTGCTTCAAGGCCATGTGTGGCGAAGCCGCTGCGGTACAACTGCTGGTGCGACATCCCTTGCAACCGTTCTCGCCGCGCTGCTACGACGGTAGCAATCCCCAGCTTGCCAGTTTCGACCCAAGCTATGCTGCCGCACTGGTGGCACCGCCAGCCCAGCCGCAGCCCTTTGCCTGCGTGCTGCCACCCTTGCAGTCGCTTGCGGTGGTTCACGTCAATGACTTCATCCGCTTCTGGAAGAACCCGCCGCGCGCCTGGCTGGCCGAGCGGCTGTCCATCCGCTTGCAAGGACAGGAAGAAGAACTGCCGGTACGCGAACCCTTCAGCGTGGACCGCGATGCCAGCCGCACCATGCGCACCCAGCTGGTACAGCGCATGCTGGAAGGCAAACCGGTGGCACCGGTGCGCCAGCGTCTGGTGGGGGCCGGCTTGCTACCACCCGCACAACTGGGGCAGGCCTGGCTGGGCAGCGAAACCGCCAGCGCAGCGCGTCTGGCGCATCGCTTGCCTGCTGTGCTGACCGAAGCCACCTTGCCGCCGCTGCCCATCAGCCTCACCCTGCATGGCACCACGCTGGCCGGGGAACTGGGCGGGCTGCGCCCGGAAGGGCAGATCCGGCTGGTGATTGGCAAGATGAATGCCGCCGAACGGCTGGAATGGTGGCTGACCCACCTGCTGCTGTGTGCCACCCGTCCGGCAGGCATTGCCTGCCAGTCCATGCTGTACGACGACAGCGGCCATTACCGGCTGGATGACGAAGCGGATGCCGCCGGGCTGCTGGAAGCCTGGGTGGTGCGCTGGCAGCAGGGCCAGCAACAGCCATTGCCCTTCTTTGGCCGCACCAGCTGGGCCTATGCCGAACAGCTGTTCAAGCAGAACGACGCTCCGCAGCTGGCGCTGGAAAAGGCGCTGGACAAGTGGGACCCCAGCTTTGTCGGTGACTTTGCCGCCCCGCAATGTGAAGAACCGGTCAACCGGCTGGTGTTCCGTCACCAGGACCCGCTGGCCGATCCGCTGTTTGCCCAATTGGCAGAAACCCTGTTGCTGCCGCTGGTGGCCAGACTGGAGGGGCAGGCATGAGTCTGCAAGTACTGGACGCCCTCAACTGCCCGCTGGCAGGCGTCAACCTGATCGAAGCCTCGGCGGGTACGGGCAAGACCTGGACCATCGCCGCGCTTTACCTGCGTTTGCTGCTGGAAGATGTGGACGGCGAAGCGCCGCCGGGCATCGACAGCCTGCTGGTGGTGACTTATACCAAGGCCGCCACTGCCGAGCTGCGCGAACGCCTGCGCCAGCAGCTGAGTGATTTTCTCGAAGTATTGCAGGACCAGCCGACCAACAACCCCTTCTTGCAGGCGCTGGCGGCCCGTTTTGCGCCGGGCAGTGTGCGGGAACTGGCCATGCAGCGCTTGCAAGCGGCCATCAGCGGTTTTGATGCCGCCGCCATCTACACCATTCACGGCTTCTGCCAGCGCGTGCTGACCGACGCGGCGTTTGAAAGCGGGCAAACCTTTGCTGCCGAACTGGTCAGCGATGACGACCGCCTGCTGGTGGAAGTGGTGGACGATTTCTGGCGTCAGCGCGTGGTAACCAGCCCCTTGCTGTCGCAGGTGCTGGCCGAGGCCGGGGAAACACCCGATGGCTGGCTGGCAGAAATCCGCCCCTGGCTGGCCAAACCCTATTTGCAGCTGGTGCAGCCTGCCGCGCATGATTTGCAGCAGGCCTTGCAGCAGGTGGAACAGCACTGGCATACGCTGGCCGCCGACCCGGCCACCATCCAGGCCGGGTTTGATCTCTTGCTGGCAACGGCAGGTTTCAAGGCCACCAGTCACAGCCCGGCCCAGCTGGAACGCAGCATGGACGAGCTGCAACAGTGGCTGGCCGAACCGGACAGCCTGCCCATTATCGGCAAGGATGCGCTCAAGCAACTGACCCGGCTGACCCCGGCCGCGCTGGCCAAGGGCATGAAGAAAGGCTTTGTCGCGCCTGAGCATGCATTGTTCCAGCGCATTGGCGACTGGCTGGAGGCCTGGGACGGCTATCTGGCCCAGCTGCAACTGTCGCTGGCGGGCCTCAAGCTGGAACTGATTGACTGGGTCAACCAGGAGCTGGCGCGCCGTCGCAGTCAGGAGCGGGTGCGCAGCTTTGACGACCTGCTCACCGAACTGGGCGACGCGCTGGCCGACCCGGTTGGCGGCGCACAGCTGGCTGCGGCGGTGGCGCGCAGCTTCCGCGTGGCGCTGATTGATGAATTCCAGGATACCGACCCCATCCAGTACAGCATTTTCCAGCAGTGTTTTGCCGTGCAGAAGCGGCCGCTGTTTCTGGTGGGCGACCCCAAGCAGGCCATTTACAGCTTCCGCGGGGCGGATATCTTTGCCTATCTGGACGCCCGCAGCGACGCCCCCAGCGCCCAGCACTACTCGCTGGATACCAACCGCCGTTCCGACGTGCCGCTGGTACACACCGTCAACCAGCTGTTCAGCCGCACGCGTCCGTTCCTGCTGGATGAAATTGCCTACCAGCCAGTGCAGGCTGCGCCCAGCTCCGGTGCGGTACTGGAGGTGGACGACGATGATGCCGCATTTACCGTGCTGTGGCAGGAGCCGGAAACCGACAAGCCGCTGAACAAGGACAGTGCCGCCCGAGCCAGCGCGCAGGGTTGCGCCCATGAAATTGCCCGCCTGTTGACGCTGGCCGGACAAGACCGGGCCGCCATCATCAAGAATGCCCAGCGTCGTCCGCTGCGTGGCGGTGATATTGCCGTGCTGGTGTCCACCCACCGCCAGGGCGACCAGATGCGCCAGGCGCTGGCCGAACGCGGCGTGCCCAGCGTGGCGCTTACCCAGGAAAGTGTGTTTGCCAGCCGGGAGGCCGGTGAGATGCTGGCCCTGCTGCGCGCCTGGGCCGAGCCGGCCAGTGAAAGCCGCCTGCGTGCGGCACTGGTGACCGAGCTGTACGGGCTGGATGCCACTTCATTGCTGGCCGACGTGGAAGACGAAGCGCGCTGGGAGGCCCGTTTGCTGGCCAATGCGGCCGATCATCAGCGCTGGCTCGAACATGGCTTCATGCGCGCCTGGCGGCAGTTCATGGCGCGCGAGCAACTGGCCGTGCGCCTGCTGCCCTTGCCCGATGGCGAGCGGCGGCTGACCAATCTGTCCCATCTGGCCGAGCTGCTGCAAAGCGAAACCGACCGCCGCCATGGCATGGCACCCTTGCTGGCCTGGCTGGAGGGCAGGGTGGCCAACCCGCCAGGCGGTGAAGAAGCCATGCTGCGGCTGGAAAGTGATGCCGCGCTGGTGAAAATCGTCACCATCCACACCTCCAAGGGCCTGCAATACCCGGTGGTGTTCTGCCCTTATCTGTGGGATGGCGCGCTGGAACGACGCAATACCAGTTTCTGGCGCTACCGTGCCGCAGAACGCGCCATGCTGGCACCGGACGTGCTGGCCGATGCCGCCGTGCGTCAGCAAGCCGCCAGTGAAATGCTGGCGGAAAAACTGCGCCTGCTCTACGTGGCGCTGACCCGTGCCCAGCACCGGCAATACCTGGCCTGGGGCTGGGTGAAGGACATGCACACCGCCGCGCTGTCCTGGTTGCTGCATGCGCAGGATCGCCCCGACCTGGCTGCGCTGCGCGAGCTGGAACTCACCGCCGCCCAGCTAGCCAGCCAGCTGGCTACGTGGCAGCAAGCCCTGCCGCAAGCCATGACATTGCGCGCGCTGGAGCAGGGGCTCAACCCCTTGCCTCTGGCGCAAGACAGCCGGCAGGACTATAGTGCGCGCCTGTTCGAGCGGACGGTTTACAGCCCTTGGCGAGTGGCCAGCTTCACCTCGCTTGCCCACGGGCAGAGCGGCAAGTCCAGCGAGCGACCCGACCACGACAGCACGCCGCAGCAAGTTGTGCCAGCGCAGGAAGATGCGTTGCCGCCGGACAGCCCGTTTGCCTTTCCGCGTGGCGCGCGCGCTGGTACTTGCCTGCACGCCATGTTCGAAAACATCGACTTCGGCATGGCTGATGAAGAACTGCAGGCCCCGGTAGCCGAGCAATTGCGACGCCATGGTTTTGCCGAGCAATGGCAGCCAGCCGCCATGCAGTTGCTGCGCCAGACGCTGGATGCCGAACTCGACCCCGGCGTGCGCCTGTCGGCGGTGCCTGCCGGACAAAAACTGGTGGAGATGGAATTCACCCTGCCGGTGCGGCAACTGGACGTGGCCGCCCTGCGTGCGGTACTGGCCGACCCTGCCCATGGCCTGGCCGAGCCGCTGCGCCAGGCCGCAGCGGAGCTGGATTTCCACACCGTGCGCGGTTATCTCAAGGGCTTCATCGACCTGGTGTTTGCCGTGGACGGCCGCTTTTATCTGGTGGATTACAAGTCCAACCACCTGGGCAATCAGCCGGACGACTATGTCCCGGCGCAACTGGTGCAGTCGGTGGCGCGTGAACATTATTATTTGCAGTACCTGATTTACTGCGTGGCGCTGCGTCGCTATTTCAGCGCCCGCCAGCAGGATTTTGTCAGCCGCTTTGCCGGGGTGCGTTATCTCTATCTGCGCGGCATGGGGCAGCCCGGCATGGGGGTGTGGTGCGACCAGCCTTCCGCCAGCCTGTTGGCTGCGCTGGATGATTTGCTGCGTTGACGGGAAGGGGTTGAAGGGAATGGGCATTGCCTTGCCATTGGCATGGAGTAGACTGCTAAACATCAGCCCCGCCACACAAGGCGGGCAAGCACAATGGCTGCGATGCGGCCGGGGAGACAGGAATGTTTGAATCGGCAGAAATCGGCCACGCCATCGACAAGGACACTTATCGCCAGCAGGTGCCGGTATTGCGCGAAGCGCTGCTGGATGTGCAGTACGACCTGAAGGAAAAGGCCGATTTCCCGGTGTTGATCCTGATTCACGGTTTTGACGGCGCGGGCCGTGGCGAAACCATGAACCTGATCAACGAATGGTTGGACCCGCGGCTGATCGACACCGTGGCCTTCTCCACGGCCAATGACGAAGAACGCGCCCGCCCGTGGATGTGGCGCTACTGGCAGAAGCTGCCGGCCAAGGGGCGCATCGGCATGTTTTTTGGTTCTTACTACTCGGATGCCCTGTTCGACCGGGTGTACGAGCAGATCGACCACGACGCCTTCGACCGCGAAATCTTCGACATCATGCGGCTGGAACGCATGATCAGCCAGGATGGCGCGCTGATCCTGAAATTCTGGTTCCACCTGACCAAGGACAAGCAGCGCAAGCGCCTGAAAGAACTGGAAAAAGACCCGGCCACCCGCTGGCGCGTCACGGCGGACGACAAGGCCAATATGGAGCGCTACGACACCATACGCAAATATGGCGAGCACATGATCCGCCTCACCAATACCGCCTACGCGCCGTGGATCGTGGTGGATGGCGAGGACGCCAATTTCCGCAGCCTGACCGTAGGGCAGACCATTCTCAAGGCCATCCGCAACCGCATGAGCCAGAACGGCCATGTGGTGGATGCCTCGGAAGCGCCGCCCCTGCTGGCCCCGATTGACGACAAGGTAATCCTGGACACACTCAAGCTGGACCAGGACATGGACAAGGCCACCTACAAGAAACGGCTGGCCGAGCTGCAAGGCAGGCTCAACAGCCTCACCCGCGACGAACGCTTTCGCAATCATTCGCTGGTACTGGCCTTTGAAGGCAATGATGCCGCCGGCAAGGGCGGTACCATCCGTCGCATTACCCAGGCACTGGATGCCCGCAGCTACCGGGTGATTCCGGTGGCCGCCCCCACCGAGGAAGAGCGTGCCAAACCCTGGTTGTGGCGCTTCTGGCGTCGTATACCGGGCAAGGGCGGCATCACCATCTTCGACCGTACCTGGTATGGCCGCGTGCTGGTGGAACGGGTGGAAGGCTTCGCCCGCGAGCCGGACTGGATGCGGGCCTATTACGAAATCAACGACTTCGAGCACCAGCTGTGCGAAAACGGTGCCATCGTGCTGAAGTTCTGGCTGGCCATCAGCAATGAAGAGCAGATGGCCCGCTTCAAGCTGCGCGAAGAAACCGGCTTCAAGCGTTTCAAGATTACCGAGGAAGACTGGCGCAACCGTGAAAAATGGGATGCCTACAAACTGGCAGTCAGCGATATGGTGGACCGCACCAGCACCAGCAAGGTGCCGTGGACGCTGGTGGAAGCCAATAACAAATACTATGCCCGCATCAAGGTGCTCAGCACCATTTGCAATGCGCTGGAGGCCAGACTGGGTGCGTAGTGTCCTGTTGCTGCTGTGCTGCCTGCTGCTGATGCCGGTGCAGGCGGCTGAAGTCAATCTGCGGGCCGGGGTGGTGGTAGACAATGCCGGCCCCTACAACTTTACGCCGGACAGCCCGATGGCCGGTATCTACCGCGAGGTGCTGGAGCATATCGGCAAGCACAGCGGCGTGCGTTTTGACATCGAATATTATCCGGCCCTGCGCATCGAGCAGTTGTTCGAGGTAGGCAGGCTGGACGTTGAAGTCGGGGTCAATCCCTCCTGGCGCAGCATGTCACCGGTGGGCGGGTTTTATACCCAGCCCATCGGCACCCTGGAATTCCAGCTATGCAGCCGACCGGGCAGCAGCCGGCTGCGCAATCTGGAAGAACTGCGTGGCCAGCGCATCGGTCTGTTGCAAGGGCAGCCGCTGGTCAGCTTTGCCGCCGATCTGCAGCGCTACGGCATACGCTATGAGATGTCCCAGGGCGAGAACGAGGCGCTGAGCAAGCTGCGCCTGGGGCGCTTGCAGGCGCTGGTGCTGGAAAAGCGCCAGATTGAGCGCATGAACATGATTCCCGAAGAGCTGCGCTGCGAGCCGGGCGGGGTGATTGCCGTGCAGCCGGTGATGCTGCGCATACACCCGCAATATCGCCAGTGGCTGCCGGCACTCAATCGCGCCATCGCCCAACTGCAGGCCAGTGGCAGGCTCAAGGCCATTTTCCAGAAACCACGCGGATGAACACCGTTTTCGCTACCCCGACCGAGCCGCAGCTGGCCACCCAATTGCGCCAGTTGTTCCTGCGGCTGGACCCGGCACTGGATGACAGCGTACTGGCCCTGCTGGGTGAACTGGCTGCCGCCAACCAGAGCGGACACGTCTGCCTGCCCATCGGCCACCGTCCGGAGCGACAGCGCTTGCAAGCCTCGCCGCTGCTGGGCGAGCCGGGCAGTTATGCACCCCTGATTCTGGATGCCGCCAGCCGCTTGTACTTTGCTCATCACTGGTTTGACGAACAGTGTCTGGCCCGGCAGCTGGCTCGCCTGGCTGCCACGCCGCTGCCACAGGACGCCCATGCAGTCGCCCAGGTACTGGAGCAGCTGTTTCCCCCTGGCCAGAGCACAGGACCGGACCGGCAAAAGCAGGCCGCAGCCCTGGCTGCACGCCAGCGCCTGCTGGTGGTGTCCGGCGGCCCCGGCACCGGCAAAACCACCACGGTGGTGCGTTTGCTGGCCATGTTGGCCATGCTGGCGGAACGACCACTGGTCATGGCCATGGCCGCGCCCACCGGCAAGGCCGCTGCCCGCATGAGCGAGTCGGTGCGCAACGCCCGTGACACGCTGCCGGTGGCCGACGCCATTCGCCAGCAGCTACCGTTACAGGCACAAACCCTGCATCGACTGCTTGGTTTGCGACCGGGCAGCGCCCAGCCGCGCTTTCATGCAGCCCAGCCACTGCCGCTGGATGTGCTGGTGGTGGATGAAGCCTCGATGATCGACCTTGGCATGATGGCGCGCCTGCTGGATGCACTGCCGTCACAGGCCAGGCTGATTTTGCTGGGCGACCGCGACCAGCTGGCCTCGGTGGATGCCGGTGCCGTACTGGGCGACCTGTGCACGCAGGTGGCCTACCGGCCTGCTACCCGTGACTGGCTGCAACAAGCCGGTGCCGGGGAGCTGCCCCCGGACGAAGGTCAAGCCGGGCTGCTGGCGGACAGCGTGGTATTACTCACCCATAGCCACCGCTTTCGCGCTGACTCGGGCATCGGCAGGCTGGCCGCCCTGGTCAATCATGGGGATGCCCAGGCAGCCTGGGCCTTGCTGCAAGCCGGGCAATACCCGGACATTGCCGCGCTCGCCCAGCTGGACGATGCCGCGCTATGGCAGCAACGCCAACCGTATCTGGCTGCCATTGCCACAGACCAGCCGCTGGCCCAGATACAGGCAGCGTTTTCACAGTTCATGCTGCTGGCCGCCCAGCGCAGCCAGGTTGCCCTGGTCAACCAGCGCATGGAACAACTGCTGGAGCAGCAAGGCCGCAAACAGGCCGGGCGCGACTGGTATGCCGGTCGGCCGGTGATGATTACCGCCAATGATTACGGCCTCGGCCTGTTCAATGGCGACATCGGTTTTACCGTCGTGCGAGACAGCGGCCTGCGGGTTGCATTTCCTGCGGCCGACGGCAGCTGGCGCGAATTTGCGCCGGGGCGCCTGCCGCAGCATGAAACGGTGTTTGCCATGACTGTCCACAAAAGCCAGGGCTCGGAATTCGACACCGTCTGGCTGCAATTGCCAGCCACACCGGGGCCGCTGCTTGATCGCGCCCTGGTATACACCGCCATTACCCGTGCCCGTCGCCAGTTTGCGGTGTGCGGTGACGAGGAAACCTGGCTGCAGGGCGTGAGGCTGGCCCCGGTACGGCATTCCGGTCTGGCAGATCTGTTGCTGGACGGGAGACGATGATTTTCTGCAACACTTCCAAATGGAATAATCGGATTTCAGCGGCAAGATGCTGAAAAAGTTGGGCAAATCCGGTTTTGCATCCTATGATGGCGCCTTCCCGCAATAGGCAGTCTGTTCGGAGTCATCATGCAAGTGGATGGAGTCCTGGGGTATCTGGCCAAGATCACCCGTTTCGATCGCAGCGCATTCACCCCGTTGTTTATCGCAGGTCAGCCAATGGGCTGTGTCAACCAGGTATGGCTGGCGCGGCTGCTGGAGAGCGAAGCCGCCTTGTTCCGCTTGCAGGCGGATGGTTTGCACTGCACGGTAGAGGGCGATTACGCCGCCATCAGCCATCAGCTGGACCAGGCCGCAAAACGCTGGCAAGCCGCCGGCTGGCTCAATGGCTGGCGCAATGAAAACTTTACCGCCTTCCTGCCGGATGCCACGCCGCTGTTCGAACTGGAACGCGCCGCCTTCCGTCCGCTGGGCCTGACCAGCCGCGCCGTACACCTGAACGGACTCACTCGACTGCCAGATGGCGAAGTGCGCATGTGGCTGGGCCGCCGCAGCCCGGACAAGGCGGTAGACCCCAACCGCATGGACAATATGATGGGTGGCGGTATTGCTGCCGGCGAGTCCATCGAGCTGGCGCTGGAACGTGAAGGCTGGGAAGAGGCAGGTATTCCCGCCGACAAGCTGGAACTGTTGCCGCAAACCGGCGTGCTGCTGGCCGAGCGCCCGGTGCAGCGCGGTCTGCATCGCGAGTGGCTGCATGTCTACGACCTGTGGCTGTCTGGCAAGGAAGAGCCTTGCAATCAGGATGGCGAGGTGGCCGAGCATGTCTGTGTGCCACTGGCCGAAGTCGAGAATTTGCTGGTGGCAGAGCGCTTCATGATTGATGCCGCCCTGGTGGCCATTGATTGCCTGCTGCGTTTGCAGTATTGGGGCCAGCACAATCAGCAGGTGGCAGATGCCATGGCTGATTTACGCTTCCAGCCTGGTTTTGCCGAACACGCGGCGCACTGACAGCGGACTTTGCCCATCCATGCATATGCCGGCCAAGAGGCCGGCTTTTTTGTGTCCGCTTCACGATCAGGGGCAGGTCTGGCATCATCTGCCAATCGTCGCAATAATTCCATTGGAAACCCCCTGAACTGGAGTGCATGATGTACCGATTGCGCCTGATTTCGCGTGAATTCGGCGTGGATGACACCGGGCCGTGGCATTCTACGCACGAGCAGGCACGCAAGGCCGCCAAGCTGATGTATCTGTTGTACAAGGGCAAGATCCGCGTCGAGATTCACCGGGTGGTGGACTTGCGTACCCGCAAAATGGAAAAAGTCGAAGACCTGCAATAAGCCCAGCTGGCAAAATGACGGGTCAACAGCGTCGTCCCCAGGCTTTTGCCTGACAACACCCCCCGCCTGGCATGCGCAGTCAATGCCTTGTCTTTACTGAATTTTCAGCCTTTCTTTAAATGGCTGTCTTCCTGCTTATCCCCGTCTACTAGTCCTAAGTATTACTTAGTATTTTTGAGAAATTTCCCTAATACTGTTCAGAAGTAGTTTGCTAGAAAAAGACAAATGCCAACGTACCCTCTGGCTGGGTGGTATTGGCTCATGCATTCGATGGTAGCTGCCACACCCTGCCTGGCTCGCCTTGCTTCTGGACGAGTGACCGGAGGCCGGCACATCGAATACTGAACAGTGGGAATGCCATGCACTTCTTGTTTCGCTGCTTCGTCATCTGCTGTTGTTTGCAGGCCGTGCCCAGCATGGCGGCAACGTCGCTTGCTGCACCGACTACTGCTCCGCAGCCACTCACCTTGCTGGCTCAGCCACTCAATGTGCCTGGGCGGCTGGAGCTGACGCCGGAGGAAAGCAAGTGGCTGCATGACAAGCAAGTGCTGCGTCTTGGTGTTGCCCGCGATTTGCCGCCCTTCGACATCAGCAATATGAGCGGCACCTTTCAGGGGGTGAGTGCCGATGTGCTTGGCTATCTGGGCCAGGCGCTGAAAGTAAAGCCCGTTGTGGTGAGCTATGCCAGCCGTCAACTGGCCATGGAAGCAGCGGTGCGCGGTGAGATTGATTTGCTCAGTGCGGTCACGCCCTTCGAACTGCAACTCAACAAGTTGCAGCTGAGCAAGCCCTATCTGCGCGACATGCCTGTGCTGGTGGGGTTTGAGGAACCCAATCCGCACAAGGTGCGCATTGGCATGCGCCAACTCTACCATTCCCCTGCGCTGGCCAGGGAGGTCTACCCTGAGGCGGATATCAGTTATTACGACTCGGTAGCCAAAGGCTTGGCCGCCTTGCAGGCCCACCAGATCGACCTGTTCATGGGCGATGCCACCGCCATCAATTACGAAGCCAATCAGAATCTGGTGGATGACCTGCGCATCATTCGCCGTGCGCGCTGGGACAGTGACTGGTCCTTTGCCATGCCGGCTGGCAGCGGTCCCTTGCAAACGGCGGTCAACAAGGCACTGGGACAGTTGGGCCAGGCCCAGCAATTGCAATTGATGCAGCGCTGGAGTGGCGGCGCCATGTTCTTGCAGCCCTATGCCTTCCCCATCAACTTCACGCCGGCGGAGCGGGAATGGCTCAAACAGCATCCGGTGCTGCGCATAGCGGCCAGCCATACGCTGGCACCTATTTCGTTTTTTGATGACCAGGGCGAATGGCGCGGTGCCACTGCCGAGCTGCTGGAGCTGATTGCGCCACGTATCGGAGTGCGACTGGAAGTGAAGAAGTCGCACTCGCTGGAAAACACCATGGAAATGATGCGCTACAAGCAGGTTGACCTTGCGGTCACGCCAGTGCGCATTGGTGGTGAACACAAGCTGGGCCTGCTGTTGTCCGATCCGGTGACCTATCTTTCCTACAATCTGGTCATTCGCAACAATGCCGATGCGCCGCGCAGTGTGGACGATCTGCACAACAAGGTGATTGCGGTCAATCGCGGCCTGGTGGAAGCCATGGGCTGGGGCAAGGTACTACCCGGTGCCATATTCAAGGAGGTGAATAACCCGGTATCGGCATTCGACTTGGTGGAAAACGGCAAGGCCGACATGGCGCTGGTGGCCACCATGAACAGCCGCTACTACCTGCCCTTGTTGTTCAACGGCAAGCTGCGTGAAGTGAATATCACCGGCCTGCCCACCAATGCCCTGACGCTAGCCATGCAGGCAGACGAGCCGATGCTGCGCGACATCATCAACAAGGCCCTGTTCAGCATCGGGCCGGAAAGCCTGGACAATCTGTTCAATGAACGCTGGCGCACCAATGTGGGGGCCAGCAACCAAAGCTGGTATGACTACAGCCTGGGTCTGATCTATCTGGTGATCGGGGTAGCCAGCATCCTGTTGCTGGTGTCCCTGGCCTGGAACAGCCGTTTGCGCAAGCAGATCGTCAAGCGGCAAACCGCAGAAAAGGCCCTTAACGACCAGCTCAACTTCATGACCACGCTGATTGATGTCACCCCTTATCCGGTTTATGTGCTGGACCGAAAGGGCTTGCTCATCAGCTGCAACGAGCATTATTTGCAGGCGCTGGCGCTGACGCGTGAAGAGGCCATGAGCCATCGCGACAATATTGGCGGCCTCATCGACATTGATGACAAGACCCGCACCACACTGGCCCAGGATTACCAGCTGGCCATCGAATACGGTGTGCCCATCCAGCGGGACCGGGAGGTCATGCTGAACAAGCAGCATGTCTCTGCCTTTCACTGGATCCAGCCGTTCCGCGATACCGAAGGGGTGATTCGCGGCGTGATATGCGGCTGGATTGACATCAGCGAACGGCGCCGGCTGATTGAAGAACTGCAAGCCGCCAAGGATCAGGCTGACAAGGCCAGCCAGGCCAAGACCACCTTCCTGGCCACCATGAGCCATGAAATCCGCACGCCGATGAGTGCCGTCATCGGCATGCTGGAGCTGGCCTTGCGTCAGGCAGAACACGGCATGGTCGACCGGCCGTCCTTGCAGGTGGCATATGACTCGGCACAGGGGCTGTTGGGGCTGATTGGCGACATTCTGGATATCGTGCGCATCGAATCCGGTCATCTCAGTCTGAACCCGGAGCCTTGCAACCTGCTGGAGCTATCCCAGTCCGTGGTGCGGGTTTTTGACGGCTTGGCGCGGCAAAAGCAGTTGGGGCTGTTTCTGGATGTAGAGCCACCAGACCCGGCACAGTGGCAAGTCATGCTCGACCCGCTTCGCTTCAAGCAGATCTTGTCCAATCTGCTCAGCAATGCCATCAAGTTCACCACCCAGGGCAGTGTCAATGTCCGGGTCCGCCAAAGCCTGCTGCCCGATCAGCAGTTGCTGGTGCACATCCGCGTCACCGATACCGGTATCGGCATTTCCGAAGAAGACCAGCAGCGCCTGTTCATGCCGTTTGGCCAAGCACGTGGCACAGCACGCAATGTACACAGCGGCACGGGCCTGGGGCTGGTGATCAGCCGCACCCTGTGTGAAATGATGCAAGGCTCGCTCAACCTCAGCAGCCGCCTGTATGACGGCACCCGGCTGGATATCGAACTCAGGTTGCCGCTGTCGGAACAGGCCTATGTTCCGACAGCGCCGGCCAGCCAGACCCCGGGCAGCAACGGACTGGACGATGAACTGGCCTTGCGCATACTGGTGGTGGATGACAATGCGGCAAACCGGCTGCTGTTGGCCCAGCAACTACGCTATCTCGGACACCAGACCAGCACGGCCACCCATGGCCGCGAAGGCCTGATGCTGTGGCAGCAGGGGCAGTTCCACGTGGTATTTACCGACTGCAATATGCCGGAAATGAATGGCTATCAGCTGGCACAGGCAATCCGGCAGCAAGAAGAGCAGGAGCAACGCCCGCCTGTGCTGTTGCTGGGCTTCACTGCCAACGCCCTGCCGGACGAAAAGGCACGCTGTCTGGCCGCCGGCATGGACGACTGCCTGTTCAAGCCCGTCAGCCTCTCCGGCCTGCGCGTCTGCCTGCAACATCACATGAAAGACAGGCTGGAGCTGGAAGAAAGCATTCCCGCTGTCAGTTACAGCCTGAACGAACTGGAGTTCATGGAAGACGAGCAGCTTCATCAGTTGCTGTCACACCTGCGACAAGGCTTGCAGGATGACTCGGAGGCGCTCAGATCGCTGGTACTGCTGGGCAACAGCCCGGGGGTAGCGCGGCAGGCGCACCAGATCAAGGGAGCCGCCCGCATCATCAGTGCCAGCCAGGTGATCAACAGCTGTCAGGCGCTGGAAGCCTATTGCCACGAGCATGAAGACATCAGCGAAGCCCTGCCACAGGTGCAAGCCCTGTATGCCGCGGTGGATGATTTGCAGGCGGTACTGGACAAGCAACTGCAAGCGCTCAGTTCGGCACAGGCCAATCAGGGTTCTTCATCCTGAGCCAGAACAGGACTGCTGCACCTGTTGTGCATTGACCGCGGCATGGTACTAGACTGATGACTTCAGAACCTTGCACGGATAGCATCCGGCAAGCGGATATACCCGTTACAATCCGTGATGTTCATGTGCTTAAGGCCGTGGCCTGGGTACAGCTGTATATCACAGACGGAAGGAATTCCCTTATGCAAGGCAAACAAGCCATTATTGATTTGCTCAACACGCTGCTGGCTGGAGAGCTCACCGCGGTCGACCAGTACTTGCTGCATGGTGAAATGTATGCCGACATGGGCCTTGGCAAACTGGCGGAAAAGGCATTGCACGAATCCGCCCACGAACGCGAACACGCGCAGGCCATCATCCAGCGCATCCTGTTTCTGGAAGGCAAGCCCGACCTGAGCAAGCGCGAAGCACTGCACATCGGCAAGACTGTTCCCGACATGCTCAAGGCAGACCTCGCGCTGGAGTACAAGGTCACTGCTGCCTTGAAGCAAGGTATTGCCCAGTGTGAACAGGCAGAAGACTTTGTCAGCCGTGAAATGCTGGTACTGCAACTGGATGACACCGAAATGGACCACGCCTATTTCCTGGAAAAACAGCTGCGACTGATTGACCTGACCGGCCTGCCCAACTACCTGCAAAGCCAGATGGCGTAAGGACACCCATGAAAGCAGACAAATCCGTCATCAAGCTGCTCAACCACGTCTTGCGCAACGAACTGACCGCCATCAACCAGTATTTCCTGCACGCCCGCATGTTCCGTAACTGGGGCCTGGAGAGGCTGAACGACTACCAGTACAAGCAATCCATCCGCGTGATGAAGGAAGCGGATGAACTGATCGAGCGCATCCTGTTTCTGGAAGGCCTGCCCAATCTGCAAGACCTGGGCAAATTGCATATCGGCGAAAACGTGGAAGAGTGCCTGCGCAGCGACTTGCGCTATGAACTCGAAGTACAGCGCCCCTTGCTGGTAGAGGGCATCGCCCATTGCGAACAGAAGCAGGACTACGTCAGCCGCGAACTGCTGCAAGAACTGCTGGAACACTGCGAAGAAACCATAGACTGGCTGGAAACCCAGCTCAGCCTGATCCGGGATGTCAGCCTGGCCAACTACCTGCAAAGCCAGATCCAGTCCTGACCCATATCTTTACAGACGTCTACGCGGCCTTGACTCGCTGCAGCGCAATACCAGCCAGCCTGCAAACGCATGCTGGCTGTTTTTCTGCCTGATCGCAGTTTTACATATGGGTGGCATGTTGGAATTTGCCATGGCACTTCTGACCAAGGGGAGTGGTAACAGAGCAGGGGCTGGTGCGGATGTGCTGCCTGGTTGTTATCACAGCAACACATGACTAGAACGATATTTAGCAGAATTTACCCATGGCAATAGTGAAAATTCTGTACATAACAATTTGGGAAATGAACGATGCGGGGTGACTCTGGAAACAAGAAGAACAATCCGGGGTATGCCCTCAGGGGCGTTTTACCTGCAGCATTGACGGGGAGTTTTGTCTAAATGCTTGATATTATTGGCGCACCCGACAGGGATCGAACCTGTGACATTCAGCTTCGGAATCTGAATTTTCATTGTCCGAAGAAATCCAATATTGTTTTTTATGTGTTTTTATGTCATTGAATATAAACGATAAATTTAGGTTTGTTGTCCTGTAATGTCCAGGGATGTACTATACAAGCCATGACTATTTGGTCCCCCAGGAAGTCCCCCGGAGTCCCCCGATTGGTCCCCCAGAGACCAGCTGTCTGGAGTGAAAAATGCCTCGTGATTTGTTGACTGAAACCAAGATTAGCAAAGGGGCCAAGCCCAAGGAAAAGGAGTACCTCCTTGGTGATGGTGACGGCCTTTTTCTGCGCGTTCGTCCAACGGGGGCAAAAGACTGGCTATTCAAATACAAGTCTTCCTCTGGGATAAAAAAAATTGGGCTTGGTAGTTATCCTGACAGGACGTTGGCTTCTGCCCGAGAGGAAGCCAATCGCCTGCGGCAACAGCGCACAGAAGGAGTAGATCCTGTTGAAGCGCGAGAAGAGGAGAGAACGCGCCAAGAAGCGGAGATGCTTGAGCGTGTGAAGCTTGAGCAACAGGCTGCCCTAGTCATGACCATGGATGAGTTGTTCGAATCTTGGGATTCCAGTCATGGCGTAACGCTTGATACTCATTGGCGCGCAGTACGCAGATCTCACTGGCGCTGTCACATTACTCCCGTTCTTGGTCATCAGAAGATCGATATCGCAGAGAAGCAGCCGATGCTGCAGCGTTACGATCAGATGGTACGAGAAGGTAAAGAGGAAACTGCGCGTCGGGTGCTGGCCTTGTTGAAGCAAGTCGTTGCATGGGGTATCGAGCGTCAGTATGTGGCGGATGATCACCCGTTGGGACGCCTTGTCCTTCCGAAGAAGCAGAGATCAGTCAGATCGGATCAACTGCCTGAAAATTTCGACATTCAACAATATCTGACTGCACGAGGAGAAGAGGCTGTCGGCAATGACCTGGAGGACTCCCTGGCTGGGCGGGCCTTACAGTTCTCAGAGCTGGTGACGCTACTCTCGGATTTACTGCCCAAAAGTACCCAGGCACTGACCGGTAAGCATTTGATGTGTTTGATGCTGGCTACGGGTATTCGCTCGAGTGAGGCGGTGCGACTGCGCTGGCAATGGATTGATATTGAGAGGCGGTTGATGATCATCCCTGCTGGCAGTATGAAGAAGCGCAAGATGCATCACATTCATTTGTCAGAGTATGCCATCAGGCAGTTAGATGCCATGCAAGCGATCCGAACAGGTGATTTCGTTTTTCCGGCACCGAGAAAAGAGAACGACCACATCTTGAGGACTAATGTAGGTAATGACATCAGTAGCCGTCAGTTCTACCGTGCACCCGATGAGTCGAACGCAAAGTTTGAGGCTCGCTTTGCCAAGCGCATGCAGTGCCGTCGGGCCAAGCAGGACTACGACCTCTACAATCTTCCTGGGGGTAAATGGACTCTTTATGATTTGCGCCGCACTGTAGCCACTCGGATGGAAGAGTTGGGCGTTGAGCGGGACATGGTTGCCAGGGTCTTGGCTCATGCAAGGCCGGATGCTAAAACGACTGGGCGTTATGCAAGGCATACCCATTGGGAACAGCGCTGCAAAACACTGGATCTGCTGGGGAGCGCACTTGAGCGCTGTGCGAATGGTCAACTTCCCTTGATAGAAGGTGGGAATGTTGTTCAGCTCAAAAGAGCCTGATTTGGATCCTCGCCATCGACATCACTGTCTTCCATGAAGGTGGTGTGGCCAAATGCTCACCACTTTTTAGCTTGCATCATTTTCCTCTGCCAAACCTGCCGCTGACCAGAAATGGTCGAAGTCATCACCTACACCCCAGCCAACCTCCTGTCCCAGTTGGCGCACGTGGTCAAGCCGAACCAAGAAAGCAGTCTGCTGTGCTTTTGGCAAGGTCAGTATGTATTGCAGCGCCTGCTCAAACATCCGCACCAGTGCATCATAAAACCCTTCGTCGTCTATGCCGCAACCTGCAAGAAATTTGAACACCTCTTCGCAGTAGAACACGGTTAGTTCTGCCAGGCTCTCAGCGTGTCCCTGTGCTCTCTTGTAATCACGGATCGCCTTTTGGGCTTTACTGACCGAAATTGGACTACGAAAATCCTGTGGATTTATCCAGTGTATGATCATATCTTTGTAAGGTTTCAGAGGGTCGTCTCCCAGACTAAATCGAGCGTGAAGGAGGGCCTTATTATCGTTGCTAGCGGCATACATATCTTGTACCAGCCCGATAAGACCTGCACGATCAAAGTCTTCTAGACTGGATTTCACGTCGCGCCAGCATGGCTTTCTCTTGGTTGTTTTATTTAGTGTCATTTTTTTAAAATTAGTTTTTCTGTATGTGTGGTGCATCTTTATTGCGGAGTGCTAGATATGGTTTTGTTATATTCTTCATTAATTAGATCTTCAATAATTTCTGTCATTTTTTTGTCATTTATTTTTGCTAATTCTTCTAGCATTGATATTGTTTTAATTTTCAGAACATAATTGCATTGCTTTTTGTTTTTTACTTTTTCTTTATATTTTGCCTGATTGAATCTTCTTTTTATCCTATCAATGTAAAGAATTTTTTCGGATGTGTTTGACGTAATTTTATCAAAGTAAATGATGAGATCGGTAATGCTTTGGAAGTTTTGCTGTGGGAGTTGCGATGCCATCTGTGATGGGGTTGGTTTGAGTTGTTCTAAGTTGTCACAAAGCCAGGAGTATGCTGTGGCTAGTTTTGATTGCGTGTCATGTTTTCCAAACCAAGTAAATATTTTATCAGTTGATTTTAATGCCCTCCATTTGTTTTCAAGTAAATGTATTGATTGGGATTTTATTATTACGGAAATTTGTTTGCAATCAATGCTGGTTATGAACTCTTTGGTATTCTTTTCATTCACTGAAAATGATTCAGCGAAATTATATAATCCAGTCTCTATTTTTATTAAATTTAGCCAGCTAATTAATCGTTCCTGATCGCCCTCACGTAGTATCCATTCTAGGCAGTTTTCATTAACCAGCATGCTGTTCTTAGTTGTTCTAATCTCATTGTAGTGCCGGTTATCGCCAGATAGTGCCATTAACGCTGCTAGATCAATCAAGCCTTGTGGTGTGTTGTAGTTCATGGGTGGGAGTGGGTAGATGAGGAGCGGTTCTGTGCTCATGAAGTGCCACAGCCAGTTGACTAGTCGCATGTTGATGACTTCGTTAGGAAAGACCAAGCTGAGTTGCGAGATCGCATTCTTGATCTCCAGCGAGGACTGCTTGATCGGTTCCAGGTAGGACATCGGGTCGGAGGTAGGTTGTGTCATTTCAATCCCTCATGATGAAATTCTGTAATTTACTCTAGAGTAAATCAAGACTAACTCTATACGTTTTCTATATCAAATATAGTATTAATCAAGGCTCGCACTAGGTTACATTCATGTTTTTTTTCCTTTAAGGAACAACTTTTCTATCTAGGTGTGATGTTGAATAAGCGCTATCCTCATGACTGAAGGGGACTTTTCTACCCCTGCTATTGTCAGGCGTAAGATGGCGCACGGTGGTGGCATGCTGGTTCATGGAGCTGACTACGCGGTTGCCATGCAGTAAGGAATGTGTGGAACGTACTCTGGGGTTGCTGCCTGTGGGTATGTGTGTCGTGAAGCGCGGAGGTCGGAGAGGCTGGATTGGTAGGCTCGCAGGGCTAGGTGCTGATGGTGCTGTTTGATGGCCCCGTAGGCCGAGCTGGAGAGGGATGCCCGACGTTGCCAAGAGGCCGGATTGGCTGCTCATGATGGCCTATCGATGACAATGGGGTTGGCTGTGCTGAATGATGTTTTTCTTTCTATTCGGAGCAATTATTTTACCGGAGTAGATATTTTCATTGCGCACTATGCCAATCTTGATGTTGAACGGTTCAGTTCACCATTGTTCGTTATGAGAGCGTTGCTTTGATAGAAATTGCTTACCCGGTTAATGGTAGTATTACTACTAGTTTATTCGAAAGTTAATACTTAGGTAGGTGGGTGACATAGCCAGCTGGATTGATGTATTAGCAATACCATGTCGAGTGTGATTGATTAGCAAGCTTGCCTGCAAAGAAAGTATTTTGAATGCCAAACGCCATGCTGTATGGACGATGCTAATAGCTATCACAGATCACGTCTGTGCGTTGGTAGAGCTGAATGTGCGAACGTAAAAATTTGATTGTTTTTATGGCTCTTTGACTAGCTAGGTTGATCGTTGTATTAGGTTCTATTCGCGTGTAGTGAGTTTCTAAGTGCCACTCTTTCAGGTTGGTGCAACTAGAGATGTTTTCTTATTGTGTTGTAGTTAAGGAAATCGTTGCTCAGACTATGTGGGTCAATTAATACTGCTATGCATTTCATTGCTTTATATGGCTCATTATCCATTGTTGATGGGCGTGGATGGAGTCGATGCAGCTTTTTTGGATCGATGTTACTGCATCAATTTATTTTAATCGTGTTGGTCATTGTAGGAGATGGAGGCTATTTCATGCAGGGCTGTTCTGATTCGTGTGATATATTTTCTTTACTCTGCTTTCGTTGGAGTATTTTAGCCTTATCATTCCTCATGGCTAGTCATTGTTAATGAAGAGCAGGGGTGGAATGACTATCGAGATACATAGGCTACGATGGAATTGGCGTACGATAGTGGTGATTCAGTGATGGCTATTGGCAGGAAACAGACAGGAATTGATAAATACTTATTTGATCATAACTTTGCATTGTGAGGCATGGTGAGTGCAAACTGAGCCTGCTGCTTCCATGAGCTCTTGGTGTTCAGGAGATGAGGGTAGAGTCAGGTCTCGGAGGTGACTGCTTAAGACCTGTAGCCGAGTGTGATGGTGTGGGGTGTGCAGTCAAAAATTATTGCTGCTGGTGATGCTATGGAACATCACACAGGAGCAGTACCATGGCATGCCATCCGAACAATTCCAACCTGTCCTTGTACAGTGGCACGTACTATCGCAGCTTACCATTGAACCCCGCTCATGCTCCGTACATTGCGGAGTATCTGGAACAGCTGTATCAGTCCATCCAGTACGCACTGCGTGATTATGCCAAGGTGCTGGCATTCCGACTGGATCTTCATCTTCCGCCAGGCATCATCAGGAGTGAAGGCGAGCTGATTTCTCGTTTCATCGAGTCGTTCGATGCCAAGGTGCAGCACAACCGTAAGAAAGCAAGGCAGCAGAATTCCTCCGCCAACCTGACCAAGGTACGCCAGGTGTGGGCGAAGGAGAATGCCAATGCCTGTCGATCGCACTTCCATCTGGTCATCCTGCTGAACTATTCGGCCTTCAGCACGCTGGGCTACTTTGAACTGGGTCGGGACAACCTGTTTAACAAGTTGGTAGAGGCTTGGTCCAGTGCGCTGCAAGTTTGCATCGAGGATGCGGCAGGGCTGGTGCACATTCCGGTTAACCCAGTGTATTGTCTGGAGCGGGACTCCCCATCTTCCAGTGCCGCGTTTTTCACACGTGCAAGTTCCTGATCCCCACTCCAGTAGGCGACTACAACCCCGACTGGGCGATCTCATTCAAGGAAGGCGCTGTCAAACACGTCTACTTTGTGGCCGAAACCAAGGGCTCGATGTCTAGCATGGAGTTGCGCGAGATCGAGAAAACCAAGATTAAGTGCGCCCGGAGGTTCTTCGACGACATCAACGAGAAGTTCTCCCCGGAGCAGGTCAAGTACGACGTGGTGGACAGCTTCGGCAGGTTGATGGAGTTGGTGAAGTGAGATAGATGAATTGATTGGGTCTCTTTGCGCTAAGGAGCCCAGCATGAGTGAGCAAAAAGCCAACTTACCAAGTTGGCTTTTTTAGTTTCTGTTGGCAAGTTTGCAGTTCACCTACCCGGGTGAAAGTGAGTAGGGCTAGTTCCATCATCAGTGCGGTCTGCTTGTTGCCATCGAAGCTGGCCAGACGCTTGAAAAAGTCTGGTAGGTCATACTGATGCAAGGCACGACTTGGCGTGGATTGTTGAGTGTGCAGGGTCTTGGTGATCGGTGGGCTGTTAGCGTAGCTGGTTGTCACCGCCACAACACATTCTTCGGAAGAAAATTTGAAGAATCTGGCCATAGCTACGTCAAAGAAGAAGCAGGGGGGCTTTCGGTGATGGTAGATGAGCGGTGAGTCGAGAAATGCTAGGAGTCCCCCAGGAAGTCCCCCAGAGGTATTTTTAGTGCCATGACTTAGAGTTAAACTACTCTAAGTGGTTGAATTTATTGGCGCACCCGACAGGGATCGAACCTGTGACCTTCAGCTTCGGAAACTGACACTCTATCCAACTGAGCTACGGGTGCGCTGTGATGTTGCTGCAAAGCAGGGCGGATCATAGCGCAAAGGGCATGCCCGAGTCCAGTGTATGGTTTTTGCCTTGCTTCGCGGCTTACCGTATAATCCCACTCCATCTTAATTGTCATTTTTTTCAGGCGAGGCTCGAATGAGTAATGAGAACGGAATGGCTCCCGGTCAGGTTATCAAGGTCCTGGTTGGCGTCGTTGTTGGTCTGGTAGTGGCAATCTGGTTGCTGGCCAAGCTGGCTACCGGTGGTTACAACGTTGATGCCGAGGTCATGACCAAGGAGGCTGTTGCCGCTCGTCTGAAACCGGTAGGCGAAGCCAAGGTCAGCGATGCACCTCCGGGCATGCGTACCGGCGAGCAGGTATTCAAGGCCATTTGTATTTCCTGTCACGGCCAGGGCCTGGCTGGTTCGCCCAAGTTTGGTGATGCCGGTGCCTGGGGCCCGCGTATTGCCAAGGGTTGGGATGTGCTGACCCAGCATGCGCTGCAAGGCTTCAACGCCATGCCGGCCAAGGGTGGCGCTGCTGACCTGACCGACGATGAAGTAAAACGTGCTGTTGCCTACATGGGTAATGCAGGTGGTGCCAAGTTTACCGAACCGCCGGTTGGTGGCGCTGCTGCTGGCGCTCCGGCTGACCCGGCTGTGGTTGGCAAGAAGATTTACGAAAGCGTTTGCGTTGCCTGCCACGGTAGTGGTGCTGCCGGTGCGCCGAAGTTTGGCGACAAGGCTGCCTGGGCTGAGCGTACCAAGGTTGGTCTGGACGAAGTGGTGAAGATTGCCACCAAGGGCCTGAACGCCATGCCGCCCAAGGGTGGTTTCGGTGGTAGCGATACGGAATTCCGTGCAGCTGTTGAATACATGGTGAATAACGCCAAATAAGCAGAACACTCTGCCAATGAAAAACGCGCTGCTTGCAGCGCGTTTTTTTATGTCTGGATGACAAGAGAGGTTCAGTTATCTGCCGGCTTGGTCTTTTCCGCCAGCATGGCCGAAAGGCTGGCCAGCCGCGATTTGCCTTCGCTCTTGCTGACAATGGGTTCTGCGCCGGGGCGGCCAAAGTGGCGCAGGTCACTGCCGTCGATTTCGGCAATGAAGCGTGATGGTTCGACAAACTGCCATTCGCCCGCACGGCGGCGTTTCACGCAGTAGGAGAGGGTGAGCATGCGCTGGGCGCGGGTGATGCCCACGTACATCAGGCGCCGTTCTTCTTCCACCATGCCGTTATCCACCGATTCGCTGTGCGGCAGAATGCCTTCTTCAGTTCCCACCAGGAAGACATACGGATACTCCAGCCCCTTGGATGCGTGCAGGGTGGACATTTTCACCGCATCCACTTCGCCTTCGTCGCGGCCTTCCAGCATGGTGATCAGGGCGATGGTCTGTGACAGCTCGATCAGGTTCTTTCCATCGGCCTCGCCCTTCTTGGCCAGCCATGCCACCAGCTCCAGCACGTTTTTCCATTTGGTTTCGGCAATGCGCGGGCTGTCCTCGCTGTCATACAGCCAGGCTTCATAGCCGATGGCCTTGACCAGTTCCATGGCCAGTTCGCCAGCCGGTTCACGGATGACACGGTATTGCAGGCGGTTGATGAAGTCGCAGAACTGGCTGAGCGGTTCCAGCTGGGTATTTTGCACTTGTACCCGGAAACCCGGTTCGAAGGCGCTGGCAAACAGGCTTTTGCCGCACTGACCGGCCCAGCCGCCCAGTTTTTCCAGTGTCCCGGCTCCTACACCGCGTTTGGGCGTGGTGACGGCGCGGATGAAGGCCGGGTCGTCATCCGGGTTGGTCAGCAGGCGCAGATAGGCCAGCACGTCCTTGATTTCCGGCTTGTCGAAGAAGCTTTGTCCGCCTGCCATCTGGTAGGGAATGCGCTGGTTGCGCAGCGCCTGTTCGAAAATGCGCGCCTGATAATTGCCACGGTACAGGATGGCGTAGTCCTTGAACTCGGTACGGTATTCAAACTTGTGCGCCAGCAAGCGTTGCACCACCAGTTCGGCCTCGTGTTCTTCGTCCTTGCATTGCACCACGTGGATGGGTTCGCCCAGGCCCAGTTCGCTCCACAGCTGCTTTTCAAACAGCTTGGGATTATTGGAAATTACCGAGTTGGCCGCCCGCAGGATACGCGCGGTGGAGCGGTAGTTCTGCTCCAGCTTGATGATGCGCAGCTGCGGGTAGTCCTGTTGCAGCAGACGCAGGTTTTCCATATTGGCACCGCGCCAGGCGTAGATGGACTGGTCGTCATCGCCCACGGCGGTGAACTGGCCGCGCACCCCGGCCAGCAGCTTCACCATCTGGTACTGGCAGGTGTTGGTATCCTGATATTCGTCGATCAGCAGGTAGTGCAGCTTGCCCTGCCACTTGAGCAGCACTTCCGGGTGGGTCTTGAACAGCTGTACCGGCAGGCGGATGAGATCGTCAAAATCCACCGCCTGATACGCCGTCAGCGTGTCCTGATAGGCCAGATAGGTGCGGGCGCAGATGCTTTCCCATTCGCCTTCTGCCTCAACCAGCATCTGGTCCGGGCTTTTGAGGTCGTTTTTCCATAGCGATATCTGGCTTTGCACCTTGCGCACTTCGTCCTTGTGCGTGCTTTTCAGGATGTCGGCGATGATCTTGCCGGCATCGAAGGCATCAAGAATGGAAAACTGTGGCTTGTAGCCGAGGTGAGTGGCTTCCTGGCGCAGTATCTGCATGCCAAGCGAGTGGAAGGTGGACACGGTAATGCCGCGGATTTCCTGGGCGGTGAGCAGCTTGCCCACCCGTTCCAGCATTTCGCGCGCGGCCTTGTTGGTAAAGGTGATGGCGGCGATATGCCGTGCCGGGATATTGCCGTGGCGGATAAGGTGGGTGATCTTGTAGGTAATCACCCGCGTTTTGCCGGAGCCCGCACCGGCCAGTACCAGCAAGGGACCGTCGAGGTGATGGATTGCTTCGCGTTGCGGCGGATTAAGCTGTGGTGCGGCCATGGGTGGAATTCCGGCAATGAAGGCAGACGCTGGCAGAAACGCTCAGCAGCGTTGCATGGTGGTAACCAAGGTGCTGCATTGTAGCATGCGGTATCATGTGGCTCCCGGCGGCTGGCACCGGCTTGGCCTGTCGCACTGTCCGAGGTGAAGATGGCAACATACGCAATTGGCGACATTCAGGGCTGTTTCGGCCCATTTCAGCAACTGCTGCGGCAGATTGACTTCAATCCCGGCAAGGACACGTTGTGGTTGACCGGCGATTTGGTCAATCGTGGGCCGGAATCCTTGCAGGTGCTGCGCTGGGTATTCCAGCAGCAGGACCGGGTGCAGATTGTATTGGGCAACCACGACCTGCACTTGCTGGCCGTGTCAGAAGGCTTTGGCAAGCTGCACCGCAGCGATACGGTGGAAGACATTCTCAATGCGGCGGATGGCAAGGTATTGCTGGACTGGCTGCGCTGTCAGCCCTTGATGATTGCCGAGCAGGGCTATGCCATGGTGCATGCCGGCCTGTTGCCCGAGTGGAGCATCGACCGGGCACTGCGTCTGGCCGAAGAGGTGGAAGATGGCCTGTCCGGCCCTTACTACCGCGAATTCCTGTCCCGGCTGTATGGCAACAAGCCGGTTCGCTGGTCGGATGAGCTCAAGGGGGCCGAGCGCCTGCGCGTCATCGTCAATGCCATGACCCGCATGCGCTTCATTACCCGTGATGGTGAAATCGACCTCGCCTACAAGGGCGAGCGTGACGGCGCACCGGCCAACCTGATTCCCTGGTTCGAGGCCAAGGGGCGGCGCAGCAGCCATACCCCCATCATCTGCGGTCACTGGTCGGCGCTGGGCTTGCACCTGACCGAGGATGTTCTCGCCATCGACAGCGGCTGCCTGTGGGGCGGCAGCCTTACTGCACTTCGGCTGGAGGACAGGCAGACGTTTTCGCTGCCGTGCCCGGCGTATCGGGAAGTGGCAGCCTGAGCCCGAGGCAGACTTCGCGGAACGCACGTTCCGACAGGGCGAAGCGCGTGGTCAACTCGCCTTCGCCTGCTTTCATCGGCTGACCGTAGGTGAGGGCAACCTCCATCGCCGGCTGCGCCAGAATCAACTTGATGCTTTGCCAGAAGGTGGTGTCACCGGCATAAGCCGGAGCGGTGGTCAGGCTGCCATCCGGCAGTTGATAACGCATGGACACCGGCTGCACCGTGCTGCGCGAAGGCAGGGCGGCTTCAAACAGTGAGGCCTTGAACGGCAGGATGCCACGGCCATCCGAAGTGGTGGCCTCGGGGAACACTGCCATGCAGCTGCCCTTGCCCAGTGCGTCGGCCAAGAGCTGATTCACCCGGCTGGCATCGCGGCGGTTGCTGCGGTCGATGAACAGCGTGCCGCCCGCATTCACCACCCAGCCAATCAGCGGCCAGGAGCGGATTTCACGCTTGGCGACAAAGCGCGAGACCGTGCAGCTGCTGAGCACGAAAATGTCCAGCCAGGACACATGATTGGCCACCAGCAGGGTATTGGGCGGATAAAAGCCGGGGTTCACCCCCTCCACCTTGACCGTGATGCCGAGAATCTTCAGCAAATGACCAGACCAGCGCCGGGTCACCACCGCACGCTCGGCCTGCGCCAGGCGCGGATAGCGGGTGGCAACAATGAAAATGCCCAGGGCAATGTGGCAAACCAGGCGCAGCAAACGGCTGGCGCGGGTGAAATAAGACGTAGAGGCAGTGGACTTCAAGATACGCGGCGCTTCATGTGCGGGTTTGAATGATTTGCCACTCTAGCATGGCTGACACAGCGGGCAATAGTAGGAACTCCGTTGGCCCTGCCGTATCTGATGAATCGGACTGCCACAAGCGCGACAGGGCTGCTCTTGCCGGTCGTAGACATAGTAATCCTGCTGGAAGTAACCCGACTTGCCTTCGGTATTCACAAAATCGCGCAGCGTGCTGCCGCCGGCCTCAATGGCCAGTGCCAGTACCCGCTTGATTTGTGTTGCCAGCCGCTGGCAATCGGCCAGGCTCAGCGCGCTGGCTTCGCGTGCCGGATGAATGCCGGAGTGGAACAGGGATTCGTTGGCGTAGATATTGCCCACGCCCACCACCACGTGGTTGTCCATGATGGCCAGCTTGATGGCGCTATTGCGCTTGCGGATGGCCGCATGCAGCACCGCGCCGTCAAACGCCTCGGACAAGGGTTCCGGGCCCAGCTTTTGCAGCAGCGGATGATGTTCCGGCGGGCCGACATGCCATAGCATGGCACCAAAACGGCGTGGGTCGCGGTAGCGCAGCACGTGGCTGTCCAGCTTCAGGTCGATGTGATCATGTTTTTGCGGCGGCGTATCGGCCGGGACATAACGCAAGCTGCCGGACATGCCCAGGTGGATCAGCAAGGTGCCGCTGTCGAAATGTATGAGCAGGTACTTGGCACGACGCGTGACTGCGCGTACTGTCAAACCGGCAAGGAGACTATCCAGCTGTGGTGGCACCGGCCAGCGCAAGCGCGCCTCGCGTACGATGGCTCCGTGCAGGGTGGCGCCATCCAGATACGGCGCTACGCCGCGGCGGGTGGTTTCGACTTCCGGCAGTTCGGGCATGCTGCTTTCGCTTTCAGGACAAGATTGACTAGATCAAATAACCGAGCGTGCTATTCTACGCGCTCAACCGGCACAGACTCCATGCGAATGAAACCGCTGAATCGACCCCTTTCCCTGCTGCTGGTGCTGCTGTTGTCAGCCTGCACCAGCCTGAAGACGCCAACCCAGGTCAAAACGGCTGCAACTGCTGCCGAGCAAAGCGCGGATGAAGACACTACCGCAGTGGCCGAGGACAATTCCAATTTGCCGCGGGTAGAGCTGACCCCGCAAATCGTCTACGGTGTGCTGGCCAGTGAAATTGCTGCCCAGCGCGGTGCTGCCGCCTCGTCAGCGGTGACCTACCTCGATCTGGCCAGGCAAACGCGCGACCCCCGTCTGGCCCAGCGTGCAGCGGAATTCGCCCTGTTTACCGGCCAGCTGAAAGAAGCGGCCAATGCGCTGGAACTGTGGATGACGCTGGACCCGACATCGCAGATTCCGCGCGAGCAGCTGTTCATTACCATGTTGCGCGCAGGCAAGCTGGCCGAAAGCCAGCCGCTGGTGGAGGACCTGCTCAAACGTGAACCGCAGCGTGCACGCGATGTATTTGTCCAGCTGGCCAGACTCACCGCCCGCCAGGACGACAAGCAAGCGGCTTATACCCTGGTGAAGCGGCTGGCCAGCCAGTATCCCGATTTGCCCGAGGCACGCTTTGCCGTGATTGCCGTCGCTGCCGAAGTGAATGATGACGCCACCATTCAGCAGGAATTCGACCGGCTGGCGAAAATCGCTCCCAAGTGGGACTTGCCGGTTGCCTGGCAAACCGACCGCCTGCGCCGCATCCGGCTGGGGCAGGCCATCGACTTCTTGCAGCAGGAACTGGCACGACGCCCGGATGCCGGGCTGGAGTTACGCATGGCCTATCCGCGCCTGCTGGTGGGGGCCAAGCGCTTCCCCGAGGCCCGCGTCGCGTTTGAGGCCTTGCTCAAGCAAAACCCGGACAATCCCGACCTGCTCTATGCCACCGGCCTGCTGGCCTATCAGCTGCGCGACCTGGACGTTGCCGACCAGCGCCTGAGTGCAGCCCTGCAGCAAAAGCATCCGGAAGCCGACTTCATCCGTTTCAGCCTGGGACAGATTGCCGAAGAGCGGCAGGACAAGGCAGCGGCGCGGCAATGGTACGAAACGGTTGCCAGTGGCCAGCAATACCTGCCAGCCCAGGCCAGGCTGGCGGCACTGGATGCCGAGGCCGGCAAGCTGGATCAGGCCCTGCAAAGACTGGCACCGCTGGGGCAGGGCGAGCAGGAAAAAGTGCAAGTGGCCATGCAGCAGGCCGATCTGGCACGGCATGCCAAGCGTTACGACCTGTCCTATCGCATCCTCAGCCAGGCGCTGGAAAGCTGGCCGCGTTCTCCGGAATTGCTGTATGACCGCGCTCTGGTTTCCGACCAGCTGGGCAATCTGGGCGATGCCGAGCGCGACCTGAAAGCCTTGCTCAAGGAAAAGCCGGACGACACCCAGGCACTCAATGCCCTGGGTTACACCCTCACCAACCGCAGCAACCGTCATCAGGAAGCGCTGGGTTATATCGAGAGGGCGCTCAAGGCTGATCCGGAAAATCCGATGATCCAGGACAGCATGGGCTGGGTACTGTACAAGCTGGGCCGCACCGAAGCCGCGCTCAAGTACCTGCAACGCTCCTACGCTGCGCTGCCGGATAGCGAAGTGGCGGCCCATCTGGGTGAAGTCATGTGGAAGCTGGGTCGCAAGCAAGAGGCCGTCAGCCTGTGGCAGCAAGCGCTGGGCAAGGACCCGGATAATGAAGCCCTGCAAGATGCGCTCAAGCGCTTTCATCAGCCATGAAGCAGCGCCTTGCCCTGATGTGGCTGGCCGGCAGCCTGTTGCTGACCGGCTGCGCCACTGAAACCGTTTTCCGTCCTGCCGCCAGCACGAGCAGCACCGCGCGCGATCAGGCCTTCAATGTCAGTGGCCGTATTTCGGTCAATATGGATGGCAAGGGCTCGGTCGGGCAGTTTGACTGGGCGCATCAGCCGGATGCAGACCAACTGTCCGTGAATAGCCCGCTGGGTACCACCGTGGCCAGGCTGCAGCGCAACCCGGCTGGTGTCAGCCTGCAGGCCGATGGCAAAACCTGGCAAGCCACTGACGTTGAATCACTCACCCAGGATGTACTGGGCTGGACACTGCCGCTGGGCAATCTGGTGTGGTGGATACGCGGCCTGCCGGCCCCGGACGCTCCGTACCAGTTCGCCGCCGATGGCAGCCTGGCGCAACAGGGCTGGACCATCCGCTTTGTCAGTGATGCCGACGTACCTTCCCTTTACCCGAAGCGGGTGGACATGCAGCGCGACCGCCTCACCGTCCGCCTGTTGCCGCAAAGCTGGCATTGAAGCCGCGCCCCGATTTCACGTATTCACCGAATCTGCTTTCGTATGAACCAAACATTCCATTCCTATCCTGCTCCGGCCAAACTCAACCTGCTGCTGCATATCGTCGGCAAGCGCGCTGACGGTTATCACCTGCTGGAGACAGTATTCCGCTTCATCGACTTCAGCGACACGGTGGAACTGTCCGTACGCGACGATGGGCAGATCGTGCTGCTTAACCCGATTGACGGTGTTGAACCCGAGCAGGACCTTACCGTGCGTGCGGCGCGTTTGCTGCAACAAGCCAGTGGCGCTACCCAGGGAGCCAGCATTCGTCTGACCAAACGCATCCCGATGGGCGGTGGATTGGGGGGCGGAAGTTCGGATGCCGCCACTGTTTTGCTGGCGCTGAATCATTTGTGGCAGACAAATCTGTCGCGTGAAAAATTGATGGAGCTGGGTTTGCAGCTGGGAGCAGACGTTCCGGTGTTTATTTTCGGCAAGAATGCGCTGGCTACCGGAATTGGCGAAAAACTGAATGAAATCAATCTCAAACCGGCTTGGTATGTTGTAATTCATCCCGGGGTACATGTACCAACTGCAGAAATATTTAAGAAATTTGCAGGAAGAGTGTTGACAGAGGAAGGCAGCATCAGCATAATGCGAATCCTCGAAACAACGCAGCAACGACGAAACGAGCTGCAGCAAGTTGTTTCAGGGTTGTACCCGGCGGTGAATGAAGTACTGAGCGAGTTGAAAAAATATGGTTCGCCGCTGATGACTGGTTCCGGAGCATGTGTGTTCCTTGAGTGCCAGTCGAAGGAAGAAGCCGATAAAGTTTATCAGGCAATGTCCGGAAAATATAAGGGATTTGTTGCAGAAGGGCTGAATAGCCACCCCTTGTTGGACATTGTTTAAAAGTTTATTGGGGAGTCGCCAAGTGGTAAGGCACCGGATTTTGATTCCGGCATTCGTAGGTTCGATCCCTACCTCCCCAGCCAAGACTTTCTCTCAATAAGAGAGAGCATGAAAAAAGCGTGTAAGAATCCCTTACACGCTTTTTCTTTATCCTGCTAAGGCAAATGGAATCATGGCGTCATACGACAGTTTGATGGTATTTACCGGGACCGCTAACCCGGAACTCGCTCAAAACGTAGTCAAGCATCTGGATATCTCCCTGGGCCGTGCCGATGTCGGCAAGTTCAGCGATGGCGAAGTTGCTGTCGAACTGCTGGAGAATGTCCGCGGACGCGACGTGTTCATCCTGCAGTCCACCTGTGCTCCCACCAATGACAACCTGATGGAAATCCTGACCATGGCCGACGCGCTCAAGCGTGCTTCTGCCGGCCGGATCACCGCAGCCATTCCGTACTTTGGCTACGCCCGTCAGGACCGTCGTCCGCGTTCCGCCCGTGTGCCGATTTCCGCCAAGCTGGTGGCCAACATGCTGACCAGTGCCGGTATCGACCGCGTGCTGACCGTCGACCTGCATGCTGACCAGATCCAGGGCTTCTTCGACATCCCGGTAGACAACGTTTACGCCACCCCGGTACTGCTCAAGGACATCCGTTCCCAGCGCATCGACGACCTGATCGTGGTCAGCCCGGACGTGGGCGGTGTGGTACGTGCCCGTGCCATGGCCAAGGCGCTGAACACCGATCTGGCAATCATCGACAAGCGTCGTCCCAAGGCCAATGTGGCCGAGGTGATGAACATCATCGGTGATGTATCCGGTCGCACCTGTCTGATCGTGGATGACATGATCGACACCGCCAATACCCTGTGCAAGGCCGCTTCTGCGCTGAAAGAGCGCGGTGCCCAGCGCGTACTGGCCTATGCCACCCATGCGATTTTCTCCGGCCAGGCCGTGGATCGCATCAAGAATTCCGACATCGACATGGTCGTTGTCACTGACACCATTCCGTTGACTGCACAGGCCCTGGCCTGCCCGAACATCCGGGTTGCCAGCATCGCCGGCCTGCTGGCCGAGACGCTGCGCCGCATCAACAACGAGGAATCGGTGTCCTACCTCTTCAATGAGGAACTGGTTTCGTCGGGCGCTTGCCTGCCGTAACATCAGGCCCGCTGGTCGCGGCGGGGCTGGTGCCTTTAACTTGAAATACTGGAGTATTACATGTCTTACGAACTGATCGCCGCCAAGCGCGAAGAGATGGGTACTGGTGCGAGCCGCCGCCTGCGTCACGCTGGCAAACTGCCGGCCGTGGTATACGGCAATGGCGCTGCTGAGTCCATCGTTCTGGACCACAACACCATTTTTTACGCACTGAAGGAAGAGGCTTTCCACTCTGCGATCCTGGATCTGGTTATCGACGGCCAGAAGCAAGCTGTCATCCTGCGTGACTTCCAGAACCACCCGTACAAACAGCAAGTTCTGCACATTGATTTCCAACGTGTTGACCTGAGCCAGAAAGTACACGTAAAGATTCAACTGCACTTCGTTAACGCCGACCAATCGGAAGCCGTTAAGCTGCAAGGCGCCAAGATCAGCCACATCATCAATGAAGTGGAAGTTCGCGCTCTGCCGGGCGACCTGCCGAAGTTCATCGAAGTTGACCTGTCCGCCATCAAGGCTGGCGAAGCTGTTCACCTGTCCGACCTGAAACTGCCGGCTGGTGTTGAAATCACCGCTCTGGTACGTGGTGAAGACGCCGCTATCGCTCTGGCCAACGCCTAAGCACTAGTGTTTGTCTGAACAAGGGCTCGTTGTGAGGCTTAGGCCTGCAGCGGGCCTTTTTACTGGAAAATCCGATCATGTCCTCCATTCGCATGATTGTCGGTCTGGGTAACCCCGGGCCGGAATATGAAAGAACCCGTCATAACGCCGGTTTCTGGCTGCTGGACGAGCTGTGCTGGAAATACAAGGGCAACTGGCGGACAGAAGGCAAGTTTCACGGTGATATTGCCCGTGTTGCGATAGAAGGTCAGGATATCTGGCTGCTCAAGCCGATGACCTTCATGAACCTGTCCGGGCAGGCGGTACTGGCGCTGGCGCATTTCTACAAGATTCTGCCTGATGAAATCCTGGTGGTGCATGACGAGCTGGACCTGCCGCCGGGTACGGCCCGCCTGAAGCAGGGCGGTGGCCATGGCGGTCATAACGGCCTGAAAGACATCGCGGCCCGTCTGGGTTCTCCCGCTTTCTGGCGTTTGCGTCTAGGCATCGGCCATCCGGGCGACCGCAACGAAGTGGCGAATTTTGTGCTGAAAAAGCCGCGTGCCGAAGAACAGAGCGCCATCGACGACGCCGTGCTCAAGGCACAGACCTACCTGCCGCTGGCCATTGCCGGCAACATGGCGATGGCGATGAAAGAGCTGCATACTGCAGCCAAGTGATTTCACGGGCCGGACCACATGCCGGCCTGCATCTTAGTGAACCTAATCAAGGAATGCTGACATGAGTCTGAAGTGCGGTATTGTTGGCCTGCCCAATGTTGGCAAGTCCACCCTGTTCAATGCGCTGACCAAGGCCGGTATCGAGGCCGCCAACTATCCTTTCTGCACCATCGAGCCCAATGTGGGCATCGTGGAAGTGCCGGACCCGCGTCTGGCCGAGCTGGCCAAGATCATCAACCCGCAAAAAATCCAGCCTGCCATCGTCGAGTTTGTTGACATCGCCGGTCTGGTAGCCGGTGCCTCCAAGGGTGAAGGCCTGGGTAACCAGTTCCTGGCCAACATTCGCGAAACCGACGCCATCGTCAATGTGGTGCGCTGCTTTGACGACGACAACATCGTGCACGTGGCCGGCAAGGTAGACCCGATTGCCGACATCGAAACCATCGGCACCGAACTGGCGCTGGCCGACCTCTCCTCGGTAGAAAAAGCCATGCAGCGCGAAGGCAAGAAAGCCAAGTCCGGTGACAAGGACGCCCGCGCACTGATCGCCGTACTGGAAAAGCTGGTGCCGCATCTGGACCAGGGCCAGCCGGTGCGCTCGCTGGACCTGTCCGACGAAGAAAAGGCCATCCTCAAGCCGCTGTGCCTGCTCACCATCAAGCCTGCCATGTACGTGGCCAACGTGTCGGAAGACGGCTTCAGCAACAACCCCTACCTGGACAAGCTGCAGGCACTGGGCGAGCGTGAAGGCGCGCCGGTGGTTGCCCTGTGTGCGGCCATCGAAAGCGAAATTGCCGACCTGGACGATGCCGACAAGGCTGAATTCCTGGCCGAAATGGGCCTGGAAGAGCCGGGTCTGGACCGCCTGATCCGCGCCGGTTACAAGCTGCTGGGCCTGCAAACCTACTTCACCGCCGGTGTGAAGGAAGTACGCGCCTGGACCATCCACGTGGGCGACACCGCTCCGCAGGCTGCCGGTGTGATCCACACCGACTTCGAACGCGGCTTCATCCGTGCGCAAACCATTGCCTACAATGACTTCATCACCCTGGGTGGCGAAGCCAAGGCCAAGGAAGCCGGCAAGATGCGTTCCGAAGGCAAGGAATACGTGGTACAGGATGGTGACGTGATGAACTTCCTGTTCAACGTCTGATCAGCCTCACCCACGCCCAATGAAAAACGCCCCCGGATGCCAAGTCCGGGGGCGTTTTGTTTGGCTGGCGTCTAACGGCCCCGGTTGGCGCAGCGGATGATGGCAAGGTCGCCGTGCTGGCGCAGGCAGTAGCGCAGGTCAAGCCGGGGGCCGGGCAGGCGCATGTGGCCTTGGCCTGCTTTGGCTTCCGGTGACGATGCCGGTGCCGCCGTGGCAGCAGGGGCAGCAGCAGGGGCTGGTGCTGTGCTGGCCGGTACAGGTGCTGTGCTGGCCTGCTGCTCGGCCGCTGTCGGCATGGCCGGCGCAGCTTCCGGCGCTGGTGCAACTGGTGCGGGCCTGTTGTTCATCCCCGACATGAGGCCCGGCAGGTTCAGCGGCTGGCCATTGGCTTTTACCCCGTTGCGATCAATCAGCAGGCTGCTGCTGATGACCTTGCCATCGTTCTTGATCAGCCCCTGCGTTTGCCATTGGGTCAGCATCATCTCGGCTTGTGCCTTGGCCTGGCTGGAAGGGGCCAGGGCGTCGAGCAGGCTGCGCTCGACCGCCAGGCTGGCTTTCAGCGTGCTGCGCTGCTGGCCTTGTGCAGCAAGCCAGGGCAGGGTGATGTCGGCGGCCTTGACGCCGCTGCCATCAAAGCCGATGGAGAAACTGCCCTGGATCGTGCCCTTGGGCATGTGCAGTGACAGGCGTTGCAGATTGAAGGACGGGGATTGTGCCAGGAAGGCACCCATGTGCTTGTAGACCAGCGCCATGGATGCCTGATGCATGGCGGCGGGATTGTTGCGCAGGTCGGCACGGCTGGCCAGTGCCATGGTGTCGGCTTGCCAGGCAAGCAAGGCCTGCTTGTTGAGGTTGGTGTAGCTGAAGTCGAGGTCGATATTGTCCTGCTCCTGCGCGGGCAGGCCGGGAGGGGATAGCTTGAGGCTGTCCAGATGAGTCAGGTAGCTGATATCGAAATTGCCACCCTTGTCATCCAGTTTGATCTCCATGCGGCTTGGGCCCACCTGGGCCAGCGGCGTGGCACCAGCCAGCAGGCTGGCACCGCCCAGTTGCTGCTTCATTTGTGAGGCCCATGCGGCATCGGGCTGATTGAAAGCGCTCACCTGGCCATTGAGCTTCAGATCATTCATGCGCAGGACCAGGCCATTATTGCCACTGTTGGCGGCGAGGAAGCTGAAGGTGGGCAGTGTGAAGTCGTAGCTGACCGGCTCGCCTTCTTTGGTGTGGGCCTTGCCTTCGATGCTGAAGGTGAAGGTACCGGCCGCCGTGTTGACGATGACGTCATGGCCGGCAAGATGGCTTTCATTGCTGCCATCGGTCTTGCGGATGCTTTCCAGCGTCAGCGGCAGGGGCAGGCCTGGTTTGCCTTGTTCATCCACTGGCGTGAAGCTGATGTCGGTGCGGGACCAGCGGATGAAAGGCAGCGGCAACTGCTTGATCTTGTAGTCCAGCTGAATCACCTGTACCTGGCTGCCGATGGGCAGCTTCAGTTGCACCCTGGCGGTGGAGGTGAACCAGCCACGGTCGAACTGTTGCAGGCTGAGCATGGAACCACCAGCCTTGTCGGCCATCGTGGCAAAGTCACTGCGCATTTTTTCTTCATAGCGCATGCCGACAATGCCGGGGGCAATGGCACACCATCCCGCCACCACGAGGCCTGCTAGCGCTGCGCTTATCTTGATTGCCTTCATTGCATCTCCCTGTGGCGCTGAATGACATACGCCTATCGCTGACATGTTTGCCAGACTATCAGGGGAAGGAAGGCCGCACCAGCCCGCTTTTGCATTGCCGGCAGCACATGCCGGGGAACATCCGGGTGTCCATGCCCTGGCATTCCGGGCAAAATGGAGCGCTTGTCGCCGGACAATCCCCGGCTGATCCATCTTGGGGCCGTTCATGTTTCATTTTTCGCAGCCTTTACCGCTACCCCTGCTGGCACTGATTGCCGCAGCCGGCCTGTATGCCGGCATCCAGAATGCGCTGGCGGGAGGCGGCTCCTTCATTACCTTTCCCGCCTTGCTGCTGGTAGGGCTCAACCCGCTGGCGGCCAATATGAGCAGCACCATTGCGCTGTTTCCCAGCCAGATCACCTCGGCGCTGGCCGGGCGCAAGCTGGTGGGTGGCGTGGGGCCGGTGCCGTTTCGTCATCTGTTTGTTGTCAGCCTGATTGGCGGCGTACTGGGTGCCTTGCTGCTGCTCTCCACCCCGGTCAGCATCTTTACCCGGCTGGTGCCGTGGCTGGTGCTGTTTGCAACCAGCGTGTTTGCCTGGGGCAGTTTCCGTCGCAAGCCGGTGGTGGACCCAGATGCGCCTCCACGGCACTTGCCCACCCCGCTGTTGCTGCTGATTCAGGGTGCAATTGCGGTGTATGGCGGCTATTTTGGTGGCGGTATCGGTTTCCTGATGCTGGCGGCACTCACCATTGCCGGCCAGCAGGTGCGTATGGCCACTGCCACCAAGAACGCACTGGCCATGACCATGAATGCATCGGCAGTGGCCATTTTCGCCATGTCGCCACAAATCAACTGGGCTGCGGTGCTGGCCTTGGGGGCTGGCGGCATTGCCGGTGGCGTGGTGGGCGGCTGGCTGATGCACCGTTTGCCGGAGCGCCAGTTGCGCGCCTTTGTGGTGGTGGTGGGAACCGCACTGACAATATGGCTGTTTATCCGCTGAGGCTGGAGTATGCTGGCGACTTCTGTCCCCGCCAGCCCGTTACGGTCTGCCACCTGGTTGGCGGAAGGTTTCTGTTTTCATAATCTGATGGATGATCTGTAATGAAAAAAATCCTGTGTGCGTCCCTGTTTGCCGCTTTTGCCAGCCATGCCATGGCTGCTGACCTGCTGGATACCGTCAAGCAGCGCGGTACCCTGAAAATTGCCGTGGAAGGCACTTACCCGCCCTTCACCTTCAAGGATGCCCAGCAGAACCTGACCGGTTTTGATGTGGAAGTGGCCACCGAAGTGGCCAAGCGTCTGAAGGTGAAGCCGGAATTCACCACCGGCGAGTGGAGTGGTCTGCTGGCTGGCCTGCAGGCAGGCAAGTTTGACGTGGTGGTCAACCAGGTGGGCATTACCGACAAGCGCAAGGAAACCTTCGACTTTTCCCAGCCCTACACCTTCTCCAGTGCCCAGCTGATCGTCCGCAAGAACGAGACGCGCGTATTCAAGTCGCTGGACGACCTGAAAGGCAAGAAAGTGGGCGTGGGCCAGGGCAGCAACTACGCTGACATGGTCAAGGCAGTGAACGGTATCGAGGTGAAGGTATACCCGTCTGCGCCGGAAAACCTGCAAGACCTGGCCTCTGGTCGGATTGACGCGGCACTCAACGACAGCCTGCTGATTCCGTTTGCCATCAAGCAAGCCAAGCTGCCGCTGAAGGCTGGTCATCCGGTAGGCGATGTCACCACCATGGGCATTCCGTTTGCCAAGAACAACCCCAAGTTCAAGCAGGCGGTGGACAAGGCACTGAATGACATGAAGGCCGATGGCAGCTTCAAGAAGATTTCGGTGAAGTGGTTCGGTATCGATGTGTCCAAGGCACCGACCGCCGCCAAGTAAGCAGGACTGGCCCCGTGCGGCCATCGTGTTTTGCCTTCAGTACCATTAGAATGTGCTGATTGCTGCGCCCCTGCCGGTCAGGGGCGCAAGTGTTTCTGAATGGGGATAAAAACATGGAGTGGGCAGATCTGATTGCGGCGGCCCTGCCGGTAATGCTGAAAGGGGCGCTGTACACGCTGATGTTTGCCGTGGTGGCCATGGTGCTGGGCTTGCTGCTGGGCTTCGTGGTGGCCTTGCTGCGGGTGGGCAAGGTGCCGGTGCTATCGCAGCTGGTGGCTTTTTACGTCAGCGCCATGCGCGGCACGCCCTTGCTGGTGCAGATTTTTGTGATCTATTACGGCTTGCCCGGCATTGGTATCGAACTGGACCCGGTACCGGCAGGCATCATCGCCCTGACCTTGAATGTGGCGGCTTATCTGTCGGAAAGCCTGCGTGGCGGCATTGCCGGGGTGGAGCGTGGCCAATGGGATGCCGGGCTGTCGCTGGGTTTCAGCTGGTGGCAGACCATGCGCTACATCGTGGCACCGCAGGCTTTGCGCCTGTCCGTGCCCAGCCTGTCCAATTCGCTGATCAGCCTGATCAAGGACACCTCGCTGGTGTCGGTCATTACCGTGACCGAGCTGATGCTGGCCACCAAGGAAGTGATTGCCCAGACCTTTCAGCCGCTGCCGCTCTATCTGGGTGCTGCGGCACTGTACTGGGTAATGAGTGCCAGCTTCGAGCGCCTGCAAAAGCGGGTGGAGCGCAAGCTGGACATGGCACATCAGCGCTGAATGCGCTACTGGGCAATAAAAATCCCCGCACAAGGCGGGGATTTTCATGACTGGCCTGTCACTCAGGCGTGGCGGTACATGCTTTCTATCAAGGCCTGACAGCGCTGGCTGATGACCTTGCGGCGCAGCTTCAGTGTGGGAGCCAGTTCGCCGGCGTCCACACACCAGGGCTTGTCCAGCAGGGCAAACTTCTTGATGTGCTCCCAGCTGCCAAAGTGGCGGTTGAAGCGCTTGATCTCGCGTTCTATCAGTTCCACGATGCGCGGATGCAGCCGCATTTCACTATGGCTGGTATAGGTGATGCCCTGTTCCTGGCACCATTCCTGCAGCTTTTCATACAGCGGCACAATCAGCGCGGCAGCGAATTTCTGGCCATCGCCGACCACCATGATCTGGTCGATATAGGCCGATTCCTTCAGCTTGTTTTCCAGCAACTGCGGCGCGATGTACTTGCCATTGCTGGTCTTGAACATTTCCTTCTTGCGGTCGGTAATGCGCAGATAGCCCTGTTCCAGCACGCCGATGTCCCCGGTATGCAGCCAGCCCTGTTGCAGGGTTTCGGCAGTGAGTTCCGGCTCGCGGTAATAGCCCACCATCACATTGGGGCCGCGCACCAGGATTTCGCCATCTTCAGCCAGTTTCAGTTCCACCCCTTGCAGAGCGATGCCGACGCTGCCAATGCGTACCTTGTCTGGCGAAAAGGGATTGGCAGTGATCACCGGCGCGGCTTCCGTCATGCCATAGCCTTCGGCCACAGCAATGCCGCTGGCCCATAGCAGCCGAGCCAGACGCGGTTGCAAGGCAGCAGAGCCCACATTCACCCAGCGTAACTCGCCACCCATGGCTGCGCGCCATTTGCGGTATACCAGACGGTCGGCAATGGCATGCCGGATGGCGGCCAGACCGCGTGGCGGCTGGTTCGGTTCGTAGGCTTCGGCCTGTGCCAGTGCCCACAGATAGAAGCGGCGTTGCCAGCCCTTGAGCGTGGCAGCCCTGGCGTGCAGCTTTTCATGCACTTTCTCCAGCACGCGGGGAACCGCGCTGAAGGTGTGCGGGCGGACTTCGGCCAGGCTGCCGGACAGCGCCTCGACGCTGGAAAAATACACGCCGCTGCCGGTCAGCAGGTAATACAGCACGCCGGCGCGCTCGAAAATGTGCGACAGCGGTAAAAAGCTCAGCGCCCGGCACTGGCCGGCGGGCAGGCGGGTATGATCTGCCGTGGCGGTGACGGTGCTGACCACATTGCGGTGGGACAGCATCACGCCCTTGGCGCGGCCGGTGGTACCGGAGGTATAGATGATGGTGAACACATCATCCGGCTGGATGCTGTTACGCAGCAGCGCCAGTTGCTGCAGCTTGCCCAGGCGTCCGGCATCGCGCAGCGCCGTCCAGCATGGCAGGCCGTCTAGCGGTTTGAGCCCATAGCAAGGGCAGGGACGGCCACAGAGCGCCTGTTCCAGCTTGCGCTGCAATGCGCTGCTGCCGACAAACGCCAGCTTGACCGCGGCATGCTCCAGGATATAGCGTGCATCTTCCAGCGTGCAGGTAGGGTAGAGCGGTACGCTGATGGCACCGATCTGCTGCAGGGCAAAGTCGACAATCACCCATTCGGGGCAGTTGTCGGCAGCAATGGCCACGGTATCGCCACGCTGAATGCCTTGTTGCAACAAACCCAGGCTGAGTGCATTGACAGCCTCCATCACGGTGCTGCTGCTCATGGATTGCCACTTTCCGTCGACTTTGCCACTCAGGCAATCTGGCCGCGGCAGGCTTTCCAATTGATGAAAGAGGATGTCAAAAGCGCGTTCTAGCTTCATTCGTACAAATGTTTGATTCAAGGACGGCGCAAATTAGCCCTATTCCCTTTCGGTGTAAAGAAAATTGCGGTCTGTTTTTGGGAATAATCAATAAATTGCCGGTAAAGTGCCGGTTTCAGTCATGATCGTGCAGTTATTCATGCCATTGGTATTGCTTGGTCGTCGGGCGCTAACTGTCGTCCTGATCAGGGTGTCACTGGCACAGGACCACCAGGAACAATAATGAAATTTGCCACCAAGACCATCCATTCCGGCTATGACAGCAGCCAGCACTGCAAGTCGGTCATGCCCCCCATTTATCAAACCTCGGCCTTTGAATTTGCCGAAGTCGGCGAGCAACTGCCATTTGCCTATGCCCGCACCGGTACGCCTACTCGCGCTGCGCTGGAAAGCTGCCTCGCCAGTCTGGAAAACGCCAGGCACGGCCTGGCTTTTGCCAGCGGCATGGCTGCCATTGATGCCGTACTGCGCGCCACGCTGAAACCGGGTGACGAAGTGATTGCCGTGGCCGACCTCTACGGTGGCGCTTATCGCCTGCTCACCAAGGTGATGGCACCGGCCGGTATCACGGTGACTTTTGTCGACCTGACCGACCCGGCCAATTTGCAGCAAGCCATCAGCGCGCGCACCAAGCTGCTGTGGCTGGAGTCGCCCACCAATCCGCTGCTGAACCTGGTGGACATCACCGCCTTGTCTGCCATGGCGCACCAGCATGGCGCGGTGGTGGCGGTGGACAGCACCTTTGCCACGCCGTATCTGCAGAACCCCATCGACCTGGGCGCTGACATCGTGGTGCATTCCGCCACCAAATACCTGGGCGGCCATTCCGACGTATTGCTGGGACTGGTGGCGGTCAGCGACGACAAGCTGTTTGCCGACATCAAGTTCATCCAGAACTCGGCCGGTGGCGTGCCGGGGCCGCAGGATTGCTTCCTCACCCTGCGCGGCATCAAGACCCTGCACCTGCGCATGGACCGCCACTGCGACAATGCCGAACAAGTAGCGGCCTTCCTGCAGGGCCATCCCAAGGTGGAAAAAGTATTCTTCCCCGGCTTTGCCGACCACCCTGGCCATGACATCGCCAAACAGCAGATGCGTCGCTTTGGCGGCATCGTCACCATCTGGCTGAAGGAAGACACCCGTGCCGAAGCCAGCCGGGTGGCCAGCAAGCTGCAGCTGTTTGCACTGGCCGAATCGCTGGGTGGGGTGGAATCGCTGGTCAACCACAGCTACACCATGTCGCACGGCGGTATGCCACCGGAACAGAAAGCTGCACTGGGCATCCGTGAAGGCGGCCTGCGCCTGTCCATCGGCGTGGAAGATATCGAAGACATTCTGGCGGATCTGGCACAGGCACTGGCCGATTAAGCCGTCAAGATGTGAAACGGGCTGCGCGGCAAGCCGGGTCTGGCTTGTTGCGGCGGCCCTGATGCGGTAAATTACCTGAGTAAATTACTAAGGTATTGCTCATGAGCGCCCCCGCAGCAGAAAAATACACCACCCAGACCATTCTTTCCTTGCAGCACTGGAGTGAAAAGCTGTTCAGCTTTCGCCTGAGCCGCCCTGAATCCTGGCGTTTTGTCCCCGGCCAGTTTGCCCGGCTGGGCCTGCCGCTGGAAAACGGCGGCATGGTGTGGCGGGCTTATTCCATGACTTCCGCCAGTTGGGACGAGCATCTGGAGTTTTTCTCCATCGTGGTGCCGGACGGGCTGTTCACCTCGCGCCTGGCGCGTTTGCAGGTGGGTGACACGGTATTGCTGGACAACAAGGCCAACGGTTTCTTCACCGTGGACCGTCTGCCCGATGGCGATGACCTGTGGCTGCTGGCCACCGGTACGGGTCTGGCACCCTATCTGTCCATCCTGCAGCAGCCCGAGGTATGGCAGCGTTTTGCCCATATCGTGCTGGTGCACTGTGTGCGTGAGGTCAGCGAACTGGCCTACCGCAGCGAAATTGACGCACTGCGCCAGCACCCCTTGTGGGCGGAGTGGGGCGACCGGCTGCACTATGTGCCGGTGGTAACTCGTCAGGCCGAACCGGGCATGTTGCAACAGCGCATCCCCGCCTTGCTGGCCAGCGGTGAGCTGGCCGAGGCGACCGGACTACCGCTGACAGTGGAGCGTTCGCGCTTCATGATCTGTGGCAATCCGGCCATGGTGGAGGACACCCACCGCCAGCTGATGAAAATGGGCTTCCGTCTGAGCCGGCTGAGCGCTCCTGGCCATCTGGTGCTGGAGAACGGCTGGTAAGCCAAAACAAAAAAGCCCCACTGCAGTGGGGCTTTTGACTTGATGGTTCGCGTTTACTTGACGCAATCCACGCAGTACACCTTGCGGCCTTCCACATCGGTGGCCACCAGGCCGTGCACGTCGGTCTCGAAGCCCGGCAGTTCGCGGTTGAAGGCCTGGGCAAAGCGCAGGTAGTCAACAATGGTCTTGTTGAAACGCTCGCCCGGAATCAGCAGCGGGATACCCGGCGGGTACGGGGTCAGCAGCACGGCGGTGACGCGGCCTTCCAGCTGGTCTACCGGCACGCGTTCGATCTCGCGGTGCGCCATCTTGGCAAAGGCATCGGCCGGACGCATGGCCGGCTCCATCTCGGACAGATAGATCTCGGTGGTCAGGCGGGCGATGTCGTGCTTGGTGTACAGCGCATGAATGCGCTGGCACAGGTCGCGCAGGCCCACGCGTTCGTACTGCGGGTAGCGCGAGACAAAGTCCGGCATGGCGCGCCACAGCGGCTGGTTCTTGTCGAAGTCGTCCTTGAACTGCTGCAGCAGCGAAATCAGCGTGTTCCAGCGGCCCTTGGTAATGCCGATGGTGAACATGATGAAGAAGCTGTACAGGCCGGTTTTTTCCACCACCACACCGTGTTCGGTCAGGTACTTGGTGACGATGGCGGCTGGAATGCCCATTTCTTCGAAGCTGCCGTCCACGTCCAGACCCGGGGTCAGTACGGTGGCCTTGATCGGGTCCAGCAGGTTGAAGCCTTCTTCGATGCCGGCAAAACCGTGCCAGTGCGCGCCGGGTTTCAGTTCCCAGTCCACCGGGTCGCAGATGCCGTCGTCGGACAGCTCGTCCGGGCCCCATACGCTGAACCACCAGTCGTTGCCGTATTCCTCGTCCACCTTGCGCATGGCGCGACGGAAGTCCAGTGCTTCCACCAGCGATTCTTCCACCAGTGCCTGGCCGCCCGGCTGTTCCATCATGGCGGCTGCCACGTCGCAGCTGGCAATAATGGAATATTGCGGGCTGGTGGAGGTGTGCATCAGATAGGCCTCGTTGAACCAGGCGGTATCCAGCTGACGGTTTTGCGGGTCCTGCACCAGAATCTGCGAGGCCTGGCTGATACCGGCCAGCAGCTTGTGGGTGGACTGGGTGGAGAAGATCAGGCTGTCCTTGCAGCGCGGACGGCCTTCGCCAATGGCGTGGAAGTCGCCATAGAAGTCATGGAAGCTGGCGTGCGGCAGCCAGGCTTCGTCAAAGTGCAGCGTGTCCACTTCGCCATCCAGCAGGCCCTTGATCTCTTCCACGTTGTACAGGATGCCATCGTAGGTGGACTGGGTGATGGTGAGGATGCGCGGCTTGAGCTTGGGGTTCTTTTCCAGTGCTTCGCGGGCAAAGGGGTTGGCCAGAATCTTCTTCTTGATGCTTTCCAGCTGGAATTCCGACTTGGGAATCGGGCCGATGATGCCGTAGTGATTGCGCGTGGGCATCAGGAATACCGGAATGGCACCGGTCATCATGATGGCGTGCAGGTTGGACTTGTGGCAGTTGCGGTCCACCAGCACGATGTCACCGGCTGCCACGCAGCTGTGCCAAACGATCTTGTTGGAAGTAGAGGTGCCGTTGGTGACGAAGAACAGGTGGTCGGCATTGAAAATGCGCGCTGCATTGCGTTCCGAGGCGGCAATCGGGCCGGTGTGGTCCAGCAGCTGGCCCAGTTCGTCCACCGCATTGCACACGTCGGCGCGCAGCATGTTTTCGCCAAAAAACTGGTGGAACATCTGGCCGACCGGGCTCTTCAGGAAGGCCACGCCACCGGAGTGACCGGGGCAGTGCCAGGAGTAGGAGCCATCGTGGGCGTAGTCCACCAGCGCGCGGAAAAACGGCGGGGCCAGGCTGTCCAGGTAGCTCTTGGATTCGCGGATGATATGGCGCGCCACGAATTCCGGCGTGTCTTCGTGCATGTGGATGAAACCATGCAGCTCGCGCAGGATGTCGTTGGGAATATGGCGCGCGGTACGGGTTTCGCCATACAGGTATACCGGGATGTCCGGGTTACGGCGGCGGATTTCCGCCACAAAGCTGTACAGCTGGCCCAGGGCGTTTTCCGATGCGTCGTCGGTCTGGAACTCTTCGTCGTCGATGGACAGGATGAAACCGGCTGCCCGGCTTTGCTGCTGGGCAAAAGAGGTGAGGTCACCATAGCTGGTGTAACCAATCACACTCATGCCTTCGGCCTCCATGGCTGCTGCCAGTTCGCGGATGCCGGAGCCGCTGGTGTTTTCCGAGCGGAAGTCCTCGTCGATGATGACGATGGGGAAGTGAAAACGCATACCTGAGTCCTTGTCGGTCAAAACTCGGACACCACAGCCGGGGATGGCCATTCAGGAAGGCAGCCCTTGCCATGGGCAAGGACACTACCGTGCACCTGTAACGCCTGTCGGCCCGCAGCTTGCTGCAGTGTCACTCGGTGCGCGTTGGGGCGCAGTCGCCGGGTTGGCGAGGCTGGCCTTGAGGCGCGTAAAAACGGGGCGCTTTGCGCCGCGGTGCGCACGAAAACCGGGGTGCATCCTGCAGGCTGACGTGGAGTGGCCGCAGATCCCCGGCTTCCTTAGGGAGCACGATGAGCGTGCGTCCTTCACGTCGGCCGGCTTGGAGAACATCCCAAGAAAGCGCGCATTGTAGTCCTTTTACCGTGCTTGTGTTGCAAGGCAATATCAGAGAGTGAAAATATTCTGCAGGTTTGATCAAATATCCTGCTGAAATCCTTGTCTGGCAAGGCTTTCAGCAGGACGCAGCAGGCTTAAAGGATTGTTTTAAGACGGTTTAGCCCGCAGGCGGGACTGGCGGTTTGAGATTATTTTTTGTCTCGGCCAACTGTTGTTTTTTTTCATTGCGCCGCCGATACAGGCCCAGCGCCTTCAACACGATGGCGCCACCGCTCAGGGTGAGCAGGAAAACCAGCGGGCCGGCCACCAGCCAGGGAAACAGGGCGGCCAGTACGGCAAAGCCCAGCAGGCTCAGGCCGATGGTGAGAAAGGCGGTGGCTTCGCTGCTGTCTATGCTGCGGGTACCGCGCACCACGGCACCCAGTGCATCGCCAATGCGCGCGGCCTGCCGGGCGGCCGCACTGGCCCCACTGCGCGCTGCATGCCCGGCACTGGGAAACAGGAAGGAGACTTGCTGGCGCTGGCGCGGGTGGGTCAACACCGGCGTGCGCTTGTGACCGCTGAGCACTACTTCGGTGGATTGTTCCAGATCCTGCAAAAAGCGGGCGGCCAGTTCGCCAGCCACGCATTCGTCCTCGATGGCGACATCGATTTCGCGATTGGCCAGCCAGCTGGAAATGTTCAGGTTGGTTGAACCGATGCGCGCCCAGCGGCCATCTGCCACGGCCGTCTTGGCATGAATCATCGGGCCGTTCCACTCGAATACCCGCACGCCGGATTCCAGTAGTGGCCGGTACATGGTGCGCGACACGGTGGCAATCCAGCGGATGTCGCTGGAGCGGGGCACCAGCAGCCGCACATCCACGCCATCGCGCGCCGCCTGTTTCAGCGCGGATAGATAGGTGCTGGTACCCATGAAATAGGCATCGGTCAGCCACAGGGTACGGCGGGCAAAGCTGGCAATCAGCAAATCCAGCCGCATCATGTGGGCGGTGGACGGGGTGGTGGCAATCAGGCGGGCGGCAATGGTGCCGCTGTCCGGGATCGGGGTGGGAAAATCCAGCCAGTGCGCGTCCAGCGCCGGGCCACAACTGGCCCAGCTGTCCGCAAACGCTGCCATGGCCTCGCTCAGCAGCGGGCCACGCAAGGACAGGCCGGTGTCGCGCCACGGGGCAATGCCGTCTTGCGGCCGGCCTTCCCAGCTGGAGCTGATGCACAAGCCGGAAATGAAGGCTTCCTGCCGGTCCACCACGATCAGCTTGCGATGATTGCGCCCCAGCAGGCTCAGGCCGCCAGTCAGCGTGGGAGGATTGTAGGCCCGCACCTCGACCCCGGCGGCCAGCAGCGGGCGGAAAAAGCCGGTGAGCCATGGCCGCCAGCTGCCCAGCCAGTCATAAAGCAGGCATACCTTGACGCCAGCCGCGGCCTTGTCGGCCAGCAACTGGCGGATTTCACGGCCAAACGCGTCGTTGGCCACGATATACATCTCGATGAACACCGACTCTTCTGCTGCGGCAATGGCCTGTTTCCAGGCCGGAAAGTTGTCCGTGCTGTCGTACAGCAGCCTGACCAGATTGCCGGCAATCAGCGGTGCTCCGGCCGAACGCGAGAAGGCCTGGTCGGCCAGCTGGCGCACGAAATCCTGAGCGGGGGCTGTAGTGCTGTCGCTACGCATGGTGAGTGATGTATGTTGTCCTACAATATTCATTAATTGGCGGTTTTGGCCATTTTGGATTTGCCAGTCGTGCACCAGAATGGGTCGTAATTTTGAATATGGGTGTCACAAAACTGGAAGAAAAATGGACTTTTTTTACGGGTTTTCCCTGATTTTTTTGGCGAAAATTTAAATCAAGTCTTTGAAAAATAAAGGTTATTGCGTTGCGAGAAAATTGGCAATAACTGGTTGCAAGGTCAAGCAAGTTGCCCTTAGAATCAATTCATTCGATTCACAATTATAAGCAGGACAGAGCAATGGACAGACAGCGCTGGTTGCAGGGTACCCTGTACCACCCGGATTTCGAGCAGGACAGCTGCGGATTCGGTCTTATCACCCAACTGGACGACAAACCCAGCCACTGGCTGGTGGAAACCGCCATCTCCTCGCTGGCCAAACTGACACACCGTGGAGCGGTGGCGGCAGACGGCAAGTCGGGCGACGGCTGTGGCTTGCTGTTTCGCAAGCCGGACGGTTTCCTGCGTGAAGTAGCCGCCGAGGCCGACATCGCGCTGAAGGCAGTGTACGCCGCCGGTCTGGTATTCCACCACCCCGACAGTGAAATCGGTGCACGCAGCTTGCGTCGCCTCAAGGAATTCCTGGAAGCCCAGCAACTGGAAGTGGCCGGTTTCCGCGTGGTGCCGACCGATGTCAGCGCCTGTGGCGAAGCCGCACTGGCCAGCCTGCCTGCCATTTCCCAGGTCTTTGTGAACTGTCCTTTCGGTATGGACGAGCTGACTTTCCAGCGTCGTCTGTACATGGGCCGTCGTCAGGCCGAAAAAGCCAACAAGGTGGACGATCCGTCCTTCTACCTGCCCACGCTGTCGCCGCACACCCTGTCCTACAAAGGCCTGGTGACCCCGGAAAACCTGCCCAAGTTCTTCCTGGACCTGAACGACCCGCGTTTTGAATCCAGCCTGGCGGTATTCCACCAGCGCTTCTCCACCAATACCTGGCCGCAATGGAAGCTGGCACAGCCCTTCCGCTTCCTGGCACACAACGGTGAAATCAACACCGTGCAGGGCAACCGTTACTGGGCGCGTGCCCGCGAGCGCATCATGGCCTCGCCGCACCTCGACATGGACGCCGTGCGCCCTATCGTGCAGACCGACGGTTCGGACTCCATGAGCCTGGACAATATGCTGGAAGGCCTCCTGATGGGCGGCATTCCGCTGTTCCGTGCGCTGCGCCTGCTGGTGCCGCCGGCCTGGCAGAACGTCGACTCCACCGACAAGGACCTGCGCGCCTTCTACGAATACAACTCCATGCACATGGAGCCGTGGGACGGCCCGGCCGGCATCGTGCTGACCGATGGCCGCTACGCCGCCTGTATGCTGGACCGCAACGGCCTGCGCCCGGCGCGCTGGGTGCTGACCAAGGATAATATCCTCACCATCGCCTCCGAAGTGGGCGTGTGGGACTACAAGCCGGAAGACGTACTGCGCAAGGGCCGCGTGAAGCCGGGCCAGCTGTTTGCTGCCGACCTGGCAACCGGCGAGCTGCTGATGCCGGAAGACATCGACGCCATGCTCAAGAGCGCCAAGCCGTATCGCCAGTGGATCAAGGACAGTGCCAAGTATCTGGAACTGTCGATCGAGGACGATGCCGGCATCGAGGCGGTGAGCAAGGAAGAACTGTCCCGTCTGCAAAAACTGTACAACTTCAGCTTTGAAGAGCGCGACCAGATCCTGCGCGTACTGGCCGAAGACGGTCAGGAAGCTGTCGGCTCCATGGGTGATGACACCCCGATGGCGGTGCTCAGCCAGAAAGTGCGCTCGCCGTTCGACTACCTGCGCCAGCAATTTGCCCAGGTGACCAACCCGCCGATCGACCCCATCCGCGAAGCGGTGGTGATGTCGCTAAACAGCGTGTTTGGCCCGGAACGCAATATGTTTGAAGAGAGCGCCGAGCACGCCAAGCGTCTGGAAGTACGTTCGCCGGTGCTGTCGCACGAAAAATTCGTGCGCGTTACCACTCGTCCGGAAACCTATCTCAAGGCCACCACCTTCGACCTGTGCTACGACCCGAACGAAAGCTCGCTCAAGCAAGCCATCGAAAAGCTGTGCCAGCACGTGATCGAAGCCGTTCAGGAAGGCACGGTGATCGTGGTGCTGTCCGACCGCATCATCACCCAGGGCCGTCTGCCCATCCATGCGCTGTTTGCCACCGGTGCAGTACACCATGCACTGATTGAATGCGGCCTGCGCTGCAAGACCAACATCCTGCTGGAAACCGGCACCGTGCGCGACGCGCACCAGATGGCCTGTGTCATCGGTTATGGCGCCACCGCGGTTTATCCTTACCTCGCTTACCAGAGCATCATCGACCTGGTGAACAGCGGCGTGGTCAACTGCAAGATCAACGAAGCACTGCAGCACTACCGCAAGGGCATCAACAAGGGCCTGCTCAAAGTGCTGTCCAAGATGGGTATTTCCACCATCGCCTCCTATCGCGGTGCCCAGCTGTTTGAAGCCGTGGGCATCCACAAGGACGTGGTGGACCTCTGCCTGAAGGGCACCGTGTCGCGCGTATCCGGTGCCAGCTTCGAGGACTTCGAAGACGACCAGCAACAACTGCTGCGCTTTGCCTTTAACCCGATGCGCCCGATTTCGCAAGGCGGTCTGCTCAAGTACGTGCACGGCGAGGAATACCACGCCTACAACCCGGACGTGGTGCAGCTGCTGCAAAAAGCGGTACAGAACGACGACTATCAGGCCTACCAGCAATACGCCGACACGGTGAACACCCGTCCGGTAGCCATGCTGCGCGACCTGATGAAGGTGAAACTGGCCGAACAGCCGATCTCCATCGACGAAGTCGAGCCGATCGAAGCCATTCTGAAGCGTTTCGACTCCGCCGGCATGTCGCTGGGCGCGCTGTCGCCGGAAGCCCACGAGGCACTGGCAACCGCCATGAACCGTCTGGGTGGCCGTTCCAACTCCGGTGAAGGTGGTGAAGACGCCGCCCGCTACGGCACCGAAAAGATGTCCAAGATCAAGCAGGTGGCCTCCGGCCGCTTTGGCGTCACCCCGCATTACCTGGTGAATGCCGAAGTGCTGCAGATCAAGGTGGCCCAGGGCGCCAAGCCGGGTGAGGGTGGCCAGCTGCCGGGCGACAAGGTCACCGGCCTGATTGCCCGCCTGCGTCACGCCAAGGAAGGCATCAGCCTGATTTCGCCGCCGCCGCACCACGATATTTACTCCATCGAAGACCTGGCCCAGCTGATCTTCGACCTGAAGCAGGTCAACCCGACCGCGCTGGTGTCGGTAAAACTGGTTGCTGAGCCGGGCGTGGGCACCATTGCCGCCGGTGTGGCCAAGGCCTATGCCGACCTGATCACCATCTCCGGTTACGACGGTGGTACTGGTGCGTCGCCGCTGACCTCGGTGAAATATGCTGGCTCGCCGTGGGAACTGGGCCTGTCCGAAGCACAACAAGTACTGCGTGCCAACGGCCTGCGTGGCCGGGTACGGGTGCAGACCGACGGTGGTCTGAAAACCGGTCTGGACGTGATCAAGGCAGCCATCCTCGGTGCGGAAAGCTTCGGCTTCGGTACCGGCCCGATGGTGGCGCTGGGCTGCAAATACCTGCGTATCTGCCACCTGAACAACTGCGCCACCGGCGTGGCCACCCAGGAAATCAAGCTGCGCTCCAAGTACTTCCTCGGCCTGCCGGAAATGGTGATGAACTACTTCCTGTTCATCGCCCGCGAAACCCGCGAATGGATGGCCAAGCTGGGCGTACGCAGCATGGAAGAGCTGATCGGCCGCATGGACCTGATGGAACTGCTGGAAGGAGAAACCACCAAGCAAGCCAAGCTGGACCTGTCGCCGCTGCTGTCGCAAGGCACGGTGCCGGATGATGTGCCGCGCTTCTGCATCAGCGACAGCAACCCGTCCTTCGACAAGGGCGAGCTGGCCGAGCAGATCCTGGCCGATGCGCTGCCTGCCATCCATAACAAGCAAATGCTGGAGCTGTCCTACCCGATCGAGAACATCCACCGTTCCATCGGTGCCCGCCTGTCCGGCGAAATCGCCCGTGTACACGGTGCGGCTGGCCTGCCGTTTGGCTGTCTCAAGGTCAAGTTCACCGGCAGCGCCGGTCAGAGCTTTGGCGTGTGGAACGCGCCTGGCCTGCACCTGGAACTGGAAGGCGATGCCAACGACTACGTGGGCAAGGGCATGGCCGGTGGCCGCGTCACCATCTACCCGCCGAAGAATGCGGCGTATGAAAGCGGCGAAGCCATCATCATCGGTAACACCTGCCTGTACGGTGCCACCGGTGGCCAGCTGTTTGCCGCCGGTGTGGCCGGCGAGCGTTTCGGTGTGCGTAACTCCGGCGCGCTGGCGGTCATCGAAGGTGCGGGCGACCACTGCTGCGAATACATGACCGGCGGTACCGTCATCGTGCTGGGCGAAACCGGCTACAACTTCGGTGCCGGCATGACCGGTGGCTTCGCCTTCGTCTACGACCCGGGCGAGCGCTTTGCCTACCGCTACAACAATGAACTGGTCGATATTCATCTGATCAACGGCGAAGCAATGGGCATGTACCGTGCCTTCCTGCTGGAGAAGATTGCCAAGCATGTCGAGCTGACCGGCTCCGAAACCGGCCGCGCCATGCTGCAAAACTTCGACGACTACGTGGACTACTTCTGGCTGGTGAAGCCGAAGGCCGCCACGTTGGACAGCCTGCTCAAGGATTGAGGTAAGCCGGGAGTGGTGAGTAGGGAGTAGGGAGTGGACAAGCCGCACAAGCAGCTACAGGCATGGAAGGAAAGCATGAACCTGGCGCAGTTGATATATCAATTGACTGCCAGCTTTCCCGCCGAAGAAAAGTTTGGCCTGACAGCCCAGCTCAGGCGTGCAGCAGTGTCCATTCCTTCCAATATTGCTGAAGGAGCCGCACGCAGTACAACCAGAGACTATGTCCATTTTCTGGTAGTGGCACGCGGCTCACTCAGCGAGATGGATACACAGCTGGAACTCGCGGTTCGGTTGGGTTATCTCCCGCAGCAACATACTGCCATCCCGGCACTTAACAAAACCGGAAAGCTGCTTTCTGCATTGATCAGCAGTTTGCGAAACAAATTGAAAGATTAAGTGGGCTGGTCGGGCCGGGGTTACTCCCCACTCCCGACTCCCCACTCCCAAACAGGGAGAAAACGATGTCAGGTGATGTTTTTCAGTTCATGAAGCTCTCCCGCAACCCCGGCGAAAAAGTTGAAGCCGCGGTGCGCAAGATTGAGTTCAAGGAAATCTATCAACCGCTGCACAAGGTGGACGCCGCCGACCAGGCCGGGCGCTGCCTGTCCTGTGGCAACCCCTATTGCGAATGGGAATGCCCGGTACACAACTACATTCCCAATTGGCTGAAGCTGGTGACTGAAGGCAAGCTGTTCGAAGCGGCCGAAATGTCGCACAAGACCAACAGCCTGCCGGAAATCTGCGGCCGTGTATGCCCGCAAGACCGCCTGTGTGAAGGCTCTTGCACGCTGAATCAGGGTGGTTTCGGTGCCGTTACCATCGGCAGCATCGAAAAATACATCACCGACGAAGCCTATAAAGCTGGCTGGCGTCCGGACATGTCCAAGGTAATCTGGAGCGACAAGAAGGTTGCCGTCATCGGTGCCGGCCCGGCAGGCCTTGCCTGTGCCGACGTGCTGGTACGCAACGGCGTGAAGCCGGTGGTATATGACCGCTACGAAGAAATCGGCGGCCTGCTTACCTTCGGCATCCCGGAATTCAAGCTGGAAAAGGCAGTCGTTCAGCGCCGCCGCGAAATCATGCAAGGCATGGGCGTGGAATTCGTGCTGAATACCGAAATCGGCAAGGACATCGAAATCGAAGCCCTGCTGGAACAGTACGACGCCGTATTCATGGGCATGGGTGCTTACAAGTACATGAAGGGTGGCTTTGCCGGTGAAGACCTGCCAGGCGTGCTGGAAGCACTGCCGTATCTGGTGAACAACGTGCGCCAGTGCATGGAAACCCTGCCTGCAGACGAGCCTGCCATCTCCATGGCCGGCAAGCGCGTGGCGGTGCTGGGTGGTGGCGACACCGCCATGGACTGCAACCGTACCGCCATCCGTCAGGGTGCCAAGCGCGTCACCTGCGCCTACCGTCGTGACGAGGCAAACATGCCGGGCTCCAAGCGCGAAGTGGCCAATGCCAAGGAAGAGGGCGTGGAATTCCGCTGGAACAGTCAGCCGGTGGGCATCGAACAACTGCCCAATGGCGCGCTGGCGGTGATCCTGGCCGAAACCCGCCTGGGTGAGCCGGATGCCCGTGGCCGTCGCAATGCCGAAATCGTACCGGGCAGCGAAGAGCGCATCGAGTGCGACCACGTCATCATCGCCTTCGGCTTCCAGGTGGAAGCAGCCAGCTGGTTCGACCGCGCCGGCATCAGCAGCCAGCCCAATGGCCGCACCATCGCCTCGGAAAAGTCCAGGTTCAAGTACCAGACCAGCCACGCCAAGATCTTCGCCGGTGGCGACCAGGTACGCGGTGCCGACCTGGTGGTGCGTGCCGTGTTCGAAGGCCGTCAGGCGGCAGAAGGCATCCTGAGCTACCTGCAGGTGTGGTAAGCAGGGACTGCCTGATTGCTTGAGTAAAGAAGCCCGCCGTATAGCGGGCTTTTTCTTTACGCATGCGGTATGTGGCTGTACTCAAGGCAGCTGTTACAATGTGCCGTTTTTGATTTTGATTATGCAGACTGGTTTGCACACCATCTGCTCGGTCCGCACGCATTTTGGAATGTGGCTGCCTGCACACCGTGTGTACACGGCGAGATGCATGCCTGGCCATCATTGTTTGCCATGTATGAGGTATTCATGAGTCGTTTCCTGTCGATCAGCGACACGGCGGCCAGCAAGGGCTGGCACGCAATAGCGGTACTGTTGCTGTCTTTCATCTATGTTGCCGTATGCAGTGTGGGGCATACGGTAGCGCTGCGCTATGCCTTGCAAGGCGGCCTGCTGCTGTTGGCGCTGCCTTTATTGCGCCACAGCTGGCCCACCTTCCGCGCTGCCAGATATCCCATCATCCTGCTGGCCCTGTTCATGGCTTATGCCACTCTGCATACCTTGTTGTTATCACGCTGGCCAGCCATTTCCATGGCGGAACTGCGCAGCCAGCTGGGCATGGCTACCTTGTGGTTCTTTATCGGGATGGTTTTGTACCGGGTATGGCGCAAGTATTCCATCATTGATGTCGTGATTGCCGGTGGGGTAGCGCTGGCGCTGGCCGAGTTCGGCCTTGAGGCCTACCAGTATCTTGCGACTGGTACCTGGCCTTATCGCGAAACATTTTCCACACCCACGTATCTTGAGTTCACCTTCCTGATCAACTTTGTGCTGGCCTTTGTCGTCGCTACCCTGTGTTTTGGTCATTGGGGCCGGCAACGGGTCAGCCGCATCAGCAAACCATGGCTGCTGGCCATTCTGGCCTTGTTCGTGTTCGTCAGCCTGCATGCTGCTGCGCGCAACGGCATGATAGGTATGGTCTACCTCAGCTTTTCCATGCTGTTGTTATATTCCATTTTCCAGGGGGTGAAGCATGGCTGGGCCAAGTTATTGCTGATCTGGCTGGTGGTGATTGGAACGCTGAGTAGCTTGGTGGTGTATGCCATCAAGCAGGACAGTCGCAATCTGGCGTTTACCGAGTCCGTGGCTGCAGGCTGGGACTACCAGCATCATCCCAGCTGGACGCAGCTAGGCCCCCTGCCGCTGATGTCAAACGGCGAACCGGTGGATGACTCGGCCTTCAAACGCGTGGCCTGGATTCACAGTGGTCTGGACATGATTGCCAGCCATCCCCTTGGATTCGGCTTCATGCGCGAAGTATTTGCCCAGGCTGCCACTAGCTTGGGCATCAAGAATAATCTGGGGCATGCCCATAGCGGCTTCATCGACCTTGGGTTGGCTCTGGGTGTGCCGGGCATTGTGCTGTGGCTGCTGTTTTGTGCCAGCCTGTTTGTCACCGGCTACCGGCGCTTCCGCTATCAGCAGGATGTGCGCGGGCTGATGCTGATGCTGATGGTGTGTGGTTTCCTGGGGCGCATGCTCAACGAAAGCATCTTCCGCGATCACATGCTGCAGTTGTTGTTGTTTGTGGCCGGTGCCTTGCTGGCAGAGATGATTGCCATGGCCAAGCCAGGCCAAGGTTATTGATGTGGATTCGACAATTTGGCGGCTGTCCCTGCGCTTAGGCGATACCGGATCTTGTAGTTTAATCACGCCGCTTGCCATGTCCCCATGTTTGCTGTTCAGGATGTAACAATTGACAATGAATAATCATCCCCCCTTGTGTGTCGATCTGGACGGAACGCTGATTTACTCCGACATGCTGCATGAGTCCACCTTGAGCATGTTGAAGACCAAGCCGCTTGCCGCGTTTTGTCTGCCGGGCTGGCTACTGCAAGGCAAGGCAGTCCTCAAGGAAAAAGTGGCAGCAGCAGGTGATTTCAATCCGGCAAGCCTGCCTTATAACCAGCCTTTTTTGGACTGGCTGCGCGCGCAACATGCCCAGGGGCGCAGGCTGATCCTGTGTACTGCATCCGACCAGAAAATTGCCCAACGTATTGCTGAGCACCTGCAGGTCTTTGACGAGGTGATGGCTAGCGAAGGGGCCGTCAATCTGGCGGGAGCCAACAAGGCTGATGCGCTGGTGCAGCGCTTTGGTGAAAAGGGTTTCGATTACGCGGGCAACTCCACTGCCGATATTGCAGTCTGGGAGCGCGCACGCAAGGGTGTCGTGGTGAATGCATCAGCTACCGTGCAGCAAGATGCTGAAAGTTGCGTAGATGTCGAAAAGGTATTCGCCGGTCCTTGCAAGGGCATTGCCGTTTGGCGGCGCGTATTGCGCATGCACCAGTGGCTGAAGAACATCCTGCTGTTCATTCCCTTGATTGCCGCCCATCGCATTGCCGACATGGATGCATGGCTGTCCTTGCTGTTGGGTTTCCTCGCCTTCAGCTTGTGTGCGTCGTCGGTGTATATCGCCAATGACTTGCTGGACCTGGAAAGCGACCGCGCCCATCCGCGCAAATGCCAGCGTCCGTTTGCTTCGGGTTCGGTCCCGGTCTGGCAGGGCTGTATTGCCGCACCCATGTTGCTGCTGGCCAGCTTTGGCATTGCCTGCCAGGTGGGTGGCAGTTTCCTGCCCTGGCTGGTGGGCTATTTTCTGCTGACCTGCCTGTATTCGCTCAAGCTCAAGCAGCTGGCACTGGTCGATTGTCTGACCCTGGCCTTGCTCTACACCTTGCGCATACTGTCCGGGGCGGCAGCAGTATCCATCAGCATGTCATTCTGGTTGCTGGCTTTTTCCGGTTTTCTGTTCCTGTCGCTGTCCTTTGTCAAACGCTTTGCCGAACTGCAAATGCAGATCCTGCACAACAAGCACAAGGCCCATGGCCGTGGTTATTACTCAACAGATGCGCCCTTGGTGCAAATGCTGGGGGTTGCTTCAGGATTTTCCGCCGTACTGGTGCTGGCCATGTACTTGAACAGCAAGGAAGTGCTGTTGTTGTACCGTCACCCGGAGTGGATCTGGGGAACGGTGCCGGTGATGCTGTTCTGGATCAGCTGGATGTGGCTGCGCGCGGCACGCGGCGAAATGCATGACGACCCGCTGGTGTTTGCCGTCAAGGACAAGGCAAGCCTGATGGCCGGACTGCTGTTTGCCCTGTTGCTGCTGGCCGGTTCGGTAGGAGGCATGGCATGAAGGTGTATTCATGGGGCCGGCTCAGTGGTGAGCCACATGCAGTAAGCATGCTTGCCAGTACCCGCAGCTTACCCCCGCTAGCCGATGGGCAACGCGCATTGCCACACGGCATGGGCCGCAGCTATGGCGACAGCTGCCTGAATCCACAGGGTGCGCTGTGGAAAACCACCGCGCTGGATCACTACGTTTCATTCGACCCTGAGACTGGCCTGCTGGTGTGCGAAGCCGGCATCCTGCTGCGGGATATCCAGCGCACTTTCATTCCCCGGGGCTGGATCCTGCCGGTCACTCCCGGCACCCAGCTGGTGACCGTAGGTGGTGCCATCGCCAACGATGTACACGGCAAGAATCATCATGTACACGGCTCCTTTGGCGACCATGTCCGCCAGCTGCGCCTGCTGCGCACTGACGGCAGCGTCATCGAGTGCGGTCCGACAGAGAATGCAGACTGGTTTGCCGCCACCGTGGGCGGGCTGGGGCTGACCGGTGTGATTACCCAGGCTTGCCTGCAATTGCGGCCGGTAGCCGGGCCGTGGATGGAGACGGAAACCCGTCCTTACCATTCGCTGGATGACTTTTTTGAGCTGGCCGATGCCTCCGAGGCACAATGGGAACATACCGTGTCCTGGATCGACTGCATGTCTGGCAGTCACAGTCGTGGCATCTTCATGCGCGGCAATCCTGCCACGGCAGACAACCGGCAACCGGAACCCGCGGCCAAGGCATTGACGGTTCCCCTGGTGCCGCCGGTTTCACTCATCAATCCGCTGTCCTTGCGCCCCTTCAATGCGGCTTATTTCCATGCACATGCACGTAAAACCGGGCGCCGTATCCAGCACTATGCCAGCTATTTTTATCCGCTGGACAATTTGCTGGAGTGGAACCGCATCTATGGCCCGCGCGGCTTTTACCAATACCAGAGTGTGGTGCCACGGCACGTTGGCCAGGATGCCGTCGCTGCCATGCTGAAAGAAATTACCCGTTCCGGTGCAGGTTCCTTCCTGGCTGTGCTGAAAACTTTCGGTAACCGCCAGGCCTTGGGCATGATGAGCTTTCCACAGCCGGGCGTGACGCTGGCACTGGATTTCCCCAACAAGGGCGCACCGACCCTGGCCTTGTTCGAGAGGCTTGATGCCATCGTGCGCGAAGCCGGTGGCAGGCTGTACATGGCCAAGGATGCGCGCATGCCGCGCGATTTGTTCGAGGCCGGCTATCCCCGGCTTGCCGAATTCCTCAACTATCGTGATCCGGGCCTCAGTTCCGCCCTGTCACGCCGTCTGATCGGATACTGATGTCTAGCATGCGTAAAATTGTGATTGTGGGTGCCACCTCCGCCATGGCCGAGCATTGTGCCCGCCTGTGGCTGCAACAAGGTGTGGACGAAATGGTGCTGATCGGACGCGATCTACAACGTACCGACCGGGTTGCTGCGGATTTGCGTGTGCGTGCTCCGCAGTGCCGGATCCAGACCATCTGCAGCGACTTTCTGCAGCCGGAGGCCATTGCCAGTACGGTAGAGCAGGCCTGCGCCACCATCAGTCCGGACATTGTACTGATCGCCCATGGCTCCCTGCCCGAGCAGGCGCTTTGCCAGCAAGACCTGCAGGACAATCGTACCGCACTGGAAGTGAATGCCATTTCGCCGGTGCTGTTTGCCGAAGCCTTTGCCACGCATCTGGAACAGGCAGGGCAGGGCAAGCTGGTATTGATTGGCTCGGTGGCGGGGGATCGCGGCCGCAAGTCCAATTATGTGTATGGCGCCGCCAAAGGCCTGGTGACGCGTTATGCGCAAGGCCTGCAACATCGCTTTGCCGGCAGCCGGATTCAGGTGGTGCTGGTCAAGCCAGGCCCGACCGACACCCCGATGACCGCTCACCTCAAGAGCAGCGGCGCAAAACTGGCGAGCGTGGAGCAGGTGGCCGGCAATATCGTATCCGGTGTGGCGCGCGGCAAGGCCGTGATTTATGCACCGGCCAAGTGGCAGTTGATCATGCTTATCATCCGGCATTTGCCTCGTGTCATTTTCAACCAGATGAATATCTGACCAGCAGAACCGCGATTACATGAAGCCGAATTTCACCTCGAACCGCAGCAAATTCCAGTTCTGGCTATTGCTCCTGACTGTGTATGCAGTTTTTGTCCCTTTGATGCCCGGTATGCCATCCGGTGGTCTGGACGAATCATGGCAACTGGGAGTCAACGAGGCCTTGGCCAAGGGCATGGTGTTTGGTCGCGACCTGATCTTTACATTCGGGCCTTACGCATCGGTCTATGCCAATAAATACCATCCTGCCGTCGCGCACAGCATGCTCTGGTCAGGTTTTTTCCTGGGTAGTTGTTTCTTTCTGGCCGCGATTCTGAATTTCGCCAGTTTGTCCTTGCGGATGACGCTGTTCCTGGTACTGGTTTTGGCGGTCAACTTCGCGTTTGATCCGCGTTTCCTGGTCTATCCGCTGTTGGTGTTTGCTGCGCTGACCAGGCTGGACTGGAGCCTGCTGCGGATGCCAGGGCAATACTTGGGCAGGTTGCTGCTGGTCTCGGCCTTGTTTGCGCCCTTCGGCATGATTGTGCTGGTCAAAGGGTCGTTTCTGGTGACCTGTCTGTGCGGAATGGTGCTTTCCTCTGCCTTCCTGTTCAGAAGAAAGCAATGGCTGCTCGCCGCTCTGGTGGTGATACTTCCTTTTGCCGCCATGGCCGGATTCTGGTGGTTGGCAGGACAGCCGATGGATGCATTGCCGGATTACTTCCGGTCCATGCTCCCGATCATTTCGGGTTATACCGAGGCGATGGCCTACAACAGCCGCGTCAGTGAACTATTGTTGTACCTGCTGGCGGCCATCCTGCTGCTGGTTGTCGCTGCAAGAGAGCTGGAACTGCATTTTTTCGACAAGATGCTCTTTCTGGCCTGTCTGTTTGTCACTTTGTTCATTACCTTCAAGGCCGGCTTCGTCAGACATGATGGCCACGCGGTGATTGCCGCCAGCAGCCTCGCCATTTGTGCGGTCCTGGTTTGCTCCCGGGTTGACAGCAGAAACGCCCGCTCTGTGCTGGCCTTGTCGTTCATTGTCTGGCTCGGTGTGTGTGCCCTGCATAACAAACCACTCCCCAAGCAGGCATTGCAGGCAGTCGCCTCAACGTATGGCAATCTCTTCAAGGGGAGCTACTATCGCCTTTTCGAGCCAGATGCCATCACGCAGCGTTACAAGGTTCGCATGACGGAAATTGCCAAAGAGGGAAAGTTTCCCTTGTTGCATGGCAGCAGTGATGTTTATTCCTATGACCAAGCCTTTCTGATTGCCACGGGGAATGACTGGCGGCCTCGTCCCATTTTCCAGAGTTATTCGGTTTATACCGACACACTCTCACAAATCAACCTGCAGCATCTGTCTTCATCGCGTGCTCCGGCCAACATTTTCTTCAAGGTCCAGCCCATCGATGAGCGTTTGCCATCCCTGGAAGATGGTGCCAGCTGGATGGCACTGTGGCAGGGATACCACCCAGTCCGTCTGTTTAATGACTATCTTCAGCTGGCACGGAATACACAGCCACCAATCATGCAGCTGTCTGCGGCCGGGCTTGAAAAGCGCACGGCACATCTGGGTGAAGCCATCTCCGTACCGCAAAACGGTAGCCTGGTGATGATGCGGGTTCATGTGCAGAAAAACATGCCGGGTAACCTGGTTTCCCTGTTATTCAAGCCAGGCTTACTATCGGCACGGCTGAAACTGGTCAATGGCCAAGTCAGATCATTCCATGTGGTATCCGGCATGATGAGTTCCGGCTTTGTGGTTTCTCCTCTTATTGAAACCACTAACCAGTTCAATCTGGTTTATTCACAGGATGCTTCATTGGTAAATCAAAAAGTGAGCAGTATTACAATTTTGTCTGACTCCAAAATTATGTTGTGGCAACCGGTTATCACTGTTGAGTTTATTCCTTATTTCATACGCCACGTTTGATTCTTGATTTTGATAATGTATCAAGGAAAGATATTTTGTGATCGAAATTATTAAATTAACCGGTTCAAAATGGCTGTTTGCCATGTTGCTGGTGACAACGGTGCTGATGTTGGGTCTGGCCATTGCTGGTGGCGTATATAATTATACCGCCATTCCCTATTGGGATATGTGGGATGGCACCTTGGGTTTCTTGTTGAAACTGCAACGCGGCGAATATGCTGTTTGGTGGGGGCAGCACAATGAGCATCGTATCGTTTTGTCAAGAATTATATTCTGGTTTGATTCTGTTTTTTTTGGTGATGCCAATATTTTCTCAGAGCTGGTGAATTACATTTTTGTATTCTGTTCTGCTGTGTTTTTTGTTTTCTATCTCAGAGTGCTATCGCGAGATAGGCAGTTGCCAAAAATCTGGTTGCACATTTTTTCCCTGTTGTTGTTCTCCTGGATTTTTCTGTGGAGTCAGGCAGATAATTTTTACCAGGCATTTCAGTCCCAGTTTGTTCTTGCTCAGCTATTGCCCTTGGTGTCTTTTTATTATTTTGCCAAGAGTGTGGATGAGTCGCGTGCCAGATATTTCTGGTATGCCATGGTTTGTGCATGCCTTGCTTTAGGCTCCATGGCGAATGGGGTATTGGCGTTGCCTTTGCTGTTTGCTCTTTCCTTGTTTTTTCGGCAGCCAGTAAAGAATTGTCTGATAGTGCTCTTGTTGGCTGTGCTTGGCGTTGTCGCCTATTTTTATGATTATCACTCTCCGTCTAGTAGTGGTGCATCCTTGTCTCTATTGCTGACACACAAGGAAAAATTACTGCTATATGTACTGACCTACCTGGGGAGCCCGTTTTATTACCTGTTTCTTGGTGTCATGCCGATAGCCATTTTCAGCGGTGCAGTATTCATTCTGCTATTCATACTGGTTGTGCTGCGAGTGCTAAAAGAAAAACAGCGTCATCCATATGTATTGGCATTGGTGTTCTTTTTGATTTATATCTTGTTGACTGCGCTGGTTACCGGAGCAGGAAGGTTGACGCTGGGAGTCGAACAGGCCCTGGAGTCGCGCTATACCACGCCAGTCCTGATGGCTTGGGCTGCGTTGGCACTGACACTAGGCCGCGTTGTGACTTGGCCTGACTGGTTTTTTCCAACCAGTCTGAGCATTGGTATCGTCCTGCTGATGCTGTTGATGTTGTTATTCCAGTTTAATGCGCTACTTTCTGCAAACAGAACCACATTTATCCGTAGCCATGCCGCACTGGCATTGGCGATGGGGGTAAAGGATAATGATCTTGCCCTCAGTCTTTTCCCTGATCCGGCATACCCACGTTTGTTACTTCCCGCGGTAGAGCGTGGTGGTATTTCCATTTTCTCTCGTGAGCCTTTGGTCAGCATGCGTGCCAATATCGGTCGGCCTGCCATCAACACCGCTACCAGTGCCTGTATCGGCTTTGTCGACCATGTTTATGAAATGCGTGATGAGCCGGATTATCTGCGTTTTGATGGCTGGATATTTTCCCCTGCTGTTCAGCGCGTGCCAGAAAGGATCTCGGTGCTTAATCAGCAGGGCATCATTGTCGGCTATGCCGAAGTGGGCCTCGCGCGTGACGATGTCAAGGCTAAATACGGGGCTGCTGCGCTTTTTTCTGGCTTTGGTGGCTATGTCCGGAAATCCTTGATGACCCGATCACTGACGGCCATCGGATCCAACCCTGAATGCAAGCTGGTCCTGTAGTGGATTTTGTCACCAACAGCATGACACGAACGGCTTTGAACTCCTCTGAGTGGAGTGGATAGGAATTGAAGCATGAATAGCAAAATAATATTGCCCGGTGGCGCTGGTCTGGTCGGTCAGAATCTGGTGGTTCACCTGAAAAGAGCGGGCTATACCAATCTGGTGGTGCTGGACAAGCACAAGACCAATCTGGAGATCCTGCGCAGCCTGCATCCGGACATTACTGTTGAATATGCCGATCTGGCAGAACCTGGTGAATGGGAACGCCATTTTGAAGGTGCAGCCGCGCTGGTGATGTTGCAGGCACAAATCGGTGCCCCCACGCTGGAGCCCTTTGTCCGCAACAACATCACCTCCACCAAGCATGTACTGGCAGCCATCAAGCGCTACAACATTCCTTACACCGTACATATCAGTTCATCGGTAGTGGAGTCGGTGGCGAATGATGATTACACCAACACCAAGAAAGAGCAGGAAGAAATGGTGCTGGCCAGTGGCATCAATTGCGTGGTGCTGCGCCCGACCCTGATGTTCGGCTGGTTTGACCGCAAGCATCTGGGCTGGTTGTCGCGCTTCATGCAGAAGGTGCCGGTGTTCCCCATTCCCGGTGATGGCCGCTATATGCGTCAGCCGCTGTATGTTGGCGATTTTGCCAGCATTATCGTCAGCTGCCTGAAGTCGGGTATCCACGGTCAGGTTTTCAATATCAGTGGCCGGGAAAAGATCGACTACGTGGATATCATTCGCGCCATCCGCCAGGCTGTCGCAGCCAAGACCATGCTGCTGCACATTCCTTATGGCCTGTTTTATGTCCTGCTCAAAATCTGGGCCCTGTTTGACCGCAATCCGCCCTTTACGGCAGATCAACTCAAGGCACTGGTGGCGCACGACGAATTCGAGGTCATTGACTGGCCAGCCATTTTCCAGGTGACACCAACGCCTTTCAGCAAGGCTGTAGACGCAACTTTCAACGACCCGCAATACAGCCGGGTAGTACTGGATTTCTGAGCATGAACAAACAACGCATTGCAGTACTGGGTGCCGGGCCCATGGGGCTGGCTGTGGCTTATCAGCTGGCACGGGACGGACATGAGCCGGTCCTGTTCGAAGCAGATGACCGGGTGGGTGGCATGACCGCCACTTTTGATTTTGATGGCCTGGATATCGAACGCTATTACCATTTTCATTGCATCTCCGACCATGCCTTCCTGCAGATGCTGGAAGAGTTGAACCTGGGTAGCAAGATGAAATGGGTGGAAACCAAAATGGGCTACTGGTACCAGAACCGTTTGCAACCGTGGGGCAATCCCCTGGCGCTGCTGCGGTTCAAGGGGCTGGGTCTGGTGGCCAAATTCCGTTACGGTCTGCATGCCTTTCTCTCTACCAAGCGTGACGACTGGAAGCCGCTGGATCATGTCGAGGCGACTGGATGGATCCGCCGCTGGGTAGGCGAAGAGGCTTATGAAGTGCTGTGGCGTCGCCTGTTTGATTACAAGTTTTACGACTACAGCTCCAACCTGTCTGCGGCCTGGATCTGGAGCCGTATCCGCCGTATCGGTCGCTCGCGCTACAGCCTGTTCCGCGAAAAACTGGGCTATCTGGAAGGTGGCTCGGCAACCTTGCTGCAAGGCATGCGCGACGATATCACCGCACATGGCGGGGAAATCCGTCTGAGCACGCCGGTCAAGCGGGTGGTGATGGCCGAAGGCAAAGTGCGAGGCGTGGAAACCGCCTCCGGGATCGAAGCCTTTGACAAGGTCATCAGCACGGTCCCGCTGCCGTTTATCCCCAGAATCATGCCGGACTTGCCCGCAGATGTGCTGCAGAAGTTCCAGCAGATCAAGAACATTGCTGTCGTCTGTGTCATTGCCAAGCTGAAAAAGCCGGTAACGGAAAATTTCTGGCTCAACACCAATGATGATGAAATGGATATTCCCGGTCTGGTGGAATACAGCAATTTGCGCCCGCTAGACCAGCATATTGTTTATGTGCCGTTTTACATGCCGGGCGAGCATGCCAAGTATGCCGAGCCGGATGAAGTGTTCCTGGGCAAAGTGAAGCGCTATCTCAAGAAGATTAATCCGGCGTTGCAGGACGACGATTTCATCGCCATGCGGGCCAGCCGTTATCGTCATGCACAGCCGATCTGCGATCCGGGTTATCTGGAGCAGCTGCCACCGGCAGCATTGCCGGTTCAGGGCCTGTGGGTGGCGGATACCTCGTATTACTACCCGGAAGACCGTGGTATTTCCGAGAGTATCGGCTATGGCCGTGCACTGGCGCAAAAGGCGGTGGGATGATCCGTCATTTCATGTCGCGCCAGTTTCTGGTGTTCCTGCTGACCGGGGGATTGGCGGCTGCGGTCAACTTTGGCTCGCGCATTGTGTACAACCAGTGGTGTGACTTCTCCACCGCCGTGATTCTGGCTTATCTCACCGGGATGGTGACCGCCTTTGTGCTGGCCAGAATGTTTGTTTTCAAACAAAGCAGCCAGTCCATGCACCGTTCAGCGCTGTATTTCACCCTGGTCAACCTGGTTGCGGTGATACAGACCTGGCTGATCAGCATGGGTCTGGCACTTTACCTGTTGCCCATGCTCGGCGTGACGCACTTCAGCCGGGAGATCGCCCACGCTATCGGCGTGGCAGCTCCGGTGTTCACCAGTTATCTGGGACACAAACGCTGGTCCTTCCGCTGACACAGGCATGAAGCTGAATCGACCCCTACTGGCATTTGCCGCACTGACTGCCTGTTATCTGGCAGCCTTGCTGATTTCGGATGCCCGGCATGACATGTTTGCCCGATTGCCTGCGCTGGCGAGCATCATGCCGGCGCTGATGGGCATGGCCTTCCTGTCTTTTTTCCTGCGCTATCTGCGCTGGTATTACCTGCTGCGGCGTACCGGGCATGGGCAGCCATTTGGCCTGGGTTTTTGCATTTACCTGTCCGGCTTCGCTTATACCGCAACGCCCGGCAAAGTAGGGGAGCTGATCCGCATCCGCTACCTGCAGCGACTAGGCATTGCGCACGAGCAGGTGCTGTCGGCCTTCATCTACGAACGCGGCTGGGATTTGCTGGTGGTGTTGCTGCTGGCCATGCCAGGCATGCTGGCTGCACCACTGTTTCCGCTACTGGCCCTGTTTGTTGGTGCAGTGTTGCTGGTGCTGGCCATTCTGATGCGGCAGCCGCGCTGGCTGGGACGCTTGCATGCAAGGTTGCGCCTGTATCGATGCCGCAGGCTGTACCGGCTTATGCGCTTGCTGCAGCGTGGCATGCGCGGTGGATTACGCTGGTTGGGCTGGCAAGACATGCTCGTTGCCGCCGTCGCCGGCCTGGCGGCCTGGTCACTCACTGCCACGGCTTTTGTCTGGCTGGTGCAGTCTTTATCCCCCGGCATGGCCTGGTGGCCGCTATTCTCCAGTTATCCACTGGCCATGCTGGCAGGCGCTGCCTCCATGTTGCCTGGTGGCATTGGCTCCACCGAATCGGTCATCGTGGCCAGCCTGCTGTGGCAAGGTGCTTCAATGCCGACAGCAGTCTTGGCCGCCGTTGGCATCCGTTTTGCCACCATGTGGTTTGCCGTCTTGCTGGGGATGGTCGCTATCGTGCTGGCTGAATGGAAACTGTCAGACCATACCACGCATTAGGGCCCCAAGCCGTAAGCAGACCATTCAGCGCCGCGGCAACTGCGCCAGGCATGCCTTGTTCAGTCGGCTGCGTGTCCGGTCGAACAGCCAGCCCCACTTGTTGAAATACTGCACGGCAGAGCGGATGTGGGCTTTCAGCAATTTCCTGTCGGTATACGATGCCTTGGCAAAATGATGGGTCACCGTCATCTGTGGCAGATACAGATTGCCAAACCGTACGGCGCAGCGACGGGACAGATCGACATCCTCCATATACATGAAGAAATTGTCATCAAAGCCGTTCAACTCCAGCAGTGCTGCGGCGCGGAACAACATGAAGCAGCCGGATAGCGACGGGGCAAAAAAGGCCTTGTCAAAGTCTGCATGACGCAGCATGTAGCGCTGGTCCAGCTTCTCTGCCAGCGCGGGCAGAAAACGCCGCGCAAACAGATTAGCCGGGCTGGGTAGCAGTTTGCACAGCTCCTGCTGCGTGCCATCCGGGTAAACGATGCGCGGCATGAACAATCCCGCGGTACGTCCGCTCAGTCCTGTCAGATAACGGTCCAGATCAGCGCTGTGAAACTGGATGTCCGGATTGCAAACCAGAAAGTAATCCGCTTGTCCGGCAAATGCCTGTATGGCCTGATTGTGACCATGACCATAACCACCATTACGATCCGAGCGGATGTAATGCACCTTGGGCAGTGTCAGTTGCCCTGCCCATTCACAGCCACCATTATCCACCAGCACCAGACCGTGCAGGCTGTTGCAGCCAAGTAGCGCATCCATGGTGGGTTGCACATCCTGATGTTGATGCTTGTACAGCACGATGGATGCAAAGAGCTTGGGCATTTCAGTACTTTCCATTCAGTCCATCCTTCAGCCCACGCCACAACGAACGCACATAACCCATTTTGTTGTGCCCAAACAGAATCAATACCAACTGATGTACCAAATTGAAGGCAATTTCCCGTAATGCCAGCAATGTCGGAACATGCGGCATCTTCATCAGGAAAAAGGCATTGCGGATACGGTAATAGCGGCGGAAGGCACTATGCACCGGTACACGCCACTTCAGCAGTTTCAGGGAGTTATCGCCAATCGCGTGCAACATCTGAACCTGCGGATTCACAAAGATGACGTAGCCTTTGGCATGTGCACGCAGACACCATTCGGTATCGACATAATCAATGAAAAAGCGCTCATCCATAGGGCCAATGGCGCGCAAGGCATCAGCCGCAACAAGACTTCCAGAGGAGATGATCAGCGATGCAGCGAAAGGCTGCTGCATATGCTGGGTATCAATCTTGGTGCGACGGCCATGACGGTCAATATTGACAATCTTGTAATGAAAACCGTGTTTCTTGTCGACAAAGGCAGGGCCAATGGCTGCCAGCCGGGGGTGTGCTGACCTGAGTTGTTCAAATGCAGCTGTTTGCTGTTGGATGAATTCGGCATCAATCGTGCTGTCCTGGTCAAAGAACACCAGGTAGGCATAGTCATGATCCAGTGCAAAACGGATACCAACATTTTGGGCATGGGCAATGCCGGTATTTTCCTCAAGGTAGAATGGGTGCACACCAGATGAAACAGAAAAAACAGAACGAATCTGTTCCTTATTTTGCGAATTGTTGTCGACAAGGCAAACGGCAACGCCGCAAGCTATCAGCTGTTCTGTCAGTTTTTGCAGGTTTGTCGGTTCTGGATTAAAACTGACAATAACGGCACAAATCTTGTTTTCCATTATTTAATCGTCGAGGTTTATTTCTATAGTCTATCTTTGACAGTACAGGTAATGTCTGTGCAGGCCCGGATGTTCTGATGGCTTACCAATACAAGAATTTCATGAAATCAATAAATGAAAAGCTATTTATATTCGGTTTGATGTATTTGTACTGCTGGCAATAAATAAACGCAGCTTGCGGGTGAACTATTCCCTGGCTTAGGCTGCGATGAAAGCAGATCGCCTGATTAAAAATTTCTTGTTCAGTCATGCTGAATGCATTTCGATTAATTGCCAGCAAGTTCTGTAATTGTTTCAGTGCTATTTTTTTTCTTAACTGCTTCTGGCCGGTGCCAATTTTAGTGCGCAGCTTTGCCGTTTGGTTGGCTCCCGTGTCCTGATTGGCATGTTGCCGATATCTGACCAATGCCTCATCCAGAAACCTGACGCCATTGCCTTTGGCAGCACACAATGCCAGCCACCAGTCATGATAGGCAATACCTTCCGGGAAAGGTAGTGCGCGTAACAAGCTTTCCCGGCGTAGTAATGCCGTACAGCCAGTGACATTATTGAAAAATAGCAATTCAGCCAGTGTGCTGGTCTGTCGTTCCTTGTTTTTCCAGAATGGCTTGATGGTATGGTCTTGCTCATCAATCAGGCTGCAATTGGAATGGATCAAGTCTGCATTCCCGATCTGGTCCAGCAAGCGTTCTATTTTGTTATTTTCCCAGATGTCATCCTGATCGCATAAGGCAATATAGCTACCCTTTGAGGCTTTTAGTCCTTCTTCGAAATTTTTGACAAATCCGGTATTGTGTTGATTAATTCGAATTCTGATTCTTTGATCCGCAATTTGGCTGGCAATGGCAATGGTGTTGTCAGTCGAAAGATCATCCTGAATGATGATTTCAAGATTTGAATACGTTTGTTGCCTGATGGATTCAAGTTGTTTTGCCAGGTATTTTTCACCATTGTATGTGGCAATCACTATCGAAACCAATGGTTGATGTTTTTCATTTTCCATGTTTTGGCATGCTAACTTGGAGTGTAGTGGGCAAGTAATACTCCTCAAGTCAAGGTGATATGCCTTGTTTCTGTTCGTATTAATGCTTGCCCGTTGTCGAGTTGAATTCTGAAGCTATCAACAATTATTTGAAATGTGAAGATGGTTTTATGCCAATTTTGCCGGAGATGCGCTTGACCAATTTGATGATTGAAATCGGAAATATAATGATTGGATATAGTGAAAACCAGGCAGCTGGTATCGGGTATGTGTATCGAGTCAAATTGCGAATGTTTTCAATGGACAATCTGGTAGTACTATTCAGTTTTGCCGAGTAAACACGGAATATCAGATCGCGCAGGATTGACTTTCTGGCAATTCTATTAAGGCAAGATGGATCAAATCCCATTTCCACTGCGGTGTGTGTCAGCAGTTTGAACCATTGATAGCCAAAGGCATAAAAAATCCGATAGCTACCAGTATATTGACTTCTGATGAAGATGATTGGAGTTGCGCCAATTATTTTTTGTGCCGAAGGGTTGTTGGCTAGTAGAGCATACAGGGTGTATGTCAGATAAATGTCCGTGCCAATATAATCTGCTCTGTTATGGATATTCATCCAGTGTTCGCGTTTGAACAGAAATGAAGAAATAAATGTTGCCCAGACCCAAATTTTTTCGATAAAAATATTGTTGTCTGTTGTAATGATATCCTTATCGGTGTCGATGACTTTTGATGTTTTGCCTTCAAGATTCAGTGGTTTGGCATTCAGAAAGTGGAAGCAAAAGTCCTGTTGATTAATCTTGTTTAATACGTAATCAATTGCATTGTCAGCAATGACATCATCGTCGGATAGCATCCATACATATTCACCACGGCTTCTGTTTACTACCTGATGAATGTTGCCATCAATGCCAAGATTTTTTTCGTTGCGGAAATAATGTATTTCCTTTCCATACTTTTCGGCAGCGAAACGAATAATATTTTCGGTGTTGTCTGTAGATGCATTGTCCGAAATGACAATTTCAATCTCCGCATCCAAAATCGTATTGCATGCGAACAGGCGATCCAATGCTCCTTGCAGGAATTGAGATCTGTTGTACGTTGGTATGGCGATTGATAGTTTCGGGCTCATGTGCAGTATATTCGCAATATTTTAAATTTATGTTGATAGCAAGTTGTTTAATTCTTTTCGGGTAAAAAATGTCAGCCCGGGGATTGCAGTCAAAATGAAGGAGAGACAAAGGCCGATCAGGATGCCATTAATACCATAGTAATCAGCTAGATTCCACTGGCAAATAAAGCCAATTATTGCCTGTATGGGGGTAATAATCCATAGCGGATTTGTCTTGTTCAGGCTTTGTAAAACCATGGCATATGTGTCAGAGTAAATCCTGATGGATAAGTAAAAGCCGAATATTAAGATCGTCGTCAAGCTTACACTTAATGCATGCTTGGGTGTCAATGTGTGGATGATTATGTCTTTTAGTCCAATAAAAAATATTATTCCAAGCAGTGCCAGCGCCATTCCGATCGAAATATATCGTCGAATGGCAGTTTTCATTGCTGGAAATTTCTTATTGATGCGCATTTCTACAAGTGCTGGCCATGCGGCTTGTAATAGTGCGGCATACAAAATAAGAATGAAGCTGAATATTTTGGTCAGTATCCCATAGGCAATAATGTCATTGCTGGAGAGCTTTTGGGAGATGACAATATAGTCTGTCTGCAGGGTAATGGTACCAACTACTGAAAATAACCAGAATCCACTTCCCCGTTTAAAAAGCGCAATGCTCTTGTTTTTCAGGGCGCTGATATGGCATGCCTTGATGGCGGACCAGGTTTTTCCTGCCAGAACCAAAGTCGGGATCATGGCTGTTGGCAGGTAGTATAGAAAAATTGACAGAGTGAGACTTGGGTGTGTGCTGATTGTTCCAAGGCTGATTACCAGAATCAGTCCCGTGATGGTTCCGGCTGTTTGAACCAGATTGGCAATCCATCCATTATGCTCGGCAAACCATATTTTATAAGATACCCCACCTATGCAGGTCATGCCAAACAAGACTAATGATAGATAAACAGTGCTGGCGCTATTGCCTGTTAGCGTTGCGTTTTTCAGGTAGTGAGTGGATAGCACAGCGGCAATCGGCCATGCTAGTAGCAGGAAAACACCAAGCAGAATGAAACAGCATATCCCCGCACTGGCGATCCAGTTGGCATAGCTCTCTTCTTGGGACTTATACTCTGTAATATAATTCTGTAGACTGGTACCAATACCCATATCCGTGAGTGCAATCCATGCAATCAAGGCTGAAATCAGCGTAAAAACAGCATAGTTATCAATGCCAAGAAGCTGTATCAGATAGCGAATGCTGATGATCTGTAAAAAGGCAGATAATAGTCTACACAGCCAAGAGGTCGCTGCAACAAAAACATGAGGAGGAATTTTTGTTGTAGCGACCAAGTCGGCTATTTTATTGATTTTTTTCATTCAGTGATCTAACCCACTCCACCATTCTGTGGATGCCGTCTGTTGCAGAAACGCTGGGTTGCCAACCGAGTAAACGTTGTGCTTTTTTGTGGTTGGCGACAAATACAATCTGATCGCTTTCTCTAGGCGGCAGTTTAGTATAATTCAACTTCTGACCGGTAATTTTTTCCAGAAGGTTGAATAATTCAAGCAGGGAAAGACTGTTGCCGATTCCTCCGCCAATATTGAATGCATTGCCACGAGCTGAGTCGATCTTTTCCAGTCCGGTAAAATAGAGACTGATCATGTCGTCGGCATGAAGGACGTCCCGCACCTGTTTGCCATTCCCGGAGATAGTAAAACTGTGTGACGGATCTTGAATGGTTTCGATTGCTTGCTGGCAAAACCAGCCAATCCATCCTTGATCATAGGTGGAAAACTGTCTGCCACCATACATGGAGGAGTGACGGAATACCATGGTCTTCAGATTGAATATTCTGGCGTAATCCAGCATGTATTGGTCAGCACAACCTTTTGAACAGCCGTAGGGTGAATGAAAATCAAGTGTTACCTGCTCATCGAAACCATCCGGGGAATCATTGCAAACATAGCGCGTCTCATTTTCGGAATAGCTGAATTGTGTCAGGTCGCCATAAACCTTGTTGGTTGATGAATAAAGAATGGCGGTTTCCGGGCTGAAATCACGAACGGCTTCGAGTATATTATGTGTGCCCAGTGCGTTGATTTCAAAATCCTTGCGGGGATTGGCAATTGATGTAGTCATGGCCACTTGGCCCGCAAGATGGAAAATGGCATCGGGTTTGTTCTGGCGCACAGTCGTAGCAACATCATTGCTATTACGAATATCTGCATGAATGAAATGAATCTCGCCTTGCTGTTGCAGCCAGGCCAGATTATCTGTACTGCCTTGTCGAGACAGATTGTCTAGCACAATGAGTTCATCACCGCGTCGCAGTGCTTCTGCCGCCAGATTGCTGCCAAGAAAACCACATCCACCCGTAATCAGTATTTTCATTTCATTGCCTTAAATGTCTTTTCAATTCCGTCAATAATATTCGTTTGTGCTTTCCAGCCAAGTTTTTCAATATCGGTATTATTGGCTACGGATAGCATGGTTTCATTTTTCCGGTAGGGAATGGCACCAAATTGCAAATTGGTACTGCTGTGGCTCAGCGTGTGGATCAATTCGACCATTTTCCTGATGCTGATTGTTTTGCCGGAACCAACTGAATACTTCGTGTAATATTGTTTATGTGGGCTGTGGAGAATTGTCAGATAGGCTGCGACAACGTCATCGATATAGATGAAGTCGCGTTCTGCTTCTCCTTTGGTCAGTTTGAGCTCTGGCGTGTTCTTCAACAAGGTATCCATGACATATGCCATGAACTTTGTTGTGTCGTCGCCTGGGCCGTAGATGTGCTCCAGACAGATGTCGACAAAACGAATTTTCTCCTGACCTGCAAAATAGGCACCCCAGTCAGAAAATTGCGCTTTGCTCAGGGAGTAATAATTGAGGTCGCGTGGCAGGGAGCTGCTGGTGTTGATGAACAGCTTTACGCCATTGACAATGGCCTGGCTCAATAATGCAAGAGGCTGGTTCAGATTGCTGTCCAGCACAGTTGCTAAATCTTCGCCCTGCCTGCCATAGCAGGTTGCGGTGTGTATCACGCATTCCACATCAGGATGGACAGCGAATACATCAGGCGAGCCCTCCGAGCAAACATGCCAACAGGCATGCTTGCCGGCCTCTCCCGCCCTTTCCCTGTTGCTACTGGCTCTCGCCAGTGCCACCACTGCATGGCCCTGCTGCTGCAGGGCGGCCAGGAGATTTCGCCCCAGAAAGCCGGTGGCACCTGTCAGCAGGATTTTCATGTGACTCTCAGAAATTCACGCCAATGATGGTTTCAAGTTTCTCAACACTGTAGTCCAGCATGTCTTGGGTCAGTGCCGGGTGCACGCCGATCCAGAAAGTGTTGTTCATCACCAGGTCAGTATTGGTCAGCTCTCCGCTTACGCGATATTGCTGGCCGTCCATATACGGTTGGCGGGTCAGGTTGCCGGCAAACAGCAGACGGGTGCCTACACGGTGCTGGTCGAGGTATTGCAGGACATCGACACGGCTGATGCCGCTTTCCGGCCGGATGGTAATCGGGAAGCCAAACCAGGACGGATCGCTGTTTTCAGTAGCCTCTGGCAGGATAAGGAATTCGCTGCAGCTTTGCAGGGCATTGCTCAGGTAACGGAAGTTGTCCTTGCGTGCCTGGATGAAGCTTTCCACCTTGTCCAGCTGGGCCAGTGCACAGGCGGCCTGCATGTCGGTGATTTTCAGGTTGTAGCCCAGGTGACTGTAGGTGTACTTGTGGTCATAGCCTGCCGGCAGGCTGCCCAGTTGCCAGCCAAAGCGCTTGCCGCAGGTATTGTCGCAGCCCGGTGCGCAATAGCAGTCGCGGCCCCAGTCGCGGAAGGATTCGATGATTTTCTTCAGTTCGGTATTGTTGGTGAATACCGCACCGCCTTCACCCATGGTGATGTGGTGTGCCGGGTAGAAACTGAGGGTGCCGATATCGCCAAAGGTGCCGACCAGTTTGCCGTCATAGGTACTGCCCAGTGCATCGCAGCAGTCTTCGATCAGCCACAGGCCGTATTTGTCGCACAGCTCGCGGATCACCTTGAGGTTGTACGGATTACCCAGCGTGTGGGCCAGCATGATGGCCTTGGTTTTGCTGGTGATGGCGGCTTCAATCAGCTCGGGCTTGATGTTGTAGGTCGGGATGTCGACATCGACAAACACCGGGACTGCGCCGAATTGCAAAATGGGATTGACTGTGGTGGGAAAGCCGGCAGCAACACCGATGACTTCGTCACCTTTACGGATGGCACGCTCGCCCAGCTTGGGGGAGGTCAATGCCGAGAAGGCAAGCAGGTTGGCCGACGAACCGGAGTTGGTGGTCAGCAGGTGGCGCACTCCCAGAAATGCAGCCAGGCGTTTTTCGAACATGTCGTTGAAACGGCCAGTGGTCAGCCAGCCATCCAGTGAGGCCTCCACCATGTTTTTCAGTTCAGCGCCATCAATCACTTTGCCGGATGGGGGAATGACGGTCTTGCCTGCTTCAAACGGGCGGGGGGCCATGGCAATGGCTGCGTATTCATCAACCAGCTGGGCAATCTGCTGGCGAAGTTGTTGGGCTTTGTCTTGTGTGCTCATTAATGCTGTCCCTTGGCGGGCTGGGCCTCAAAGGCCTTGATTTGTTGAATGGTGATGTCTTGCATATCGGCCCCGGTCAGGTGTGCCTGATGCCAGCTGCAGATGTGTTCGAGTGCGGTATGCAGCGTCCAGCGTGGTTGCCAGTCAAGTCGGGTTTGTGCCTTGCTGCAATCCAGACGCAGATAATGGGCTTCGTGCAGGTCTGCACCGGCAGGGTCGATCTGGTAACTGGCACCCTGGCCCCAGATCCGGGTGAGGGTATCCACAATCCAGGCCACCGGCTGGGCATCTTGCGGGCGTGGGCCAAAATTCCAGCCTTCGGCAAATTCGCTGCCGGAGCTGAACAGTTGCTCTGCCAGGAGCAAATAGCCTGACAGGGGCTCCAGCACGTGCTGCCATGGGCGGATGGCATGGGGGCTGCGTATCTGCACTGGCTTGGCCTGTTCGATGGAGCGCATGATATCGGGAATCAGCCGGTCTTCCGCCCAGTCGCCACCGCCAATGACATTGCCGGCACGGGCACTGGCCAGGGCCACGCCATGGCGTTGATAGTCGGCCGGGTTGAAGTAGGAGTTGCGATAGGCACTGGTAACCAGTTCGGCACAGCCTTTGCTGTTGCTGTAAGGGTCGTAACCTCCCATTGCCTCGTTTTCGCGATAGCCCCACAGCCATTCGCGGTTTTCGTAACACTTGTCGCTGGTGACATTGACTACGGCACGTACGCTCGGGGTTTGCCGAATGGCTTCCAGCAGATACACCACCCCCATGACGTTGGTGGAGTAGGTTTCGACCGGATTTGCATAGGAGTAGCGCACCAGCGGCTGCGCTGCCATGTGGATGACGATATCGGGCTGCGCGGCCTGCATGGCCTGCATGAGCTTGGCCGGGTCGCGGATGTCGCCGATGATCGAGGTCATGCCTGCGGCAACCCCCGCGGTTTCAAACAGGTTCGGTGTGGTGGCCGGTGCCAGCGCATAGCCGGTAAGCTCCGCGCCCAACTGTTGCAACCACAGCGACAGCCAGCTTCCCTTGAAGCCGGTGTGACCGGTCAGGAAAACTCGCTTGCCTTGCCAGAACTCACGCTTCATTCCCATACCTTCCATGGCGCCTGACCGCTTTGCCACAGCTCTTCCAGATGGTTCTTGTCGCGCAGGGTATCCATCGGTTGCCAGAATCCTTCATGACGGAAGGCAGACAATTGCTGTTTGCTGGCCAGTTGTTCCAGCGGTTCGCGTTCCCAGATGGTGGCGTCGTTATCAATGAAATCGATCACCTTGGGCGACAGGACAAAAAAGCCCCCGTTGATCATGCCACCATCGCCTTTGGGCTTTTCCTTGAAGGTGGTGACTTTGTCAGCCTGGATGTCCAGTGCGCCGAAGCGGCCGGGTGGGTAGGTGGCCGTGAGGGTGGCCAGCGTACCTTGCTGCTGGTGGAATTTCACGAGCGCGCCAATATCGACATCGCCGACACCATCGCCATAGGTAAAGCAGAATGCTTCTTCATCTTGCAGGTACTTGCGGACGCGTTTCAGGCGGCCACCAGTCATGGTTTCTTCACCGGTATCCACCAAGGTGACACGCCATGGTTCGGCGTAGCGCTGGTGGACTTCCATGCTGTTGCTGGACATGTCGAAAGTGACATCGGACATGTGCAGGAAGTAGTTGGCAAAGTATTCCTTGATGACATAGCCCTTGTAACCGCAGCAGATCACGAAATCGTTGATCCCATGGTGGGAGTAGATTTTCATGATGTGCCACAGGATGGGTTTGCCACCGATTTCAACCATGGGTTTGGGGCGGACCGATGTCTCTTCGCTGATCCGGGTACCCAGCCCGCCTGCCAGAATGACTGCTTTCATGATGTGTTCCGTTCAATCAAAAAGCTGCGCGGTGTTGAAGGCGCAGGCTTGCATGTCTTTGCCCGACAGGGAAGGTGTGCTGTCCAGCATCCAGTCGATGTCTAACTCGGCATCGTTCCAGATGATGCTGCGCTCATGCTCTGGGGCGTAGTAGTTGGTGGTTTTGTACAGGAATTCCGCGTAATCAGAAGTAGTGACAAAACCGTGGGCAAAGCCTTCCGGAATCCACAACTGGCGTTTGTTTTCAGCGGACAGTACCACACCAACCCATTGACCGAATGTGGGCGAGCTGCGGCGGATATCCACTGCAATGTCATACACTTCGCCCAGCGTACAGCGCACCAGCTTGCCTTGGGCAAACGGCGGCATCTGGTAGTGAAGCCCGCGCAGCACACCCTTGCTGGAGCGGCTGTGGTTATCCTGGACAAATTCAACCTTGCGACCGATGGCTTCTTCAAAGCGCTTCTGGTTGAAACTTTCGAAGAAAAAACCACGCTCGTCACCGAATACGGCAGGTTCAATGATTTTGACGTCCGCAATGGCGGTATCGATGATTTTCATGAATGGCTTGCTTTCTTACTTCAGCAGCTGCAGCAGGTATTGCCCGTAGGCATTTTTCTTCAGCGGTTGTGCCAGCTGTTCCAGTCTGGCGGCATCAATCCACTGCTGCACGTAGGCAATTTCTTCCAGACAGGCCACTTTCAGACCCTGGCGATTTTCCACGGTGGCAATGAACTGGCTGGCTTCCAGCATGGATTCGTGGGTGCCGGTATCCAGCCAGGCATAGCCACGCCCCATGGTCTGCACATCCAGCTGGCCTTGCTGCAGGTAGTGGTTGTTGACATCGGTGATTTCCAGTTCGCCGCGCGGTGAGGGGCGGATGGACTTGGCGATGTCGACAACCTGATTGTCGTAGAAGTAAAGGCCGGTGACAGCATAGTTGGATTTGGGTACAGCCGGTTTTTCCTCGATGGACAAGGCCTTGCCCTGGGCATCGAATTCCACCACGCCATAGCGCTCCGGGTCTTGCACATGATAGGCAAACACGCTGGCGCCTTGCTGCTTGGCGTTGGCCGCCTTCAGCAGTTTGGGGAAATCATGGCCATGGAAGATGTTGTCACCCAGTACCAGTGCCGAAGGCGCGCCTGCCAGGAAGTCTTCGCCAATGATGAAGGCCTGTGCCAGGCCGTCCGGACTGGGCTGTACTGCGTATTGCAGGCTGATGCCCCACTGGCTGCCATCACCCAGCAACTGCTCGAAGCGCGGGGTGTCCTGCGGGGTGGAGATGATCAGGATGTCGCGAATCCCGGCCAGCATCAGGGTGCTGAGCGGGTAGTAGATCATCGGCTTGTCATAGATGGGCAGCAATTGTTTGCTGACTGCCAGTGTGGCGGGGTACAGGCGGGTGCCGCTGCCTCCCGCCAGGATGATACCTTTACGTTTCATCTGCTTGCGTCCTGCATCAGGAATTGAAGATCTGCTGGAACACCTGTTCCACGCCGCTCTGCCATGTTGGCATGCTCAGGCCGAACGCGTCCTGGATTTTACTGCAATTTAGCCTGGAGTTGCCGGGGCGTTTCGCCGGGGTCGGATAGGCGCTACCGGGAATGGCGTGCAGGTTTTCCGGCTTCAGTTGCAGTGCGACACCGTAACGTTCCGCCAGTGTCAGCAGGTATTGGCTGTAGCCATGCCAGCTGGTGCTGCCGCTGCTGGTCAGGTGATAGGTGCCAAGCAACTGCTTGTCCTTGCTGGTTTGCCACTGCTTGATGATGTGGGCGGTCACATCGGCAATCAGCGCAGCGGGTGTGGGCGCACCAATCTGGTCGGCCACCACATTCAGGCTGTCGCGTTCACGCGCCAGGCGCATGATGGTCTTGAGGAAGTTGCCGCCATGTGCGCCCACCACCCAGCTGGTGCGCAGGATGATGTGGTTGGCACCACTGGCGCGGATGGCCTGTTCACCCTGGCATTTGCTCAAGCCATATACCGACTGCGGGTTGGTGGCATCGCTCTCTTCATAAGGCGTGGTCTTGTCACCATCAAACACATAGTCGGTGGAGTAGTGCAGCAGCAGGGCATTTTTTGCTGCGGCCCAGTCAGCCATCGCGGCCGGTGCGACTGCGTTCACGGTATGGGCCAGTTCGGCGTCAGTCTCGGCCTTGTCCACGGCGGTGTAGGCTGCCGGGTTGACGATGATGTCTGGTTGGTATTGCTCCAGCACCGAGGCAATGTCCGCCGGGCGGGACAGGTCCAGTTGCTGGCGATCCAGGCAGATGCACTCGCCCAGCATGGCCAGTGCGCGGCGTAGCTCAAAGCCCAGCTGGCCATTGATGCCGGTAATCAGGATGCGGCTCATGCCTTGTTCCCGTAGTGTTGTTCCAGCCATTGGCGATAATTGCCGCTGGTGACGTTGCTGACCCAGTCCTGATTGTCCAGGTACCACTCTACGGTCTTGCGGATGCCGCTCTCAAAGGTTTCTGCCGGTTTCCAGCCCAGCTCACGTTCCAGCTTTCGTGCGTCAATCGCATAGCGGCGGTCATGGCCGGGGCGGTCCTGCACATAGGTGATCTGCTCGGCATAGCCTGTGCCATCGGCCTTGGGGCGCAGGGTATCCAGAATGGTGCAGATGGTGTGCACGACATCCAGATTGGCTTTTTCGTTCCAGCCGCCAACATTATATGTTTCACCCAGGCGACCTTGCGCCAGCACGGTGCGGATGGCGCTGCAATGGTCTTTCACATACAACCAGTCGCGGATTTGCTGGCCATCACCGTAAATGGGCAAGGGCTTGCCGGCCAGCGCATTCAGGATGACCAGCGGAATCAGCTTTTCCGGGAAATGATAGGGGCCGTAGTTGTTGCTGCAGTTGGTGGTGAGGACCGGCAGGCCGTAAGTGTGGTGCCAGGCACGCACCAGGTGGTCCGACGCCGCCTTGCTGGCCGAGTAGGGACTGTTGGGTTCGTAACGATTGGTCTCGCTGAACGGCGCGTCAGTGGCAGACAGCGTGCCGTACACCTCGTCGGTGGACACGTGCAGGAAGCGGAAAGCTGTCTTGGCTTCGCCTTCCAGTGCACTCCAGTAGGCCCGCACGGCTTCCAGCAGGTTGAAGGTGCCTACCACATTGGTCTGGATGAATTCACCCGGGCCGTGGATGGAACGATCAACATGGCTTTCCGCCGCGAAGTTGATGACAGCGCGCACCTGATGTTGTTGCAGCAGTCGGCTGACCAGCTCGCGATCGCCGATATCGCCCTGAACAAATATGTGGCGCGGGTCGTTTTCCAGGCTGGCGAGGGTTTGCAGATTGCCAGCGTAGGTCAGCTTGTCCAGGTTGATCACACCTTCGTCATTGCCATTCAGCCAGTCCAGAACAAAGTTGGCTCCAATGAAGCCGGCACCGCCTGTCACCAATATCATTTAACAATTCCAATAAGTAAGTGGTTTTTGCTTGGCGCGGGGCCATGGTAAAGTAGCCCACCGTGGGCAAGTACATTGTGCTCGCCTGCAAGGCCGACATTATAAGACAAAATTGCCCGGCTTCTCGTTGTACAGTCTTGCGACTGCGGCGGGCAGGCCCGATTATTCCGTTTCCACGCCCATTCAGGCCTTGATGCCCCATGTTGCAGATTCTCTTGCTTGCACTGATTGCTTCTTTTACTACCGGGCTGTTGCTGATTCGGTATGCACACTTGCATGCACGCTTTTCGACCGATGGTGACGTCACCGGCGTGCAGAAATTCCATGCCACACCAGTGCCTCGCATCGGTGGCCTGCCCATCATGCTGGGCCTGATTGCAGGCTGTGCGCTGTCTGGCTATCTCAATACATCGGTGTGGGTGCTGTTGCTGTTGCTGTCGGCTTTCCCGGCATTTGCAGCTGGGTTTATTGAAGACCTCACCAAGAAAATCGGCCCCTTGCCTCGCTTGCTTGCTACCTTTGTGGCTGCTGCACTGGGTTATTTCCTGCTAGGCGCCGGGCTGGCCCGGCTGTCCATTCCCGGGGTTGATCAGCTGCTGGCTTCCTACTGGTGGCTGTCCTTGCTGCTCACCATGGTGGCGGTGGGCGGGGTGGCTCATGCCGTCAACATCATTGATGGTTATAACGGGCTGTCCGGCATGGTGGCGGTGTTCATTTTCCTGTCCATCATTTATGTCTGTTTCAAGGTGCATGACATCGTATTGATGAGTGTGTGCTTTGCCATGGTTGGCGCGGTACTGGGGTTCCTGTTCTGGAACTTCCCGCGCGGGTTGATTTTTGCCGGCGATGGCGGGGCTTATCTGATTGGCTTCATGATTGCTGAAATGTCGGTTTTGCTGGTGGCGCGCAATCCGGCAGTTTCGCCGTGGTTTCCCTTGCTGTGCGTGATCTACCCTGTTTTTGAAACCATCTTTTCCATCTACCGGCGCAAATTCCTGCAGGGCAGGGCGGTAGGCTATCCGGATGCGCTGCATCTGCATCAGATGATCTACAAGCGCATGGTGCTGTGGATGGTGGGCTCCAAGGATGCACGTCACCTGACCCAGCGTAACAGCATGACCTCACCTTACCTGTGGTTGCTGACCTCGTTTTCGGTGGTTCCGGCCATGTTGTTCTGGAACCATACCTGGGTGCTGATGCTGTTCTGCCTGCTGTTTGTGCTTGGCTATTTGCGTCTGTATCGCATGATCGTGCGCTTTAAAGTACCCAGCTGGCTGGTGTTGCGTCGCGACGATTCCTGAGCCCTGCCTGTCCCGGTGGGCAGCAAAGTTTTTGCAGCTCCCCCACTTGAAACCTCCTTGAGCCGTCCCTATTATTAGCACTCGTCAGGGGTGAGTGCTAATTCCCGCCCCGTGCTGCCATCCAGGCAGATCATTTTTGCTTTCAACAGCCAATTGTATTTAGGAGAGATCAATGGCAATTCGTCCGCTGCACGATCGTGTTGTTATCAAGCGCCTTGAGGCTGAAGAAAAAACCGCATCCGGCATCGTTCTGCCGGGCGCTGCAGCTGAAAAGCCCGACATGGGCGAGGTGCTGGCTGTCGGTAACGGCAAGGTTCTGGACAATGGCGAACGTCGTCCGCTGGAGCTGAAGGTTGGTGACAAGGTCATCTTCGGCAAGTACTCCGGCCAGTCCGTCAAGGTTGATGGCGAAGAAGTCCTCGTGATGCGCGAGGAAGATGTGATGGGCATCGTCGAGTAATTCCGACCCATACACCCTTCTACGATCCTTTCATAGAATTCTGGAGATATGAGCATGGCTGCAAAAGACGTAAAGTTTGGTGATTCCGCACGCGCCAAGATGGTGGTTGGTGTCAACATTCTGGCTGACGCCGTCAAGGTTACCCTGGGCCCGAAAGGCCGCAATGTCGTGCTGGACCGCTCCTTTGGTGCACCGACCATCACCAAGGATGGTGTTTCCGTTGCCAAGGAAATCGAACTGAAAGACAAGTTCGAAAACATGGGCGCGCAAATGGTGAAGGAAGTGGCTTCCAAGACTTCCGACGTGGCCGGCGACGGTACCACTACCGCTACCGTTCTGGCCCAGGCCATCGTGCAGGAAGGCATGAAGTTTGTTGCCGCCGGCATGAACCCGATGGACCTGAAGCGCGGCATCGACAAGGCTGTGGTTTCCCTGGTAGGTGAAATCGCCAAGATCGCCAAGCCATGTGCCACCACCAAGGAAATCGCTCAGGTTGGTTCCATTTCCGCCAACTCCGATTCCGACATCGGTGAAATCATCGCTACCGCCATGGAAAAAGTGGGCAAGGAAGGCGTGATCACCGTTGAAGACGGCAAGAGCCTGAGCAACGAACTGGACGTGGTGGAAGGTATGCAGTTCGACCGCGGCTACCTGTCCCCGTACTTCATCAACAACCAGGAAAAACAGATTGCCGCTCTGGACAATCCGTTCGTCCTGCTGTTCGACAAGAAGGTTTCCAACATCCGCGACCTGCTGCCGGTACTGGAGCAAGTGGCCAAATCCGGTCGTCCGCTGCTGATCATCGCCGAAGACGTAGAAGGCGAAGCACTGGCTACCCTGGTGGTCAACACCATCCGCGGCATCCTGAAGGTGGTTGCTGTCAAGGCTCCGGGCTTTGGCGACCGTCGCAAGGCCATGCTGCAGGATATCGCCATCCTGACCGGCGGTACCGTGATTGCCGAAGAACTGGGCCTGACCCTGGAAAAAGCCACTCTGGACATGCTGGGCCAAGCCAAGCGTATCGAAGTGGGCAAGGAAAACACCATCATCATCGACGGTGCTGGCCAGGCTGATGCCATCCAGGCTCGCGTTGGTGAAATCCGTCGCCAGATCGAAGAAGCCTCTTCCGATTACGACCGCGAAAAACTGCAAGAGCGCGTGGCCAAGCTGGCTGGCGGTGTTGCCGTGATCAAGGTTGGCGCTGCCACCGAAGTGGAAATGAAAGAGA
>NZ_JAYSDA010000013.1:0-114759 GCF_041914625.1 Aquitalea pelogenes | reverse complement strand
ATGGTGATCACGATATCGACTGCAAGATCGACGGCATTGGCGCCATGGGTTTGAAATCCGAGTTCGTCAAAAAAGCCTGAGTCCTTTGTTTGGCTGATCCGCAAAGCACCCTGTAACGGGTGCTTTTTTCATTTCATGGCCAGCACATGGCAGCTGCCGCAGCGTGCTGTGCTTTGATACCATGCGCTTTTACCCGAGTTTCTCCTGATGCCTGTTGCCGAGCAGCCCTATCATTCCCCCTCCACCCGTCAACTGATTGCCTTTGCCATTCCGGTGATGCTGGCCGCGCTGGCTACCCCGCTGATGGGGCTGGTGGATAGCGCGGTGCTGGGGCGCATTGGCAGCCCGCTGGCGCTGGCGGCGGTGGCGGTGGGGGGCAGCATTTTCACCGTGCTGTACTGGTGTTTCAGTTTCCTGCGTTTTACCACTACCGGTCTGGTGGCGCAGGCTACCGGCCAGCAAAGCCCGGAAGCGGTGGTGCTGGCCGGCTTGAGGCCGATGCTGGCGGCGTTGCTGGGTGGCCTGGGCCTGTTGCTGCTGCATCAGCCCTTGTTGTGGCTGGCATTGCATTTTCTGGCCCCTCCGCCGGATGTGGCGCTGCTTACCCGCAACTACTATGCGGCCCGTATCTGGTCGGCACCGTTTACCTTGCTGTCTTATGCGCAGTTTGCCTGGCTGCTGGGTCTGGGGCAGTCGCGTCAGGTGATGGTGTTGCAAGTGCTGATGAATGTGCTCAATGCGGTACTGGCTGTGCTGCTGGTCAGCGTGCTGGGCTGGGGCGTGGCTGGTGCCGGCTGGGCCACGGCCATTGCCGAGGCAGTGGGCAGCATGCTGGCGGCCCGCATCATGTTGCGCCATGTGGCATGGCCGCGCTGGCGCAAGGCACTGGCACAGGCCGGTGGCGCTGCGGCATGGAAGCAATTGTTTGCTGCCAATCTGGATATCATGCTGCGCACCTTGCTGCTGACGCTGGCCTTTGCCCTGATGACACGCAGTGCCGGTCAGCTGGGCAGCCTGACCCTGGCTGCCAACCAGTTGCTGCTGCAGGCCTTCATGGTGTGTGTCAGCTTGCTTGATGGTTTTGCCGTGGCGGCCGAAGTGCATGGCGCGCATGCCATCGGTGCGCAAAACCGGAGTGGATTACGCCTGGTCGTGCGACGCTGTGCCTGGCTGTCGCTGGGCTGGAGCAGCCTGCTGGCACTGGGCATGGCTTTGCTGGGTAGGGTTTATCTGCCCTGGATGACGCCGGACCGGCAATTGCAGCAACTGGCGGCACAGTACTGGCCGTGGCTGGTGTTGCTGCCACCTGTGTGCATCTGGGCTTTTTTCTGGGACGGGGTGTTCATGGGTGCCATGCGTACCGCTGTGCTGCGCAATGGCATGCTGCTGAGTTTTGCTGCCTATGTGCCCACCCTGTGGCTGTTGCAGCCACGACTGGGTAATCACGGAATCTGGGCGGCGCTGCTGGTGTTGATGGCCATGCGTGGTGTGCTGCTGACCCTGGCCTGGCCGCGCTTGCGAGATAGTGTGCCACAGCGGCAGGCTGATCCGGCCACAGCCTGATTTTGCAAAATCCTGCCCGGCATGTGCCGGACAGGGAGCCTGGCTTCAGGCCGTGGTATTGATGTGATTGCCGATGGTTGCGCTGATGGCGCGCGGTGCAGCCGCTTCGACAGCAGACGTGCTGCCATCATTGTCACCATCCTTGTCACGGGTTGCGCTGGGCTGCGGCGCGGCAGTACTACGGGAGACAGGGTAGGTGGCGCTGCTGAGCGCCGGATTGAACGACAGTGACATGTGAAATCTCCAGAGTGGGGACCATTCCCCATTCTCATGTTGGCAAGAGAGGCTTAAGCAAATCTTAAGTTTCAGCGACAGCCCAGCATGGCTTGCAACCGGTTTACCGTTTCAGCGCGCAGCCCATGCGGTTGCAGGCTGGCGATCAGTTCGCACAACTGGTTGAACACGGCGCGACCGGGCGCACTCAGCCGGTGCAGGTCGGCCAGGCCAAGCTCACCGCACTGGTAGGCCGAACCCAGCAGCAGGGCAAGTTCGGCCAGCATGGCGCGGTCCGGGGCGTGCTCAAGGGAATTGATCAGCGGAATGATTTCTGCTTCTGTCATGTTGAAACAATCGTTTGAATGCCATGAACAACAGTGTAATCCCGGGGCAAAGTAGTGGCATGTGACAAGCGCATACTGGATGATCATGATCAAACGGGAAGCATTTCGCGCCGGCATCCGCTGGCGGCGGATCAGAAAAGAGGGCAGGCATGCAGTTGGGTGAACAGGAGCAGGCGGCACTGAAAGCCTCCATTATCCAGGTAGGCCAGCGGGTGGCGCGGGAGCTGGGCGAGCGCCCGGAACTGGCACAAGCGCTGCACGTGGTGGGCTTTTTGCATGCGGCCGTCGACAAGACCGTCGCCCAGGCCGCCTTGCGTGGGGAGAAACCCGCATGTCAGCCGGGCTGTGCCAGTTGCTGTCATGTGCGGGTGGAAGTAAGCCCGGTGGAAGCCTTGCGCCTGGCCGCCTGCCTGCAAGACTGGCCTGCGGCGCGACGTCAGGACTTGCTGCAAGGCCTGCAGCAGCGCCTGGCCTGGCTGGAAAATGCCGGGGAACCTTCCCCGCGCTTGCCTTGCGTATTCCTGCAAGACAGCATGTGCAGCATCTATCCATGGCGCCCGGCCAATTGTCGCAAGGCGCATTCCTTTTCGGCAGAGGCTTGTCAGCAGGGTGCTGAGCACATTCCGCAGGATCTGGCCATCACGCTGGCTGCCGAAGCCCTGCAGGCTGGTACGGCACAGGGGTATCGTCAGGCAGGTCTTTCAATGGCACCGCTGGAGTTGACCCGTGCCATGCTGTGGGCGCTGGAGCAGCCAGCAGCCGGTGTCGCCTGGCTGGCAGGCGAAAAGATTACCGCATCCTAGCGCATGCGCAGGATATTCTTGATCAGTCTTGGCTGCAGCGGATTGAGCGACTTGCTTTCCTGATGATGGCCTGCTTGCAAGGCAAGCAGCAGCAGGACAAGCAGACTGACGGATTTTGCCGATGTCATGGCGGGTGAGTCGTTGAAATGATGAACCGGGCGTCAGTGTACGCCTGCAATCCTTTACCGGCCAGTCCGGTTCGCACATCAAACTCAGGGAGAAACGTGATGGATGGCTGGTTGCCATGGGCCTTGTTGTCCGCCGTATTTGCCGCGCTGACAGCCATTCTGGCCAAGGCCGGCTTGCGTCATGTCGATGCGGATCTGGCCACGCTGATCCGTACCGGCATCATTGCACTGGTGCTGTCAGCCTTTGTCTGGCTGACCGGCAAGTGGCGCAATCCACTGCAGCTGCCGGGCCAGACCTGGCTGTTTCTGGGCCTGTCAGGGCTGGCAACGGGGGCGTCCTGGGTATGTTATTTCCGCGCCTTGCAGTTGGGCGAAGCCAGCAAGGTGGCACCGGTGGACAAGCTCAGTCTGGTACTGGTGGCCGTGTTTGCCGTGCTGTTTCTGGGTGAACGCCCCGGCCTGCGGGAATGGCTGGGTATTGGCCTGGTGGCGCTGGGCGTATTGGTGCTGGCCATCCGTCGCTGAGGATGCCCATGCCGCTCAGGCGGGTTGCAGTTCCTGTGCCTGCTGTTCCAGCAGCCATTCGTAAAATGCCTGATCAAGCAACCAGGCATCCTCGCCCTGGCGCAGAATCCACATCGGGCCGCCACAGGGGCCGATGCAGCGGCCGACAATATCGTACGTGCCGGTCGGAATGCGTCTGACAGATTCGAAGTCGGGCAAGGACAGGCCGGGCAGGCTGTTGCTGGTGTTGATGACAAGTACTGGCATGGCGGACAAAGAAATCCCACGCCTGGCGTGGGAAAAGAGTCGTCTACAAAGGAGGAATGGCAACCATACCTTGTTTGGCGGACGGGTGTCATCGGTGCTTCTACTTATCACACAGCCAGTAAACGTGCGGAGTGATTGTTCTTGCAGGCCCTGACTGGCTAGTCCAGCGGCAAACCCAGCTGCTGTTGCACGTCTGGCCGACGTCGGTTTGTACGCTTGCCCGGCGGGCGCTGGCGCGAACCATGGCGCGCGACGATGGCCGCTTTTTCGGCCTTTACTTCCGGCTGCTTGCGCCAGGCATGCAGGCGCTGCTTGGCCAGCCGCGTTGCGCTTTCCAGTTCGCATGGCGGTGCTGGCAGCGCCTGCTCACCGATCAGGCCGTATTGCTGGCGCAGGCTGTCCGGCATTTTCCACGGCTCGAACAGCCATCCATCAGGCACCTGTTGCATCTGCGGCAGCCAGCGGCGCACAAAGCGGCCTTGCGGGTCGTGATCCATCGCCTGCTTTACCGGGTTGTACACCCGGGTGGTGTTGATGCCGGTGGTGCCGGACTGCATTTGCAACTGGCTCCAGTGGATGCCGGGTTCGTAATCCAGAAACGCCCGCGCCAGCCACAGCCCCACCGGCCGCCAGTGCAGCCACAGCGGGTAGGCCGCCACCGATACCAGCATGGCGCGCATGCGGAAGTTCAGCCAGCCGGTGTGATTGAGCATGGCCACGCAGGCATCCACCAGCGGCCAGCCGGTGCGGCCCTGCATCAGCGCCTGCAAGCGGGCTTCGTCATGTTCCGTCTCACGCAGGCCGTCGTAGCCACGGTGCATGTTGCGCCATTCGATTTCCGGTTCGGATTCCAGCTTCTGCATGAAATGACAATGCCAGTGCAGGCGGCTGATGAAAGCCTGCAAGCCCTTGCGCTGGCGTGTACTGTCCTCTGGCAGGCGTTGCAGCTGGCGGTGCGTGGCTTGCACGATTTCACGCAGGCTGAGGCAACCCATGGCCAGATAAGGGGAGAGGCGCGAGCAGGCAGTGGGAGCGGACAGCGGCGAGGAAATACCGCCGCGATATTGCGCGCTGCGCTGTTGCAGGAAGTCCTGTAATACCGCAATGGCGCGGCGACGGCCGCCACGCTGGCGCTGAGGCGGGTCAAACGGAAAAATGCCCAGGCTGTCGGCACCGGGTGCGGTCATGATGGGTAGCGGGCAGGGCGCGGCCTGCAGCGCGGGCACCGGCAGGCAGGGCTGGCTGACAAACTGCGTCCAGCGTGCGGCCCAGCCATCGCGCGAGCGCAAACGGCGGATAACGCCGGTCTGGGCGAATTCCTGCCATTGCACTCGCTGTTGCAGGCACCAGCGGCCTACGGCCAGATCGCGCTGATAGCTAAAGCCATTGCCGGTTTCTTCGTGTGCGTACAGGGCGTCGAATGGCATGGCGGCATGCAGGCGCGCCAGCACCTCGACCGCCTCGCCCACCTGGATCAGCAGTGGCAAACCACGGGCTGCCAGCGAGGCCGCCAGATCCTGCACGCATTCCAGCGCAAAGTGGTAGTGCTGGCTGGAGGCATCCGGCTGCTGCCACAGCGCGGGCTCGATGATGTACAGACACAGCACCGGCCCGGCCAGGCTGGCAGCTGTCAGGGCAGCGTGATCGTGCAGGCGCAAGTCACGCTTGAACCAGACCACCCCGACGCTCACGGCTGCCAGGCACCCAGTACGCTGGCAGCCAGATGACGGCCGCTGAGCCAGGCACCTTCCACCTTGCCGCCGTGCAACCAGTCGCCACACAGGCCGATGCCGATGGCGGCATCCCACATGCTGCCGTGCTGGCTGGCGTGGCAATCGGCATAGCGCCAGCGATGGCTGCTCAGTACCGTGCAGGCCGGGGCACCCAGCGCGCGGAATGCGTCCAGCAACTGCTCGCCCACCTCGCTGGCAGGCTGCTCCAGATGAGCAGCACTCCACTCGGCATTGGCTTGCAGCACCCAGCACGGCGCACCGCTGCGGCCGGGTTTGCTGTCGTTGCGGGCAATCCAGCGCAGCGGGCCTGCATTGACAAAGGCCGCAGCAAAGCCGGGCGCGAAGTCAGCCCCGGGCTGCACCATCACCGTCCAGCAAGGCAGCATGGGCTGCGCTGCTGCCACAGCGGCCAATGCGGGCTGGCTATCGGCCAGCAGGTTTGCTGCCTGCGGCGCGGGTATTGCCACCAGTACCCGGCTGAACAGTTCGGGCAGCAGGCCGTGTTCGACGGTTTCCAGCTGCCAGCCCGCTACGCTGTGATGCAGGCGGCAAACGGTGTGCTGGCTGCGTACGCTCAGCCCATCGGCCAGTGCCTTGCATGGGGCCGACATGCCGGGCAAACCGACATAACGTGCCGGAGCATCATGTTGCTGGTGCTGTGCATTTGCTGATTCCTGACCCAGCACTGCCGGGGTGACCGTCCATTCCGCCACCACGCCGGCGTCTAGCCAGTGCGCCACTTGCTGGCGGAAGGCCGGGTCGCGGGCGGTAAAGTATTGTGCGCCGTGGTCGGCCTGCCAGTTGTCGCCGCGCCGGGTGCACAGGCGGCCACCCAGGCCGCGGCTTTTGTCAAAAACGGTGATGCTGAGGCCAGCTTCATGCAACTGGCGTGCGCAGGAGAGGCCGGCGAGGCCTGCTCCGATGATGGCAATCGATGGGGGTGTCATGGTGTGCGTCTGCATGATGGTGTGGGATTGGGTGGGCGGTTCAAAGCCAGCCCTGCCGCCAGCAACTGCTGTCGGTGAGGGTTTGCCAGGCAATGATGCGGCTGCGCCGGGTGTAGACCGCTTCCAGCTCCACTTCGGTAATCGGCTGGCTGGGGTCGTCCGGCAGCAGCACGCGGGTCACCAGGAAATGCTTTTCCTTGTGCTGCGGCTGCACGGCCGTCCATTTGCTCAGCAGCAGCTTGCGCGGGTTGAGGCGGACTGGCATGGCTTAGTTGTCGCTACGGGTTTGCGGCACGTAAATCAGCTGCTCGGTGGCAAAGCCCAGCGCTCTGGCTTGCTGCAGCAGTGGGTCCAGCACGGCCTGTGGCAGTTGTTTGTCACGCGCCAGAATCCACAGGTAAGAGCGGTCGTTACCGGCGATCATGGCCCAGCGGTAGTCCGGGTCCAGCGCCACCACGTGGTAGCCACCATAGAAGGGGCCGAAGAACGACACCTTGAGCGAAGCGACATGGCTGTCGCCATTGAACAGTGCGCGGCCTTCTGCCTGTTTCCAGCTGCCTTGCGCCGTGGCATAGCCGCGGTTGATGACCTGCACGCTGCCGTCCGTTTGCGGGGTGTAGCGGGCGCTGACATCGCTCATGCCGCGCTCGAAGCTGTGGTCGAGGCGGGCAATTTCATACCATTTTCCGCTGTAGCGTTGCAGGTCGAAACTGCTCACCGGCGTGATGCCGGGCGGCGGCAGGGTGGAGCAGGCGGCCAGCAGCAGGCTGCCTGCCAGTAACAGCAGAGTGCGGAAATTTGACAGTCGCATGGTGGATTCCTTGTGTGGGTTCATAACTGGTTCAGGCCTTGCAGGATGGCCTCCGCACTGTGGCGGATAGCCTCTTGTTCAGTGGCTGGCATCTTGTCCAGCTGGCGGTAAACCAGCGCCAGCCGCGGGTTGTTGCCCAGCCGGGGGCGCTGGCGCTGGAAGAAGTCCCAGTACAGCGCATTGAAGGGGCAGGCATCGGCACCGTGCCGTGCATCGCGGCGGTAACGGCAGTCGCCACAGTAATTACCCATGCGATGCAGGTAGGCATTGCCGGATACATAAGGCTTGCTGGCCAGGAGGCCGCCATCGGCAAACTGGCTCATGCCCACGGTATTGGGTAGTTCCACCCATTCGAAGGCGTCGATATACACCCCCAGATACCATTCATGCAGCGCCTGCGGCGACAGCCCGGCCAGCAGCGAAAAATTGCCGATCACCATCAGCCGCTGGATGTGGTGGGCATAGGCCAGTTGCAAGGACTGGCCGATGGCGTGGGCCAGGCAGCGCATGCCGGTTTTGCCATGCCAGAACCATTCCGGCAGCGGGTGCTGGTGGTCGAAGACATTGCTGTCGGCATAGCCGGGCATGCGCGCCCAGTACACGCCGCGCACGTATTCGCGCCAGCCCAGAATCTGGCGGATGAAACCTTCCACCGCCGGCAGCGGGGCGAGGCCGTCCTGCCAGGCTTGCTCCGCCGCGGCCACCACTTCCTGTGGTGACAGCATCTTGGTATTGAGGGCAAACGACAGCAGTGAGTGAAACAGATAGGGCGTCTCGCTGTGCATGGCGTCCTGGTAATCACCAAACTGCGGCAGGCCGTGGCGGATGAAGTGATGCAGCTGCTGCAAGGCCTCGGTGCGGTTCAGCGGCCAGCGCAGGGCGTCGGCTGCGGGATTGCCGAACGATTGCACCCCGGCGGCTTGCAGCGTGTGCCACAAGGCCTGATGGTCGTGGCCGGGGCGGGTGTCCTGCGGCGGTGGCGGGCTGCCTCGCCAGGGTTTGCGGTTGTCGTGGTCGTAGTTCCACTCGCCGCCCACCGGCTTGCCGTCCGGCTGTAGCAGCACACGGTGGCGCTTGCGCATCTGGCGGTAAAACACTTCCATGCGCCATTGCGCCTTGCCGGCAAACAGCTGGCCTGCTTCATGGCGTGTGGTGTAAAAGTGCTCGCTGTCCACCATCCGGCAAGGAATGCTTTGCCGGTTCGCCCACTGCTGCAATTGCTGGTCCAGCCGCCATTCGTCCGGTGCCTGCCAGGCAAATTCCGTGGCCTGATAGTGCTGGCACAGCGCGTCCAGATTGTCCTCCAGCGTGCCGCGATTGCTGGGGTCGTTGATGGCAACATAGCGCACGCGGTGGCCTGCCGCCTTCAGTTGGCAGGCAAAGTCACGCATCCCGGCCAGTACTGCCAGCAGCTTTTGCGCGTGGTGCAGCACATAGCCGGTTTCCTGCCGCAGCTCCAGCAGCAGGTAGACCACATCGGCATCATGGCTGGCAAACCAGCTGTGCTGCGGATTGAGCTGGTCGCCCAGTATCAGCCGCAGGGTGGTCATGGCTGGCTCCACAGCTGGCGGTAGTGGCCGTCGGCATCGTATTCAGCCGCTTGCTTGTCCGGGTTGAAACGGCGGCCGCCGCGCGGGTCGGTTCCCAGTCCGGCCAGATACAGCCAGTTGCCCTGGTTCTGGCTGCAGTCGTAGTCAAGCAGGCAGGCTTCAAACCAGGCCGCACCGGCACGCCAGTCGCATTGCAGTTCGTGAATCAGGTAGCTGGCCACAATCTGGCGCATGCGATTGCCCAGATAGCCGGTGGCGGTCAGTTCGCGCATGCCGGCGTCTATCAGTGCATGACCGGTTTGCCCGGCCATCCAGCGCTGGAAAGCTGCCGGGTTGTGCGGCGGACTGGCGCGTTGTGGCAGGCCGCCGGGGTGATACAGGCGGCGGCCATGCTGGCGTTGCAGCAGCTTGAAGTAATCGCGCCACAGCAGTTCAAACCATAGCCAGTAGCTGCTGTCGCTATGGCCGTGCTCGGTTTCAAAGGCATGCAGCTGTTGCAGCACCAGCCTTGGAGACAGACTGCCGCAGGCCAGCCAGGGCGAGAACTTGCTGGAGTAGTCGATGCCATGCAGGCCGTTGCGGGTGGCCTTGTAGCTGTGCGGCAGGCCGCGCTGCAGGTACTGCGCCAGATGTGCCAGCGCGGCTGTCTCGCTGCCGGCAAAAGCGGAGTCTGGAAACGGAAAACTTGAGCGCGGGTCGGCGGCCGGGTAGTCCATGGCCGCCAGCGGCTGGATCAACTGGCGGGCTGCCGGTGGCAAGGGTGGCAACGCCGGTTCCGGCAAGGGCGCGGCGGGCTGGATGGCGGCGGCTTCCACTTGCTGACGGAAGCGGGTGAACTGGTCTGGCAGTTGCGCATCTGCCCAAGGCAGGCTGTCCGGCGCCAGCAGGGTGGATTGCCAGAAGCTGTGCACGGCAAGGCCACAGGCGCGCAGGGCGGTCAGTTCGTCCTGTTCTTCCGGGGTGGCGATGTCCTCGCAGTAAATGGCAGTGGCACCTATCTGGCTTGCCAGTGCGGGCAGCACGCTGGCCAGGCTGCCACTGGCATGCAGCAGGCCGCTACCCTGTTGTTGCAATGCGGTGGCCAGCCCCTGCAGCGCACTGTGGCGGAAGGCGCGACGCCGGGCGCTCACCCGCTCGAAGCCCCAGCGCGTGGTTTGCGGCTGCGGGCTGACATGAACCGGCAACAGGTAATCCGCCTGCTGGCAGGCCGCAGTCAGCGCCGGGTTGTCATGCAGGCGCAGGTCGTCTCGGAAACAATAGATCAGCGTGGTCATGGCTTCAGTGCTGCTGGCGGCAGCGTTCGGAACAGTATTTCACCTCATCCCAGCAGCGCGCCCATTTGCGCCGCCAGCTCATCGGCTTGCCACAGGCCGCGCAGGGCTTGCTGGGCAGGCTGCTTTTGTTGCCGCGAAATGGCGCTTTCATACCGGCCAGCCCTGGTCATGCACCGACAGCAGGCGACGCAGCAGACGCAGCGGCGCACCAATCAGCGGCAGCTTGTGCAGCAGCTCTTCGGCCGAGTCCCAGTAGTCGCGGTGCAGGCATACCTTGCCGTCAGCAGCAAAACGCAGGTGGCTGCCGCCGTGCAGCTGGTAGTGCTTGCCCGCGCGGCGGAAGCTGAAATCCCAGGTGATGAAGGCCTGCTGACCATCCAGCAATTGCTCGCGCACGCTGAACACCGGCTCTTCCAGCACGGCAAACATGTGGCGGAAGATGTCGGCAATGCCATCACGCCCGTGTACCTGGTTGAAGGGGTCGCGAAAGCGGGCGTCGACGGTGTAATAGTCGTCGATGTGCAGCAGGCTGGCCGGGCTGAGCGTGGCATACCAGTCGGCCAGTGCCGCCAGCCTTGCCCTCAGTTGCGCGCCAGATGGCGCAGCAGTGGCAGTCTCAGCCGGTAAGGCAGTAGTGCGAGCAGCTTGATCCATAGCGTAAACCTGCGTGGAAAGTGAATTTCGAACCGGCCCTGTTCCAGGCCGCGCACAATTTCCCGGGCGGCATCTGCCGGTTGCAATAGCGCCGGCATGGCGAAGTCGTTCTTGGCGGTGAGCCGGGTGGCGACAAAGCCGGGGTTGATCAGGTACACCTGCATGTCGTGCTGGTGCAGTTCGGCATGCAGCAGCTCGGCCAGATTGATCAGCGCTGCCTTGCTGGGCCCATACACACAGGCACCGGGCAGGCCGACATAACCGGCCACGCTGGCGACCAGTGCGATACCGCCCTGACGGCGCGCCATCATGGCCGGCAGCATGGTTTCCAGCCCGTAATACACCCCGGCCAGATTGGTTTGCAGGGTGTCGCTGACCTGTTGCTGGCGGATGTCCCAGCAGCGCTCCGGCCGGTAGGCTGCCGCGCAGAACACGACCAGGTCCGGCAGGGCATCCTGCTGTTGCAAGCTGTCCCAGGCCTGTTGCCAGGCGGCGGGCTGGCTGACATCCAGCGGCAGCACGATGGCACGAGGCTGCCGTGCCGCCACCGCGTGCAGGCTGTCGACACCACGGGCCGACAGGATCACCCGTGCGCCCAGTGCCAGCAGCTGGCTGGCCAGTGCGGCACCAATGCCGCTGGAGGCACCGACAATCCATACCGTCTGTTGCGGCCAGTTGCGCAGCGGGCGGTTAAGGGCGGGCAGCAACATGGCCTTACTCCTTGCGGAAAAACAGGCTGACTTCACCCAGCGCAATGCCGAACTTGCTCATGCGCGCGCTATTGAGCAGGGTGTGTTCGTCCTGCAGGAACATCCAGTCGTCAAATTGCACGTCCCAGCTGCGGCCATCCACCGGCAGGCGCAGGGTGTAACGCCAGTGCAGGGCATTGCCCGCCACTTCGCCATCGGCCACGCCCACCACATCAGCTGCCGTGCCCTGCCATTTGCCATTACCCAGCGGCACCAGTCGCCACTGGCGCTGCTGGCGGCTGCCGTCGCTGTAGACAAAGCGTTCGTCCAGCAGCAGGGCATCACCCTGGCGCTGGCCGGTGATGTCCACGGTGAATTGCTTGACCAGCGCACCGTTGCGGTCACGGAACATGCCCCAGGCGCGGGTATGGCCCTCAAAAAATCGCGGCAAGTCCAGCTGGGGTTTGTTGTTGCGGTATTGCTCCACCTGCGGTGTGCTGCAGGCGCTGGTGAGCAACAGGGCGAACAGGGGCAACAGGCGGCGCAGGGTTTTCATGGCCGGGCTTCCTGCAGCAGGAACTGCGACACGCCGATGCTGGCTTCGTCAAAACCGGCCTCGCAATAGCACAGGTACAAGCGCCACAGGCGGATGAAGGCTTCGTCAAAGCCTTGCTGGCGCACACTATCCAGTGTGTGTTCAAACGCCAGACGCCAGCGGCGCAGGGTTTCGGCGTAGTCCGGGCCAAAGTCCAGCCGGTTGCGCGTCATCAGCCCGGCTTGTTCGGCCGTATCCTGAAATACTTGCCTGCTGGGCAGCATGCCACCGGGGAAAATGAACTCCTGGATGAAGTCACTGCTGCGGCGATAGCGCTCGAAACGGCTTTCGGCAATGGTGATGCTCTGCACCAGCGCCTTGCCGCCCGGTTTCAGCAGTTGCCGCAGCTTGGCAAAGAAGCCCGGCCAGTAGGCTTCGCCCACCGCTTCGAACATTTCGATGGAGACAATGGCATCGTACTGGCCTTGCAGGTCGCGATAGTCTTGCCACTCCAGTTGCACCAGTTGGTTGCCAGCCAGCCGTTGGCGGGCAAAGTCCAGCTGGGCATGGGAAATGGTGATGCCATGCACCGCAATGCCCTGGCTGCTGGCGTGTTCGGCAAAACCGCCCCAGCCGCAGCCGATTTCCAGCACCCGCATGCCAGGTTGCAGGCCCAGCACATCGCAGATGCGCTGGTATTTGGCTGATTGGGCGGTGGCCAGCGGCAGGTCGTAATGGCCGTCAAACCAGGCGCTGGAGTAAGTCCAGCTGGGGTCCAGCCACAATTCGTAAAAGGCATTGCCCAGGTCGTAGTGCGCGTGGATATTGCGCTGGCTGCCCTGGCGGCTGTTGCGGCGCAGGCAGTGTTTCAGCCAGTACCAGCCACGGGCCGGCCAGCTGCCGGCGAGCGCGCTGCCCAGCACCTGTTCGTTGCGCAAGGCCAGCCGCAGCAGGGCGGTGATGTCCGGTGTGAACAAGAGACCATCGCGATAGGCTTCGGCAAAACCGATATCGCCGGAAAACAGCAATTTGCGGCAGGCGGTCCAGCTGTAAATGTGCAGTTCTGCCTCCGGGAATTCGCCCGGGCGGCCAAACCACAGGCTTTGTCCATCAGGTGTGTGCAGCAGCAGGCTGCCATATTGCAGCTGGTTCAAGCGCTGCAGCAGTAAACGTGCCAGCCAGGGCAGATTGTTGCAGGGCAGGGCAAGGGTACGGGTGAGGCTCATGGGCGCAACTCCTGTCCGTGACTCAGTGTGTGTTCCGGGGCGGCGGGCTTGCTGAAAAACGGCACTTTTTTCAGCCACAGCTGCAAGGCCTGCCAGTGAATGCGGGTGATGATGCCCAGGGTCAGCATGGGCTGGCGCAACAACGCCCGGCGGGCATTGCCGCTGGTAAGCGGCTGCAGCACACCGGAGATGCTGGTATTGAGCAGCAGGCCGTCGGCATCGTGGTAATCGATGCGCATCAGCATGCGGTCGGCTTTCTCGGCCAGTCGGAAACGGTAATGGCCGGCCACCTGGCAAAACGGCGATACATGCAGCAGCTTGCGGCAAGTCAGCGTGCTGCCGTTGACAATGGGGCGGCCGTCCGGGTTGGCCAGCAGATAGGCATGGTGTTCGCCAAAGGTGTTGTTGACATCAGCCAGTACGGCAATCAGGTGGCCATGGCTGTCGTGGCAATACCAGAAGCTGACCGGATTGAAGGCATAGCCGAACAGGCGCGGAAAGGTTTGCAGCCACACCTCGCCGTCGGCAGGCAAGGCGGCATCGCGCAGTTGCTGGCGTATCCAGGGCAATAGCGGGCTGCCGTCACGCGGGCCGTAATCCCGGCTGCGTATCATCAGCGGCCGCCAGCGATCCACACCGAACCAGCGGTGGCCAATCTGTTCCAGCGCCGACAGCTTCAGCCGGATGGCAAATACCGGATAGATGAAGTGATGGCGGGCAGGCCGCAGCCGCTGGTGCATCACGCTGCCGGATACCAGATAGGCATTGCTGCTGACGGGGCTCATAGGCGGGCCCATTCCGGCAGGGTGACAAAATCCTGTGCCACATTCAGCGCGGACTTCAGTCCGTCCTCGTGAAAACCGTAACCGGTCCAGGCACCGGCAAACCAGCTGTTGCGTTTGCCCTGCAGCATGGGCAGGCGGGCCTGGGCGGCAATGGCGGCATTGTCGAACAGCGGGTGTTCATACACGAAGCGGGCGTATTCCAGATTGCGATCCGGGTCGCGCAGCGGGTTGAGGGTGACGATGACCGGCTGGCTGACCGGCAGCCGTTGCAAGGTATTGAGCAGGTAGCTGACACATACCGCACGCTGGCTGGGCTGGCCGGTTTCGGCCAGGAAATTCCAGGCGGCCCAGGTCTTGCGGCGCTTGGGCAGCAAGCTGGCATCGCCATGCAGTACCGCCGTATTGGGCTGGTAGCGTACGGCAGAGAGGATGTCGTGTTCTTCCTGGCTGGCATCGGCCAGCATGGCCAGGGTTTGCGGGGCGTGGGTGGCAAAAATCACGCTGTCAAAGCGCTCTTCGCCATGCGGGCTGTTGATCAGCACGCCTTGCTCAGTGCGCCGCACACTGCTGACCGGACTGCACAGGCGCACATGCTGAATGCGCTGGCACAGCTTTTCCACATACTGGCGAGCCCCGCCCGGCACGGTAAACCAGCGTGGCCGCTGGCTGATTTGCAGCAGGCCGTGGTTCAGACAGAAGCGCAGGAAGGTGGCAGCGGGGAAATCCAGAATCTCCTTGCTGGGGCTGGACCAGATTGCCGCAGCCATCGGTACCAGGTAGTGGTCACGAAAACGGCTGCCATACCCTTCCACTTCCAGCAGTTCACCCAGGGTGAGGGGAGCAGCCAGTACTTGCTGCAGCAGGCGGGGAGCGGCGCTGTTGAAGCGCAGGATGTCATACAGCATGCGGTAGAACGGCAGGGACAACAGTTTGCTGCGCTGGGCAAACACGGTGCCAAGTGAGCTGCCCGCCCATTCGTCCCGGCCCCGGTCCAGCGATACGCTGAAGGACATGTCGGTGCTGCAGGAGGGCACACCAAGCTGCCGGAACAAGGCAATCAGATTGGGGTAGGTGCGTTCGTTGAACACAAGAAAGCCGGTATCCACGGCAAAAGACTGGCCTTCCAGTTGCAGGTCAACCGTATTGGTATGGCCACCTGCGTAGTCGGCAGCTTCAAACAGGGTGACTTCGTGTTTTTCGGCCAGCAGCCATGCGCTGGCGAGACCGGCGATGCCGCCGCCAATCACTGCCACGCGCTGGCGTTTGTCTGGATGTGCTTTCACCTGAACTCCCAAGCCGGAATTTCTGAATCAACGCCTGCGGGTGACGAAACTGCTTGGCACCTGCGAAGCATCGTGCTTATATTCAGCATATAACCGCTTTGGAAAAAAAGCTACTGATTAGTAAAAGGTCGTACTCATGAGTATTTTAGCCAAGCTCAGCTTCAAGGATCAGGCATTCAAGCTGCGCGAACAGACGGTGCTGGACGCCACCACCCGCTTGCTGGCCAGCAAGGGTTTCGACCTGATGACCATGGACGATGTGGCCGGGGAGGCGGGTATTTCCAAGCCCAGCCTGTACAAGCATTTCAAGTCCAAGGAAGACCTGGCCACCGAGGTGATGATCCGCCTGCTGGACGGTGCGCTGGAGTATCTGGCGGCACTGGATGCCGCTCTGAGCAGCAAGGACAGGCTGGGTAGTCTGCTGGAATGGGCATTGCGGGTGCGCCTGCAGGGTGGCCTGCCTTTCCTGCCTTCGGCCAGCCCGCAGGTCAAGGAGATGCTGACCCGCAGCATCCGTTACGTGACACGGGTGTACAAGCTGCACAAGCAGATGGAAGCATTGGTGGAACAGGCCAAGAAGGCCGGTGATATCCGGGCGGATTTGCCCACCGACGTCATCCTGTATGCCTACTATTCGCGCACTTGCGACCCGGCGGTGGATTACATGAAGGACTATGGCCGCTACAGCGACGACCAGATTGTCGACTACATGCGCGCCATCATTTTCGCGGGTATCGGTGCTGCAGAAGCAGGCTGAGGCCGCAACAAGCGGCAAATGAAAACAGCCCGCCGTGATGGCGGGCTGTCTGTGTGAAGAAAACAATCAGCGGCGGCCGGAAACGGACAGCCTGCTTTCCAGCCGGTGCTGGAACAGCTCCAGCACGATGGACAGCAGCCAGTACAGAATGGCCGCCGTCAGCAGCATTTCCATGTAGCGGTAAGCCGAACGGCCATAGCTTTGCGCCAGGAACATCAGCTCCCACAGGCCCATCACCGATACCAGCGAGGAATCCTTCAGCATGGAAATGAACATGCTGAAAGTGGGCGGCACCGCCACTTTCATTGCCTGCGGCAAAATGATGAAGCGCATGATGGCATGCGGTTTCAGCCCCAGTGCCTTGCCGGCATCCCACTGGCCACGATGGATGGACAGGATGGCCGAACGGAACACTTCGCTCAGGTAGGCGCCATAACACAACGCCAGCGCTGCCACGCCGGATGGAATGGCGGTGGGCACAATGCCAAGCTGGGGCAGGCCGAGATAAATCAGCAGGATCTGCACCAGTAGCGGCGTGCCCTTGAAGAAGGAATTGTAAAAAGTGGCCAGGCCGTACAGCAGCGGGTTGCTGGACAAACGCCCCAGTGCCGACAGCATGCCAATCACCACAGCAAGGATGGTGGACAGCAGGCACAGCAGCAAGGTCAGCGGTATGCCCTGGATGAAGCCTTCCGGGCTCAGTTCCAGACCGGCCAGCAAGGGCAGCTTGCTCAGGGCAAAACGGTAGTCCAGTTCAAAGGCATCGACAAACCAGACAAAGCCCAGCAGCAGGCACAGCATGACCAGGCCGACTTGCAGCCTGAATCGGTTTTCCTGTTTCATGTTACGGACAGACAAAAGCAGAAAGCCCCGCACGGCTGCATGCCGCCACGGGGCTGATTCTTAGTTGGTGATATCGCTGCCAATCCACTTCTTGGAAATGGCGCTGAGGGTGCCGTCTTTCTTCAGCTCGGTAATGACTTGCTTGACGCGGGCATTCCACTGCGCATCACCCTTGTCCACGGCCACCCAGTTGGGTTCCTGGTACAGCGGGCTGCCGACAATGCGGAACTTGCCGGTCTTGCTGATGCGTTCGTTTGCTGTCACCAGGTTGGAAATCACCGCATCCACCCGCTTGCCAGCGCCCAGCGCCAGGTCCTGGAAGGCCAGTTCTTCATTGTCGTACGGGGCAATCACCACCTTGTTGAAGGGGTAGGCAGGCTGTACGGCGTTGGGGGCTTCAATGGTCAGCTTCTTCTGCAGATAGCTTTCATAGGACGAGCCTTGCTGCACGGCAATCTTCTTGCCTTCCAGGCTCTTGATACCGCTGGTTTTCTTGTCCGCCACATTGGCAATCAGCACCGCCGGGGAGTTGTAGTAAAACACCGGGAAGTCCAGTACCTGGGCTCTTTCCTTGTTGGGCGTCATCGAGCAGATGCAGATATCCCAGCGGCTGCCCCATTTGCCGGCGGCAATCACTTCCCACGAAGGCGTGTCCAGCTTCAGTTTGACGCCCAGCTTTTTCGCCACGGCCTTGGCCACGTCTACATCAAAGCCATCCAGCTGGTTTTTGCTGTTGAGGAAGGAGAAGGGCGGGTAGCTTTCCAGCAGCACGCCGCGCAGCACGCCGCTTTTTTGCACGTGGTCCAGTGTGGCACCGGCATGGCTCTGGCTGGCAGCTAGCAGGGCGATGAGGGCGACGGTCTTGGTGATCTTGGATTGTCGTTGGAACATTTTTATGGTCTGAATGCTGTTTGGGTGTTAATCTATATATCAAACTATTATAATAATTACCAGCTTGATTGAATATAAATATATAACATTTCCCCCTATGTCATGGGTGAGCATCACCCTGATGCAGTGATTGCATGGATAAGCATATGAGCCAAACTCTTGTTCTTGATGGCGGCATGGGCCGCGAACTGAAACGTATCGGTGCGCCGTTCCAGCAGCCGGAATGGTCTGCGCTGGCCTTGCTGGAAGGCCCGCATTTTGTCGAACAGGCCCATGATGCCTTCGTGAATGCCGGTGCTCGGGTGATTACCACCAACAGCTATGCCGTGGTGCCTTTTCATATCGGCCAGCAGCGTTTTGACGCGCAGGGGCGGAAACTGGCTGCCCTGGCCGGCGAACTGGCACGCCGCAGCGCGGACAAGGCAGCACACAAGGTGACCGTGGCCGGCTCCTTGCCGCCTGCACTGGGTTCCTACCGTCCCGACCTGTTCAATGAGGCCGACTCGCTGGCCATTCACCGTGTGCTGATTGAGGGCCTGGCACCGTATGTGGATGTCTGGCTGGCCGAAACCCAAAGCTCGCTGGCCGAGGTGCGCGCAGTGCGCCTGGCGCTGGGCGAACAGGACAAGCCGCTGTGGCTGTCGTTTACCCTGCAGGACGAAGATGTCGACAACGTGGCGCGCCTGCGTTCTGGTGAAACCGTCAGCGAGGCGGTGGCCGAGGCCATCCGTCTGGGCGCTGCGGCGGTGCTGTTCAACTGCAGCCAGCCGGAAGTGATGGAAGCCGCGCTGGATGCCGCCAATGCCGTGCTGCAACAGCAAGGCAAGGCACTGCAACTGGGCGTGTATGCCAATGCCTTCCCGCCTACGCCGAAAGACGCCAAGGCCAATGCCACGCTGGATGAAATCCGTGCCGACCTGACCCCGCAAAACTATCTGGGCTGGGCCGAACGCTGGGTAGAAAAGGGTGCCGGCATTGTTGGCGGTTGCTGCGGCATCACGCCGGAACATATCGCTGCGCTGGCAGCGCGGCTGGGCTGATTCATTGTCCTGCCAGCAAGTGCTGTAACACCTGCTCGGCCACGTCCTGCCATTTCCTGCTGGAAATCACGGCGTGGCCGGCGTCCTCTATCATCACTGCACTGGTGTCATAGGAGCGGGCCGTAGCGGCCACCACTTCGGGTGGAATCAGCCGGTCGCGGCTGCCGCCTATCACCTGTACCCGGGCGCTGATATTGTCCGGATTCACATACGCCGGTTTGCCTTCCGCCGCCTGAATGGCAATGTCCTTGCCCAGCGGGTCGCCCATGAATTCCACCACATTGTCCAGCGTGCCGGGCAGCAAGCCCCATGGCGGCACCGAGCAGATCAGGCTGGCGCTTTGCCATTGCTCATTGCCTTCCAGCACGCGCTGGGTAAGGAAACCACCCATGGAATGGCCCACAATCAGGCTGGGCTGGACGGGCAGACGTGCCAATACCTGCTGCACATCCTGTTCGTAGTCACGCAGGGTCTGGTTGTCACGCGGTTTGCTGCCGCCGTGGCCACGCAGTGACAGGGCCGAGCTGCTCAGGCCGTGCGCCGCAAACCAGGGCTGCATGTTTTCCCGCCATTGCCAGCCATCACCGGCCACTCCATGGATGAACAGGATATGGCCACGCGGTGCTGGTGCATCGGCATGAAACACTTCAATGCCATCTTCCATTTCTCGACGACAGGCGTTGGCCGGGTCATCTTCGGCCAGGGTAATCAGGCAGGCGGTTTCTTCGCCATCCTGGGCAAATCGTGTGCTCAGGCCGCGGCACAATGACGCCATGCGGCCATTGCGGCGCAGATACTGAATGCGCAGCCGGTTTACCTTGCGGCCCAGCGCATGGTGCAGTGCCTGGTCGAACAACTGGCGGCCAATGCCCTTGCCCTGGCAGAAGCTGTCCACGCTGATACCCAGTTCGCCATGGGGAAAGGCATCGGTTTGCAGCACCGCAATGTGCACCACACCTATCAGCAAGCCACGGTAATGGGCACCAATGACGATATCGCGATTGAAATTGATGCTGTCCACGTAGCTGACCAGACTGGCCGGGCCAAGGGTGAGGCCGAAGCGGGTGAAGAGATCGTCCGGGCTCAGTCCGGACAGATGTTCCAGAATGGCCGGTCGTGCGCTGGCCTGGAGGCGGTCTAGGGTAAGATGCATGATGTTCACTTTATGTTGCAGTGCAACATAACTCAGTTTAGGCCATTCCCGGGTGAATGCAAGACATTCTGTGCAGGCAGGGCAGCAACTGGTGAAATCAGCAGCATGACGCATAAATATCAACTATCACTAAAGCAAACCGCGAGTCCGCAGGCTGCAGAGCAGGCCTGCACGCCGCATAAAACAGAATAATCATGATTTGTCGGTACGGGAGCGCTGTGTTCAACCATTTTTCATTGTTACGGAACAGGCCCGCATTGCCTTGGCGCAGCCTGCTGTGCGTGGCACTGCTGTGTTGTAGTCCGTTGTTGCAGGCACGCGAGTGCCTCTCCTTCATTTACGCCAGTGGCGGACGTGCGTTCTGGGCCAATCTGCAGGAAAACATTGCGCAGGAGGGGGCCAGGCTTGGCTATTTCATTTATGACCGTGGTTCGGTGGATAGCGAGCACCTGATTGATGATGCCCAGATTGAGCTATTGAATGTGGCCATCGCCCGCAAATGCCGGGCCATCATCCTGGCACCCAGTGCCACCATCGAAAATTACAATGAAATTTTGCGTTTCCTGCCGGTGCCGGTGGTGCTGATAGACCGCAACCCTGGCCTTAGCAGCCAGTTTGGTGCAGTAGCCTCAGACCAGACCGCCATTGGCAGCCAGGCCTGGGAGCAACTGAAAAAGAGCCATCCGGGCATCCGTCGGGTACTGGTATTTCCCAATCAAGGCAAAGTACCGTCCACCGAGCAGCGCATGGCAGGCTTTGCCATGGCAGCAGAAAAAGACCATGTCCGGGTGGTGTACGGCCCGGAGCTGGACCAGTCCATTGGCCGCGGGCGTCAGGTGGTGCGTACCTGGCTGTATACCCAGCAGCCGCAGTTCGATGCCATTTTCACCCCGAACGAATCCACCACCAGCGCGGTGCTGCTGGCCTTGCGGCAATTGCAGCAGGCCGGACGCCATCCCTTTGTCGGGGTGGACCGCAGCCCCCTCATTCTGGAGGCCATCCGTTCTGGTGAATTACTGGCCAGCATGGTGCAGGACACCGAGAAAATGGCAAAAATTGCCGTGCAGATGGCGAATGACGCCATCCGCCACCCATCGCGGAGCGGACGCAATGTCCTGCTACCGCCCTTTGTGCTGAACCGCGAGGTGCTGCGCAATGCACGCTAGAGCTGAGCCAGACCACGGCATGGATGCAGCCAGCGTCCGTCTGTGTCATTACTACTTCGAGCAGGACAGCATGTCGATCAAGCTGTCGCTGGCAGTGGCGCTTGCCATTTATGCCGCGCACTGGACACAAGCGCCGGGCTGGCCAGGTACCGCATGGTTGCTGGCGGTGTTCTGCTTCCAGGGTTTGCGGCTGTGGTATTTGCAGTTCATGCGCACCAAGCTGGCCGATCCGGCTGGTTTGCAAGCATGGTTCCCCAGCCTCTATCTGTCGGTCCTGCTGGCGGCGCTGTTGTGGAGCAGCATGCTGTTTGCCTTTCCACACCGGCAGTTTGATTTTGGCTACATGTTCAAGATCATCGCGCTGGCGGCCATCAACAGTGTCACTATCCTGTCTCACGGCCTGATTTTCCGTCTGTATGCGCTGTTCAGCAGTGTGCTGACGCTGGTGGTGCTGATCCAGCTGCATGGCTTTGACCAGGTGATGGCCACGTCAGACCGTCATGCATTCAGCGGCATTGCTTTGCTGTATCTTTCATTCCTGCTGATAACAGCCTGGAAATATGCAGAGCGTAACCGCGCCTTCTTTACCCAGCAGCAGACCATGAACACGCTGGTCAGCTCGCTCAAGCGCATGCATGACGAAGAGGTGGAACTGCGCTCCAGCCTGGAGCTGAAAACCGCCGGGCTGGAAGAAGCGCGCAATGCCTTGCTGGTGTTGGCCACCACCGACAGCCTCACCCGGACGCTGAACCGGCGTGCCATTCTGGAGCAGCTGCAACAGCAGGTGGACAAGGTGAGCCACGCCGAGGGCAGTTTTTGCGTGCTGGCCTTTGATGTGGATAATTTCAAGAAAATCAACGATGTATTTGGCCACAATGTGGGTGACGTGGTGTTGCAGGTGCTGGCCGAAGAGGTCAAGGCCAGCTTGCGACCGGAGGATGGGTTCGGCCGGATTGGTGGTGAGGAGTTTCTGGTGATCCTGCCCGGCCTGAATCTGCCAGAAGCGGTGGCCTGTGGCGAGCGTCTGCGCCTGCAATTGCAACACAGTACCCGCATGCAGCAAGAGGCCGGCATTGCCATTACCCTGTCGCTGGGCTGTTGCCTGGCATTCCCGGGCGAAAGCGCGGTCGATATCCTGGGCAAGGCCGATACCTTGATGTATCAGGCCAAGCGTGAGGGTAAAAACCGGCTGTGCTACTAGCCTGCGCTGGCAAGGGCATTCAGGCCGGGTCCTGTTCCCAGTGGCTGATCGGCATGGGTTTGCCAAACAGATAGCCCTGGTAGGCATAACAGCCATGACTTTCCAGGAAGTCGCGCTGCACATGGGTTTCCACACCCTCGGCAATCACCTGCAGGCCCAGTGCGCGCGACATGGCCAGTATCGCCTTGACGATGGCGCTGGTGGCCGGGTTTTGCCCCAGCTGGCGGGTGAAGGACTGGTCGATTTTCAGCTGGTTCAGCGGCAGGCGGCTCAGATAGGACAGCGAGGAGTAGCCGGTGCCAAAGTCATCCAGCGCAAAGCGGATGCCCAGCGCCCCCAGTTGCTGCATGCGCTCTATCACCATGTCCAGGTTTTCCAGCACGATGCTTTCTGTTAGCTCCAGCTTGAGCCGGGTCGGGTTGGCACCACTCAAATGCAGGCAGCGCTGTACCGATTCGACAAAGTCCGGCTGGTGAAACTGGCGCTCACTGACATTGACTGCCAGCTCCAGTCCAGAGAATTGCGGTTGCCCCTCCCATTCCTTCAGTTGCTGGCAGGCGGTATGAAGCACCCATTCCCCCAGATCCAGAATCAGCCCCATTTCTTCTGCCAGCGGAATGAACTGGGCCGGTGACACCATGCCGCGCTCTGGCGATTGCCAGCGCAGCAAGGCTTCCGCGCCGGTTATCTGGCCATACTGGTTAACCTGCGGCTGGTAGTACAAGAGAAATTCCTTGCGGGCAAAACCCAGGCGCAGCGCGTTTTCCAGCTGGGCGCGCGCCTCGATGTGGGCCTGCATGGTGGGGCTGAAAAAACGTACCCGGTTGCGACCGGCGTCCTTCGATTGGTACAGCGCCACATCGGCCTGTTTCAGCAGGTTTTCCAGCGAGGTGTGCTGGCCGCGGAACAGGGTCAGGCCAATGCTGGCGGTGTACAGGTGTTCGCCTTCCTGCTGCGAGTCCAGGCAGTAGGGGCGTGCCAGTGCGTCACGGATTTTCTCGGCAATCTGTTCGGCCCGGCTGGCAGCCAGGGTTTCGTTGCTGCCCAGCTCTTCAATGATGAGCACAAACTCGTCCCCGCCCAGCCGTGCCACGGTGTCCACCCCGCGCAGGCTGTCGCGCAGGCGGTGGCCTACTTGCAGCAGCAGCTTGTCACCCATTTCATGACCCAGGGTGTCGTTGAGTTTCTTGAACTGGTCCAGATCCAGCATCAACAGCCCGCCATATTGCTGGCTGCGTTCGCTGTTTTTCATTGCCTGCTCCAGCCGGTCGAACAGCAGGCGACGGTTGGGCAACATGGTAAGCGGATCGAAATGGGCCAGCCGGCGGATTTCTTCCTCCGCGGCCTTGCGCTCGGTAATGTCATGCAGGGTAACGCGCTGGCCCAGGTAGTCTCCCGTCTCGTTGAACAGCGGTCGTGCAGTCTGGTTGACCCAGCGTATATCACCCTGCTTGCGCATGATGCGCACATCCAGTTCCCGTTCCGTTGCCGTGTCGGTGGCTTGTGGCAAGGCAGCCTGATGCTGCCGCCATTGCGCCAGGTCTTCCGGGTGAATGATGGCTTCCAGCAGTGCCGGGTCCTGTTCGAATGCTGCGGGCGGATAACCGCTGATTTTCTCCGCCGACGGGGTCATGTAATGAAAACGGCCATCCGGCTTGATCCAGTACACCCAGTCGCTTGACCAGTCCATCATGTTGTGGAATTTCAGCTCGCTTTGGCGAATGGCTTCCAGGGCGGCCTTTTTATCGGTGATGTCGTCCTTGATGGCCACATAGTGGGTGATGCTGCCATCCGGCTGGCGCATGGGGGCAATCACCACTGCTTCCACATATTCACTGCCGTCCTTGCGCCGGTTGATGAATTCCCCTTGCCATACCTGGCCGCTCTGCAAGGTGCTCCACAGCTGGGCATACACCGCCTTGCCGGTTTTTCCGGCGTGCAGCAGGCGCGGGTTTTGCCCGATGACTTCATCGCGGCTGTAGCCGGTATTGCGCACGAAAGCCTCATTGACGTATTCGATGCGGGCGTCGATATCGGTAATGACAATGCTGGCCGGACTTTGCTGGATGGCCAGGGAGAATTTGTTCAGCTGCTGTTCACGGGCCAGCAAGGCATGGGTGCGCTTTTCGATTTCCGCTTCCAGGTGGTGCTGGTGTTGCTGCAAATCCCGCTGGCTGCGCTCCAGTGCCTGAATCACCCGGCGCATGTGTCCGGCAAAAGGCAAGAAGATGAACAGGCCTTCCAGCAACAGCAGGCCAAGCGCACTGAGCCAGGCGATGGTTTCTGCTGTTTGCAGGGTATCCACCGCGGCTTCGCCCTCCTGCTGATAGCGTTTGACGGCGGCGTCCAGCGCTTGCAGCAAGTCGCCGCCTGCCAGTTGCAATAGCTGTTGCAAGGCTGGAGAGTCCGCGCGCACGCTGCCTGGGGGCTGTTGCAGCAATGCTCTGGCCAGGGACAGGTAACGGGTTTCCAGAAAATGAATGGCCTTGGGCGAGCCAAAATACAAGTCATGGATTTGCCCGGACATGGTGGCGGGCAGGTGCAGTTCTGCCTTGCCCTTGATCAGCGCCTGGTGGCTGCTGTCCATCAGGCTGATGGCTTGTTGCAAGGATTTGCGGGCGCTGCCCTGGCTGCCCGCAGGCAGGGTGGCCAGCTGCTGGCTGTACAGCGCAATACGCTGGCTGAGCATGCGCTGGCGGCCACTGATGTTCACCAGTGCCGCGGTGCTTTGCTGGGAGGAGATCACCATTTGCTGTGCCACATAGGTGGTGGTGGCCAGCACCGCCATCAGCGCCAGTGCAAACAGATAGCGCAGTTTGAAGGCGCGCAGCATGCGATGTTCAGTTGTCATGAGGGCTACTTGTGTGACAGGCACTATTTAGCATCTTGCATGACAATGGGCTTGAGCGCAAAACCGATTTGCCCCGGACCGTACAAAAGAAAATGGCCTGTTTTCACAGGCCATCAAGCTACAGCCAGACCAAAGCCTAGTACTGTTGATGCTTGTGTTGATGCAGATGCTGACGCCGTGGTGCAAACAGCACCAGCGTGGCCAGGCAGGCCGAGAGCGCAGCAAACAGCAGCCACCAGGCAGGCGAGCTCTTGCTGTGCGTCATTTCCACCAGCGCGGTGGATACCGCCGGGGTCAGGCCACCAAAAATGGCAGTGGCCAGACTGAAGGCCAGCGAGAAACCTACGGTACGTACATACACCGGCATGACCTCGGTCAGTGCCGCCACCATCGCGCCGTTATACATGCCAAAGAAGAAAGAGAACCACAGCAACACCGTCAGCAGCCGGGTAAAGCTGGCTGCTTCAGCCAGCCAGGCCATTGCCGGGTAGGCGGTCAGCAAGGCCAGCAGTGAAATGCCCAGCAGCAAGGGCTTGCGGCCAATGCGGTCGGACAGCGCCCCGCCGACGGGCAGCCAGCAGAAGTTGGACAGGCCCACGCACAAGGTGACAACCAGGCTGTCCTGCGCGCTCAGGTGCAGCACGCTTTTGCCAAAAGTGGGGGTGTAGACGGTGATGAAGTAAAACAGCGTGGTGGTGAGCGACACCAGAAACATGCCCGCCACGATGGTGCGCCAGTGCAGGCCGATGGTGCCAAAGATTTCACGCAGGCTGGGGCGGTGCTTGCGCGCCAGGAAGGCATCGGTTTCCTGCAAGGAACCGCGCAGCAGGAAAATCAGCGGAATGATCAGGCAGCCGATGAAAAACGGCACGCGCCAGCCCCAGGCGGCAATCTGCTCCGGGCTCAGCCACAGCTGGATGCCATAGCCGATGGCTGCCGCCACCACGATGGCCACCTGCTGGCTGGCCGACTGCCAGCTGGTGTAAAAGCCCTTGTGACCCGGCGTGGCAATTTCGGCCAGATACACCGACACCCCACCCAGTTCCACCCCGGCGGAAAAGCCCTGCAGCAAGCGGCCCAGCAGCACCAGCAGGGGCGCGGCCAGGCCGATCTGGCTGTAATCCGGCACAAAAGCAATCAGCACCGTGCCACAGGCCATGATGCCCAGCGTCACGATCAGCCCCTGACGGCGGCCAATGCGGTCCACATAACTGCCCAGCACGATGGCACCCAGCGGGCGCATCAGGAAACCGGCACCGAAGACGGCAAAGGTCAGCATCAGCGAGGCAAACTCGCTGCTGGTGGGGAAAAATGCCTTGCTGATATAGCTGGCATAAAAACCGAACAGAAAGAAATCGAACTGTTCGAGAAAATTGCCACTGGTCACGCGCAGTACCGCACCCAGTCGGGACTGGGCAGGGTGCTGGCTGGCTGGCGCTTGTTGCATGAGTACTCTCCTTTGTTGCGTTGTATTTATTGCTTTTCTGGATGTTTTACTGACCTGCGGTCAGCGGCGTTGACGCTTTTCGATCGCCCATTTCAGCAAGGCCGCGCTGCGGAAAATGCCGTGGGCGAACTTGCCATAGGGCAGGGTGAGGAACAGTGCCATCACCACGCCCAGATGCACGGCCAGCAGGCTGCCCAGCACATGGCTGTGGCGGGCAAACGGCAACAGCAGGCCGCTGGCGCTGGTAAGCAGCAACAGGGCAATGAAGCCGCGGTCCATCGGGCGTTGCTGTACGTCGCCATGCTGCGGGTCGCGCTGCAGGTTCAGCCACAGCAGGCCGGCAGGGCCAATCAGCAGGCCGATACCACCCGCAATGCCCAGCAGCACCGGCAGGCTGTTCAGTGCATAGGGGGCTGGCAGACCCAGCAGATAGTGGTAGCCGGTGGCCACCAGCGTGGCGGCAAAGCAGGACAGGAAGCCGTAGAAAGTGAAGTGGTGAAAACGCCGCCGCCACAGGGTGTAGGCATCGTCGGCGTTATTGCAGCCCTGACCGTGGCCGCCATCCAGATACTTCAGCGTGGCCACTGCATGACCGGCATCCAGCACCGCCGGTACATCCGGCGCTTGCGGGCTGATGTCGCGCCAGAACCGGCGCACACCCATGCCCAGCGCCAGCACGGCAAAGCCGAATACCGGGCCGAACAGCCCGGCCAGCAGATGGTGCGGGAAGTAGTCGTAGAAATTGCCGCTGTTCACTGTCGGGGCCAGTGCCTGCAACAGCAGCAGAAATAGCGCGAGGCAGGCAGCCAGTGCCAGCGCAACGGTCAGCCCGGCGTGGTGATACAGCCGCCCCAGCGCGCCCGGCCAGGCAAAGCGGGTATAACTTTGCTGGCGCACCTGGGCCATGGCTTTGGGAATGTTGACGGCAAATTCATGCGGCGGTGCGTACTGGCAGGCATGCAGACAGGCGCCGCAGTTGTGGCAGAGATTGGCCAGGTAATGGATGTCGGCCTGGCCGAATTCCAGCCGCTGGGTCATGGCGGGAAACACCGCACAAAAGCCCTCGCAATAACGGCAGGCATTGCAGATTTGCAAATCGCGCGCCACTTCTGCCTCGGCTTTGTCCAGCAGGGAGCCCGGCTGGCCGGCAGCCAGTTGTTGTGCCTCGTCGATCAGGCGGGTGAGTTGTTGCATGTCAGATTCCTTGTGAAGCTGCCTGAGCCGCCTGGGCGGCACGGCTGCCGGCAATACGACCAAAAGCCGTGCCGATGGCCATGCCGATACCGGCCACATAACCCTTGCCCAGTACATTGCCGGCCATCATTTCACCGGCCACAAACAGGTTGGGGCTGGGCTGGCCGGCAAAGTGCACGGCGGCGTCGGCATTGGTTTTCAGGCCCAGATAGGTAAAGGTGATGCCGGGGCGCAGCGCGTAGCCGTAGTAAGGCGGGGTGTCGAGCGGCAAGGCCCAGTGGCTTTTGGGTGGAGTGAGGCCGTCGGTGTGGCAGTTGTCCAGCACGGTGTGGTCGAACTGCCCGGCCTGACAGGCCGCGTTGTAGCGCTGGATGGTGTCGACAAAGCGCGCCTCGTCCAGCCCCAGCTGGCGCGCCAGCTCCGGCAGGGTGTCGGCCTTGTTGCCGGGGAATACCGGCGGCATGAAGCGGCCGATGGCCTTGGAGTCGATGATGGAATAGCCGATCTGCTCCGGCTGTTGTGCCACCAGCCGCCCCCAGATGGCATAGCGCTTGGGCCAGAAATCCTCGCCCTCGTCGTAAAAGCGCTCGGCGTTGCGGTTGAGCATGATGCCCAGCGACACGCAGTCCACCCGGGTACAGATGCCGCCATCGTAAAGCGGTGCGCGGGCGTCAATGGCTACGCAGTGCGATTGCGACGGGTCGCCCACCATGTCGGCCCCGGCCTGCTGCATGAACTTGAGCAGTACGCCCTGATTGAAACGGGTGCCACGGATGAGGAAGTTGTCCGCCGGCCAGTCGCCCTGGTCGTTCTGGCCCCAGGCACTGCGCAGCCATTCGCGGTTGGACTCGAAACCGCCAGCCGCCAGCACGCAGCTGCGCGCACTGATGCGCTCGCCACCCGACAGATGGGCAGCAACAAAGCGACCATCCTGCAATTCCAGCCGTTCAACCGCGCTGTCGTAACGAATCACCACGCCCAGCTGTTCGGCGCTGCGGTAATAGGCATTCACCAGCGCCTTGCCACCGCCCATGAAAAAGGCATTGGTGCGCGCCGTATGCAGTGCGCCGGACAGCGAGGGCTGGAAATGCACGCCGTGACGGCGCATCCAGTCGCGACAGCTGCCGCTGGCGCGAATCACCAGCCTGGCCAGCGCTTCGTCGGTCTGGCCGCCGGTGACGCGCAGCAGGTCCTGCCAGTACTCCTCTTCCGGATATGCATCCACCAGCACGTCTTGCGGGGTATCGTGCATGCAGCGCAGGTTGCGGGTGTGCTGCGAATTGCCGCCGCGCCAGGCGCGCGGGGCGGACTCCAGCAGCAGCACCGAGGCCCCGGCTTCGCGGGCCATCAGTGCGGCGCAGAGTGCGGCGTTGCCGCCGCCGATGATCAGAACATCAAACATGGGTACAGCCTCCCTGAGACAAGCGGAGACTGTAAAAAGCCCTCAGGCGGGCCGCCAGACCGGATCGGGCAACAGGTGTTTAGCGATTGTAAACAGTAGCTCCCGGCCACTGGCCGCTGCTGGCCAGTTCGCTGGCCACCTGTTGCAGCACCACGCGGGTGGCCAGTCCGGCCGGCGACAGCTCGTCATCGGACAGGCTCACCAGCAGGTTGGGGCGGCTGACGCTGTCGTCGATGATGTCAATCAGACGGAACTCTTCCGGTGGCAGGCGGGCAATGGCAGCACCGGGCTGGATGGTGGCACCGTAGCCGGCCCTTACTGCATCCATCAACAGCGACAGGCCGTCGATTTCCGCGCTGATGTTCAGCGCGTGCGCACCCTGGGTGCTGGCGTTGTTGAGCAGGGCGCGCAATCCATGCGGGCCACTGGGCATGATCAGCGGAATGTCGCCCAGCTCGGCCAGGCTGATGTGGTCCTGCGTGGGTGCTGCAGGCAGGTCGCGGCGGCAGATCAGAAACAGCTTTTCCTCCAGCAGCGGAAGGACGCTCCAGCGCCGGGTGCGCTCTTCCTGGAACAGCACGGCCAGATCCAGCTGGCGTGCGCCCAGCATGGTGGCCAGATTGCCGGACAGGTTTTCCACCAGATGCAGGCGGATGTCCGGGTAACGCTCGCGCATGGCCGCCATGAAGGGCAGGCCCAGCACGCCGGTGGTGCTGGGTGCCATGCCCACGCTGACATGGCCGGACAGCCGGGCCAGCCGGGCGGCGCGCATGGCGTCGTCGGCATGGCGGATGGCCAGTTGCGCCTGCCGCCAGAACGCGAGGCCGGCATCGGTGGGCACCACGCCGCTGGAGGTGCGCTGTAACAGCCGGGTGGCCAGTTCACCCTCCAGTCGGCTGATCTGCTGGCTCAGTGCCGAGGTACCCACCCCCAGTTCCAGCGCGGCGCGCCCCATGCTGCCTTGCGCCACCACGCTGACAAAATAGCGTAATTGCCTTAACTCCATTGCTTGTCCTCTTGCTGCAGTTCCGCTTGATCGTGCAAGGCGCAGTCTACTGCCGAATCGGCCGCAGGCGTGAAAGCCTATGTGTTGAGCTTGCAGATTATTGGCGAATACGCTCTCGCTTTCTGAACAGAAAGCGAGGCCCCCTTACAGGGTAAGGGCGGGGGGATAGGGAATAGACGGGAAGGCTGCGGAATCAATCAGTGTGTCGAAAGGCCCGGCTTTGCCGGGTCCGGTGAAATAGAAGTAAATCGCCACGTCAGCAGCCTGGAGCCTCCGTAAGGAGGCCAGGCATGTGCTGACTGGAAAGAAAAAGCACACGGAGAGAGGCTAAGGCTCAGGCGGTGGCAGCCTTGCCGACAAAGCGGCTGCGGATGTCCTTGCGGTACAGCATCAGGGTGGCGGCCAGGCCGCAGGCTGCGGCCATCATCATCCAGTAGCCGGGCGCAGCCTTGTCGCCGCTGGCGTCAATCAGCGCGGTGGATACCAGCGGGGTGAAGCCGCCAAAAATTGCCGTGGCCAGGCTGTAGGCCAGCGAAAAGCCCACGGTACGCACGTGACTGGGCATCAGCTCGGTCAGTGCCACCACGGTGGCACCGTTATAGCTGGCATACAGGAAGGACAACCACAGCTCCACCACCAGCATGTGGCCAAAGCTGGGAGAGGCCACCATCCAGGCCAGCGCCGGGTAGGCGGTGAGCATGGCCAGCAGGCTGAAACCCAGCATCAGCGGCCAGCGGCCAATGCGGTCGGACAGCGCGCCCATGATGGGCAGCCAGATGAAGTTGGACAGGCCGACAAAGAAGGTCACCAGCAGGCTGTCGTTTTCACTGAGCTTGAGTACGCTCTTGCCAAAAGTCGGGGTGTAGACGGTGATCAGGTAAAAGCTCACCGTGGTCATCACCACCAGCAGCATGCCACCGGTGACCAGCTGCCAGTTTTGCGCAATGGAGCGCAGGACTTCGGCAAAGCTGGGGTGATGCTTGTGTGCCAGGAAGGCATCGGTTTCCTGCAGCGAACGACGGATGGCAAAAATGAAGGGGATGATCATGCAGCCGATGAAGAACGGAATGCGCCATGCCCATTGGTCGATCTGGTGACTATTGAAGGCCTGATGCAGCAGATAGCCCAGCACGGCGGCAAACATGATGGCCACTTGCTGGCTGGCCGACTGCCAGCTGACAAAGAAGCCCTTGCGGCCCGGTGTGGCCATTTCTGCCAGATAAACCGACACCCCGCCCAGTTCCACCCCGGCAGAGAAGCCTTGCAGCAGGCGGCCCAGCAGTACCAGTACGGGTGCGGCCAGGCCGATGCTGGCATAGCCGGGCACAAAGGCGATCAGGGCCGTGCCGCAGGCCATGATGGCCAGGGTGACAATCAGCCCCTTGCGGCGGCCGATGCGGTCGATATAGCTGCCCAGCACGATGGCACCGATGGGACGCGCCAGAAAACCGGCACCAAAAGTGGCAAAAGCCAGAATCAGCGAAGCATACAGGTTGCCGCTGGGGAAAAAGGTTTTGGCAATATAGGTGGCGTAAAAGCCGTACAGGAAAAAGTCGAACATTTCCAGGAAGTTACCGCTGGTAACACGTAACACCATGGAAAGGTTTGACTGGCGTGGGCTGGCAGTGGTCATGTCGTCGTCCTTGTCATTGAGCGGAGGTGCTGACCGGTGTCATCCCGGTCTGGCGAATGCTTGCCGCAACCTGCGGCGAAGCAAGAAAGCGCAGCAACTGGCGTGCCGCTGCAGGGTGTCCGCTGTCACTGCTGATGCCAGCGGAAAAGGTGGTGACTTGCTGTGCCTGTTCCGGCAGCAGGCCGACAATGTCGATGCCGGCAATCGGGATCAGCTCGCTCAGTTGCTGGAAGCCCAGTTCGGCTTCACCGCGTGCCACCACCTTGCCCACCGGTTCGGCCGGAATCATGCGGCTGCGGTCCTTGATCTGCTCGGCCACACCCAGGCGGGAAAACAGCACGGTAGACAAAAACACGCCGCTGGCGCTGTCGGAGTAAGCAATGGAATGGCTGTTGAGCAGGGTCTGTTTCAATGCGGCCAGGGTGCTGATATCCGGCTGCGGGCTGCCGTGTTTTACCGCCAGCGCAATGCGCGATGCAGCCAGCGGGGTATTGCTGTCCGCTACCACCCGGCCTTGGGCTTGCAACTGGTCCAGTGCGCTGCCCACCATCACCAGCACGTCGATTTTTTCACCGCGCGCCAGGCGCTGCGGAATGGCCTGCGGGGTGTCGCCCATGGACGGGCCCCATTCCAGTTTCAGCTGATGGCCGGTTTCCTGTTCGAATCTGGGTGCCAGCAGCTTCAATGCCGCGGCAAAACCACCGGAACTGACCACGGTCAGTTGTTCTGCCATTGCCTGGGTGCAGGCAAACGCCAGCAGCAGCGCGGCCAGGCCGCAGCCTGGCTTCCATGTCCTTGCCATGTTGATCTCCTCTTGTTGTGTATGTGTTGTGCTGAAATAATGCACAAGATGCAATAAATGTTTAATTGCTTTTATTTCATGGATTAATCGATGGCGCGCATCAATCTGGAACTCAATGAATTGCAGGCATTTCTGGCGGTGGCGGAGAAGTCCAGTTTCAAGGCCGCAGCCGAGGCCTTGTACCTGTCGCAACCTGCCTTGAGCCGACGCATCGAAAAACTGGAGCAGTCCTTGCAGGTACGCCTGCTGGAGCGCACCACGCGCAGCGTGCGGCTGACCGAGGAGGGCGCGCATTTCCTGTTGCATGCGCAGAATGTGGTGGACGAGCTGGAACAGGCCATGAGCGGCCTGGGCGAGCGGGCCGAGCGCCGCAGCGGAGTGGTGTCGATTGCCAGCATTCCGTCGGTGGCGCAGCACCTGCTACCCGCCGCGCTGGCCGGGCTGGCCGCCAGCTACCCCGCGCTGTGCCTGCGGGTGTTTGATGAAGGCGCACAAGAGGTACTGGAGCAGGTATTGGCAGGGCGTGCCGACTTCGGCATCAATTTTATTGGCGCCGAGGACCCCAATATCGACTTTGAGCCTTTGCTGACCGAGCGCTATCTGGCCGTGGTGCGGCACGACCACCCGCTGGCAGCACACCGCCGCCTGCGCTGGGAAGACCTGGTGGGCGAGCGCCTGATTGGCGTGTCACAGCGCAGCGGCAACCGCCTGTTGCTGGACCATCATCTGGCCAGCCTGCCGCAGCGGCCGCGCATCCACTATGAAGCCAGCCATTTGCAAGGGGCGTATGGCATGGCCGAGGCCGGGCTGGGGGTGCTGGTGGTGCCGGAATTGTCGCTGACTCCGGCCTACCGCCATCAGCTGACGGGTATTGCACTGACCGACCCGCAGATATCGCGCACGCTGGGTTTGATCACGCGCAGCGGCTACCAGCCTGGTGCTGCGGCAGAGCACTTGCGCAGCTTGTTGCGCGCACAGTTTGCCCAGTACCGCGACCGGCAGGCGGGAGATTGAATCAGGCGGGCAGGTGGGGCGGCACGTGCTGCATGCAGTGCTCGAACAAGGGCCGCGCCAGCAGGTAGCCCTGCATCAGGCTGATGCCCAGGTCTTGCAGGCAGCGGTATTCGTCTTCGGTTTCCACCCCTTCGGCAATCAGGCGGATGTCCAGTTCGCGGCAGATGTCGGCCACGCTGCGGATGATCACCTGACTGGGTCGCCGCTGCTGGACATTGCGCACCAGTGCCATGTCCAGCTTGATGATGTCGGGCTGGAAATCAGCCAGCAGGTTCAAGCCCGCATAACCGGCACCAAAGTCATCAATCGCGGTGAGAAAGCCGATGCGCTGGTATTCACGGAAGACCTCGGCCAGCCACTTGCCGTCTGCAATCTGTTCGCCTTCCACTGTTTCAAACACGATGTTCTCGACGGGAAAGCCGAACTCGCGCGCCGCCTGCAAGGTGGTGCTGATGCACACTTCCGGGCGGTAGATGGCATTGGGCAGGAAGTTGATCGACAAGCGGCTTTGCATGCCCAGCCGGGCTGCAGTGCGGATGGCCTTCACCCGGCAGGCCTGGTCAAAGCGGTAGCGGTTGGCATCGGTCACTTGTTGCAGCACGGTGAGCGCCCCTTCGCCAGCAGGGCCGCGAATCAGCGCCTCATGCGCAAAAATCTGGCGGTTGGCGATGTCGATGATGGGCTGAAACGCATAGCTGAAGGCAAAGACCAGTTCCTGACCATCCTTGCAGATACGACATGTCGGGTCGGTTTCCAGATGCAGTGCGTGTTTTCCCGCTGCGTTGCGCTCCATGGTGTGGCTTGCCTCGTGTGCTGTTGTCTTGTTCTTGCTCCATGCTAGCCGAACAGTCAGTTGTCTGCAGTACTCAATGTGAATCGGGCTTGCCCAAGGCAGCCGGGGTGCTGGCACGTAGCAGCCGGTCACGCACATGCAGCCAGGCTGCGTCTTGTGGCGGCATTTCTATCACGATATGCGCCGCACCGCTGGCCTCCGCCTGATGCAGGACGCTGTAGATCTGGCTGGCGTAGTCTGCCGGGCTGTCTGGCAAGGCGTAGTGCTGCCAGGGCTGGCTGGGGGGCGGCGCGGCATTGTCCAGGCTGATCAGCGCAAAGCGGCCTTGCCACAGGGCTGGGTCCAACTGCTGGCGCTCGCCGGCTTCAAAGCGGAAGCAGGGCAGGCGCGGTGCATAGTGCGAGGCCAGTGCGCCTGGTACACGTGGCGCGTTGGCACTGTGCTGGCCGGACAGCGGCAGGATGTCCGCCAGTTGCGCGGCGCTGATGCTGCCCGGACGCAATATGCGCGGGGCCGGGCCGGACAGGTCGACAATGGTGGATTCCACGCCCACCCGGCAGGCTCCGCCATCCAGCACCGCGGCAATGCGTCCTTCCAGCTGGCGCGCCACATGCCTGGCCGTGGTGGGGCTGATATGGCCGAACGGGTTGGCCGACGGTGCCACCACCGCGTGGCCCAGCTTGTCCAGCACCGCCTGGAACAGCGGGTGCGCCGGCCAGCGCACGGCCACCGTATCCTGACCACCGGTAATCAGGCGCGACACGCTGGGCGCAGCGGGCAGCACCATGGTGAGCGGGCCGGGCCAGAAGGCGGCCGCCAGTTGCAGTGCCTGTGGCGGGATGGGATCGGCCCAGCGCGACAGCTGGCTGATGTCTGGAATGTGCACGATCAGCGGATGGTCCGCCGGGCGGCCCTTGGCGGCAAATACCCTGGCCACGGCGGCCGGGTCTTCGGCATTGGCGGCCAGTCCGTACACGGTTTCGGTGGGCAGGGCCACCAGCTGGCCGTCTTGCAGCAAGTTGGCAGCGCGGCTGATGTCGTCGCGATGCGGGGTCAGGATTTCCATATCGTGTTTCCAGTGTCTGTGGCGGCATCCTGCGGCAGCGTGAATGGCTGCCAGTTGCCGTGTTGCCAATATTCCATGCCCTTGTCGGCAAAGCGGTACAGGTGCAGCCAGCCATTGGCCACCAGCGTGGCCACTTCCGGCTGCTGCTCCAGTGCCAGTGCAATCAGCGTTGCCGGTGCGTCGATGCAGGCGGCAAGGCGCAGCGGTGCGTGCCGCCATTGCTGGCCATCGTGTACCGACTGCCAGGACAGGCCGATGCGCAAGTCGCCGCTATTGCCTTCGAATACGCCGATGCGCCCGCCCACCACGTTGTGCAGCAGCTTGTTGCCACTGCCATAGCGTTTGGGGTCCACCACCGCAGCGAAGTACTGCATGTTGATCCAGTGCGCCACCACCAGCGGGCCGCCAAAGATGCCGGCCAGCTGTCTTGCCGCCGGGTCTTGCCGCCAGTCGTATTCCTGCAGGAAGGCGCGGCCTTGCAGGTCAAGCGTGCGGGTGCGGCTGCGCGGTGCTGCGATGAAAAAGGCGTTATTGGCCAGCCCCCATTCCGGGCGGGTTTCCGCCCAGTGATGGCCTTTTTGCCGCAACAGGGCCAGCAGGGCGTTGCTGTCGATGTCGGGGCGAATACCATCCTGCCCTTTGCGACGTTCCCGTGCGCGCTGACCCGCCTGTTCCAGCAAGCCTTGCAGGCTGGCGGCACGTTGTTGCAGTGCCGGGGACAGCTGGTCTGGCTGCAGTACTTCCAGTTCATCACTATGGGTCAGGTGCAGCAGCGGCAGAAACACCGTGTCTTCCGGTATCACCATGCCATGCGCCGCCAGCCCGGCGCGTACCTCCGGCCGCTGCAGCCAGTCACTCAGCAGCAGCACGTGCAAATGGCCGCCGTGGCCGCCGCAGGCACCACATTGCAGGGCCGAGGCTTGCGGGTTGTTGCTGCTGTGACTGGCATGGCCAATCAGCAACACGGTGCGCGGAAACGACTGGCCCAGCCCCATGGCAGGCAGCAGGGTTTGCAGGATGGTGATGATGGCGTCGCTGCCCAGCTGACGACCGGCCGATACCATGGCCTGTTCCTTGTCGTTGAGCCATGGGTCCAGCTCGGCCAGCGTGGCGCGGCGTTTGCCGGGAAAGGCCTTGCGCAGCAACTTGCCCACCTTGCCCAGCCCGGCGCTTTCCACCAGAGTGAAACTGGACAAGGGGGCGCGTTCAAACTGGCCCCATTCCTGCAGGCCCTTGTCCAGCGGCGGCATCACCGCTTCCCAGCTGGGGGCCAGCAGGCCGGGCAGGCGTGGCTGGCTATGGTCCTCTCCGGCAAAGCGGATGGCCAGCGGCAGGCCGAAGAAACCGGCAAACCCGGCGGTACGGATGCCGGGTGCCGTTTGTTCCAGTGCCCGGCGCATCGGTTCGGAGCGCACGTCGATACAGAACACGGCGTGGATGTCGGTACTTGCACTATCCGGCTGGGCCGGAGCCTGGGCCAGTTGCGCAAGCAAGCCGGCATGGGTGGCCAGTTCTGCCGCACGTTGCCAGATCAGGCCACGTGCTGGTGCTGCTGCAACTGACTGGCCATGCCAGGCCTGTTGCCAGTGCTGCCAGTGGCTGTCGGCATCGCGCTTGCCATCATCCAGCAGCCATTCCCAGCCCAGCTGCATGGCCAGCAGCTGTTGCAGCAGGCTGCTGTGGCCGCCGGACAACTCGGCCTGCCAGCCCTGGTAACGGCACCAGGCGGCCCAGCCGCTATTGCGTTGCAGCAGCACATAAAACCAGTCGGCCAGCCAGTCGGGCCGGGCCTGCAAGCGTGCCACCGCCTGGTCAAGCAGGCTATGGTGATCTTCCGGCAGTGTGGCGATGGCCTGTTGCATTGCCTGACGCAGAGCCGGGTCCGGGCTGGGCACGGGCTGGATGCGCATTTCCGCCAGCCAGTTCAGGTAAAGCTGGCCGTGACGGTCCGGCTGCCATTCGGCCTGGTCGTGGTCGAACCATGCGGCACAGCACTGGCTGATCTGCTGGGTAATCACCTGTTGCCAGCCTTGCAAACCAGCATGCCCTGCCGGGTCCTGGCGCCAGTTGCTCTGCAATAAACGGGCAGGCCGGCTGGCGGTCTCGCTGGCGGGCTGTGACAGCCAGTCGCTGGCAGCACAGTGCAGGCCTGCTTCATGCAGTGCCGCTTGCAGGTGGGGCAGGCGGATGCTGCCGTCGCGGAAAGCCTGTTGATAGTCAGATTCGTCCAGATGCAGGCGGCTGTCCGCCAGTCGCTGCAAGCCGTCGTGGGCGCTGGCAAAGTGCTGCTGGCGCAAGCCCCAGTAAGGTGAGCTGGCCAGCAGGCTGTCCAGCGGCCAGCTGGGGGCAATCCGGCCTGCTGCGTTTGCAATGGCGTGCTGCAAGGGGGAGTCAGGCATGGTCATGGGCGCTTGCTCCTTGCTGGCGCGGTTGGGAGAGGCGACCCAGGCGGTACAGCCGGGTGCGCATGCTGGTGCGTACCCACCATTCGTCCAGATACAGGCCACCAAAGGCCAGCGCATACAGGCGGCGGGTCAGTGCGTGGTCCGGGTGGTGCTGCAGCCAGCCTTGCAGCAGGAACAGCGCCACAAACAAGGCCGCAACCAGCAGCTGGCAGCCAAGCGGCGCACTGGCCTGGTCGGCTTGCAGGGTGGCAAACAGGGTGTGCAGCAGCAGGTAGACCTGACACAGCAGCAAGGCCACTGCATAGCCGCGCAGGCTGCGCTGGCACAGCGGGGCCAGCCCCAGGCCAATCACCACAATCAGCAGCAGGGGTGGTTGCAGGGCATGGCCCAGTGCCAGCTGCCAGCCTTGCAGGCTGGCCAGCAGCAGCGCGATGCCGGCGATGCCGCTACCCGCATGCCACAGCTTGCCGTGCTGGCCGGGGGTGGCACTCTGGCGGATGGTGGCACGTACCTGGCTGCCAGAGCTGAGAAAAGCATGTGCCTTGTAAATGGAATGGGTGACCAGGTGCAGCAGCGCCAGCGAATACTGACCCAGACCGCACTCCATCAGCATGAAACCCATTTGCGCGCAGGTGGACCACGCCAGCCGCAGCTTGATGCTGATGCGGGTTTGCATCACCCAGCAGGCAAGGCCTGCAGTCAGGCCGCCCCACAACACCAGCAGCCAGCTGGCCAGCGGCACTACGCTCCAGAGTGCAGACAGCTTGATCAGCACCATGCCGCCCAGGTTCACCACCCCGGCATGTAGCAGGGCCGATACCGGCGTGGGCGCTTCCATCACCTGGGTCAGCCAGCCATGAAACGGCAGCTGGGCGGTTTTCAGTACCACGCAGCCCACCAGCAATACTGCGCCAAGCTGGCGTGCCAGTTCGGCATTGGGGGACGTCAGTGGCTGGGCTACTGCATCGAATGACATGGAACCCACTGCCCAGCTGATCAGCCCGGCGGCCAGCAGCAGGCACAGTTCGGCCAGCCGGCTGGCCACGGCTTCGCGCCGGGCGGCTATGCGCGCCTGCGGCCGCTGGGGGAAGAAGGTCAGCAGGCTTTGCAGTGCCGGGCTGGTCAGCAGCCAGCCGGCCAGCAGGGTCAGCCAGTCCTGGCTGGCCACCACCAGCGTGGCACCGCACAGCAGCCAGCCCACGGCGCGCAAAAACCGCGCCTGGCCGGTTTCGCCGCTCAGGTAGCGGGCGGAAAAACGCAAGATTACCCAGGCCAGCAGCTGGATCAGCAACTGGAACAGCAAGGCAGCGTGCAGGCCTTGCCAGGCCATCAACATTGCTGCACACAGTGCGCCGCCCGCCGCGCTGGCCTGGGCCAGCCACCAGTGGTGCGACAGCTTGCCGTGCATCAGGGCGGGCAGCAGCCACAGCACGGCAAGCAGGGTGTGAAAGGATGGCAACATGGCGTCAAACCACTGGTTATTGAACACAGCGGCACTATGCCTGCCAAAGATTGTTCGGTAAAATACATTAATATGGACAAATCAATCTATTAAACAGAATGATTAATCGCCTCAACTATCATCATCTGTATTACTTCTGGCGCGTGGCGGCGGAAGGGCACCTTACCCGTACTGCGGAACTGCTGCATATTTCCCAGTCGGCGCTGTCGGCGCAAATCCGCCAGCTGGAAGAGCAACTGGGCACGCCCTTGTTCCTGCGCGAAGGCAAGAAACTGCTGCTGACCGAAATGGGCGCATCGGTGCTGCGCTATGCCGAGGCCATTTTTGCGCTGGGCAACGAGCTGTTGGCCACCACCACCAGTCAGGATGCCGGGCAGGGCGGTCAGTTGCGTATTGGCAGCGTCTCCACCCTGTCACGCAATTTTCTGGAAAGCTTTCTGCATCCGGTACTGGGGCGGCAGTCGGTCAAGCTGAACCTGGAAGCGGGCGGGCTGGAAGAGCTGCTCAGCCGGCTGGCCGCCTTCGAGCTGGACGTGGTGCTGAGCAACCGCCCGATGATTGCCGACGACAAGCACCCCTGGCGCTGCCGCACGCTGGCGCGGCAGGAGGTTTGCCTGATCGGCCCGCCGGGGCTGGTTGACGGGCCATTCGACCTGGCGCAGATCCTGCGGCAGCAATGGCTGGTGGTGCCCAGTGCCAAAAGTGAAATCCGCGTGCGTTTCGACCTGCTGTGCGAAAAACTGGGTATCGAACCACGCATCCGCGCCGAAGTGGACGATATGGCCACCCTGCGTCTGCTGGCACGCGATGCCGGTGCCGTGGCACTGATTCCGGCCATCGTGGTGAAGGATGAACTGGGCAAGGGGATGCTGGAGAAATACGGCTCGGTGCAGGGGGTGGAAGAAACCTTCTACGCCATTACCGTGCGCCGCCGCTTTGAAGCACCGCACCTCAAGGAGCTGTTTCAGCTGTTTGCCATGCCGGGCTGATGTCTGACACTTGCAGCCAGTCATGGTGGTGTAATTTCCGGTAAATGATGTTATCGCCTGCCGGCATTGCCATTACATTGGCAACACTTCCGGCAGGCTGTTGCAAGGCAATGGCCTGTCGGCTTGTTGTCGAATCTGTCGCTGCCCTTGCCATCATGCCTTCCGCCCATATCCTGCGTACCTTCCTGCCCCATGCCCTTGCCGGCTTGTGCTGCTTGTTGTTGTCCTGCTTTGCATTGCAAGCCCAGGCAGCGCCCTTGTACTGGCAATGCAGTGATCAGTGCGAACAGAACGCCAGTCTGGAAAACAAGCCGGTGAAACAGGAGAAGGGCGGCACCATCTCGCTGTGGTGGAGCCTGAATTTTGTTTTGGGCGGCAGTGCCGTGCACAGTGCGGAAATCCTCACCGAGCTGGACTGCGTCAGTGGTCAGGGGCGTGACCGGGCCATTCTGTATTTCGCTGCCCCCAATCTGGCGGGTGGTGTGCAAAGCTTCAGCATCGACAATGCATGGTATGTGTACACCACGCAGCGTTTTGGCGAGTTTCTGCACCATGCCTGCCTGCAGCATGCACCGGCCAGTGCGGCCAGTGCGGCCAGCGGGGCGAGCTGAGGCTGCAGCGGCATGGCAGCCGCCTAGTCTTTGCGCACGGCTTTGCTGCTAGCGCGCATGCCAGCCAGTTTGGCGTACAGGGTGGAGCGTGAGATGCCCAGGCTGCGGGCTGCCCGGGACAGGTTGCCGTCCGACTGCGCGATGGCCCGTTCTATGGCCTGTCTTTCGATGGCGTCCAGCCGGTTTTCCTGCTGCGGGTTGATATCTGCTTGTTCGCCGTACCGCATGCGGCCTGTCAGCAGGTCGGGTGGGAGTTGCGCCATGTCTATGCATTCTCCGTCGCACAGTGCAAACAGCATCTCGTACACATTGCGCAATTCCCTGACATTGCCGGGCCAGTCGTGCCGGGTCAGTACCTCCATGACACCTTCTCCCAGCCGCTTTCCAGCGGTGCCATATTTGCGGACAAATTGCGCGTCCAGATGCGCAATGATGTCGATGATGTCCTCCTTGCGCGAGCGCAGCGGTGGAATCAGCACGCTGCTGACGCATAGCCGGTGATAGAGGTCGTTGCGGAACCGGCCGCTGGCTACCTCGGCCTGCAAGTCTCGGTTGGTGGCAGCGACGAGGCGCAGCTTGATTTGCCGTTCATGTTGATCGCCCAGTCGCACCAGGCGGCCGTCTTCCAGCACCCGCAGCAAATGGGGCTGCACTTCCAGTGGCATTTCACCGATTTCATCCAGAAACAGTGTGCCGCCATCGGCCTGTTCTATCTTGCCCGGCATGCCGCCCCGGCGGGCACCGGTAAATGCCCCGTCGACATAGCCGAACAGTTCGCTGGCCAGCAAGTCGCGTGACAGCGCCCCGCAATTGAGCGCAACAAAGGGTGCTGCCGCCCGGCCGGAACTTTGATGGATGGCGCGGGCAAACAGCTCTTTGCCCACCCCGGTTTCACCCAGCAGCAATACCGGCAGGTCCAGTACTGCCAGACGTCGGGCCTGTTGCCTGGTGGCATGCAAGCCCGGGCTGCTGCCGATGATGGCATCAAAGGCATCCGCTGGCTGCTTAGGGGTGGCCCTGACGGCAGGTTTGACTGGCGTTCCGGCTTGCCGTAACGGGATGATCAGCAGGCTGCCCAGCTGTTGTCCCTTTTCTTGCAGTTCTTGTACCCACCCTTGTTGCAGCCAGGCAGGTGTCTGTTGCTGGCGTAATTCGGCCGGGTCGCCCAGGTTGCAGGCGGGCAGATACCAGTTGCCGTTATGTAACAGGCTGACGCCGTGTTGCTGCTGTGCCTCGTGCAGCTTGCCGTTTTGCTTCAGCAGGCGGCCATGCCGGTCAAACAGCAGCAGGCAGTCATTGCGGTACTGATTGAAGGCCAGGGTGGAGAGCTCCAGCAAGCGGTGATTGAGGGTATGGGCTTGTTGCAGCAGTGTGCATTCGATCTGTCTGGCCGCAGCAATGGCTAGGCCCAATGAATGCCCGTGAAAGGTTTCCTTGCGTCCTGACAGGTCGATCACGCCCAGCAAGCCCTGGCTGTAAGGGTCGAAGATGGGTGCGGCGGCACAGGTCCATTGCTTGATATCCAGGCAGTAATGTTCGTTGGCATGAATCTGTACCGGCTGGCCGGTGGCAATGGCGGTTCCGATGGCATTGGTGCCAATGAGCGATTCGCTCCAGAAGCCGCCTGGTGCCAGATTCACCTGCTCGCCGGCCTGCCTTGCGCGATGGGCACCGTGCTGGTCAAGAATCATGCCGTCTGCATCAGCCAGCATGATCATCGAGCCGGATTCCTTGAGCACCTCCCGCAACAGGCCCATCACCGGGCGTGCCGCACCAAGCAGTGTTTCTGCCTGCTGGCAGCGTGCAGTCAGCAGCTGTTTGCTGTCGATGACCGGGGCAACTTGCAGTGTCGGGTTGACCTCGCTGGTGCGACAGCGCAGCCAGGACTGCCAGATAACCTGGCGGACAACATCGGACGAGCTGCTTTCCTTGCAGATGAATGCTTCCCAGCAACTGGCAACCCGTTGATCGTTGACGGCACTCGGAATCAGCGGTTTTGAACGTGGCATGGAGATTTCACCTTCAGCATGAGTGGAATGTGGAACGAGGCGCGGCTGAAACAGCGTCCATCATCATGGAAATCAGGCAGGACCGGCCTGCACCCATCGGTCAGGCGGGCTGTTCGTATTCCGTACACTGTCCGCGCCCTTGTCCGTATTCAAGACATCCGGGCTGAGGTGCGTTTTCCGTCATTCCATGTTTTTGTTTTTGCAAGTCATTGTAAACAAATGGAAAAGTGGAAATTTGGTTTTGGTTTCAAGGATGGCACGCATGTTGCCATTACCAGGCTGGGGACATTCCCCGTCACGTGGTGCCTGTCATTGGTTTCTGGCCAAAAGATTTGTCGCAGCCAGGTTGGCTGCCTCTTGATGTTGTCAGGGCAAGACCACGATGTCGAACCACTCAGTCTGGAGGATTCAATATGCAAAGGCGATCCATTGTTCAGGTGATGGGCATTGATGCAGGCGGCACGATGACCGACACCTTTTTTGTCCGCGAAGATGGGCGTTTTGTCGTTGGCAAGGCACAAAGCAATCCCGCTGACGAGTCACATGCCATTTACCACTCATCGCGGGATGCGCTGGCACACTGGGGCCGGACGGTTGACGATGTGTATCCGGAGCTGGTGACCTGCGTGTACTCCGGCACGGCCATGCTCAACCGCATCCTGGCCCGCAAGGGCTTGCCGGTGGGGCTGATCTGTAACAAGGGCTTCGAGCAGATCCACGCCATGGGGCGAGCCTTGCAAAGCTATCTGGGCTATGCGCTGGAAGACCGCATTCATCTGAATACCCATCGTTACGATGAACCGCTGGTGCCGGTATCCCGCACCCGTGGCGTGACGGAGCGCACCGACGTGCAGGGAGAAATTGTCATCCCGCTGCGCGAGGATGAGGTGCGTCAGGCCACCCGCGAGCTGCTGGAGGCCGGTGCCCAGGCCATCGTCATTTGCCTGTTGCAGTCGCACAAGAACCCGCGCAGCGAACAGCAGGCGCGCGACATTGTGCTGGATGAGTTGCAACAGGCCCATGTCCGGCTGCCTGTCTTTGCCTCGGTGGACTATTACCCGTCGCGCAAGGAAAGCCACCGCATGAATACCACCATTCTGGAAGCCTACGGAGCCGAGCCATCACGTCAGACGCTAAAGCAGGTCAGCGACTTGTTCAGCAAGTACGGGGCGCGCTTTGACCTGCGGGTGATGGCCACCCACGGCGGCACCATCAGCTGGAAGGCCAAGGAGCTGGCACGCACCATCGTGTCCGGCCCCATCGGCGGGGTGATCGGGGCCAAGCTGCTGGGCGAATACCTGGGTGATGACAATATCGCCTGTTCGGACATAGGCGGTACCAGCTTCGATGTCGCCCTGATCACCAAGGGCAATTTCGCCATCAAGTCTGACCCGGACATGGCCCGACTGGTGTTGTCGCTGCCGCTGGTCGCCATGGATTCGGTCGGGGCTGGAGCCGGCAGCTTCGTGCGACTGGACCCGTACAGCAAGGCCATCAAGCTGGGGCCGGACAGTGCCGGTTACCGGGTAGGTACCTGCTGGCCGGAAAGCGGGCTGGATACCGTGTCGGTGTCAGACTGCCATGTGGTGCTGGGCTATCTGAATCCGGACAACTTCCTTGGCGGAGCCATCAAGCTGGATGTCGCCCGTGCCCGGCAGCATATCAAGGCGCAAATTGCCGACCCGCTGGGCCTGAGTGTGGAAGATGCCGCAGCAGGTGTCATCGAGCTGCTGGACCTCACCCTGTCCGAATACCTGCGTGCCAACATCAGTGCCAAGGGCTACAACCCGGCGGAATTCACCTGCTTCTCCTATGGCGGGGCCGGGCCGGTGCATACCTATGGTTATACCGGCGGTGTCGGTTTCAAGGATGTGGTGGTGCCTGCCTGGGCGGCTGGCTTCTCGGCCTTTGGCTGTGCCTGTGCCGATTTTGAATACCGCTATGACAAGTCGGTGGATCTGGGCGTGGCGCAGCATGCCAGCGCAGCGGAAAAGGTGGCAGCCTGCCAAACCTTGCAGGAAGCCTGGTCTGACCTGGCGCTCAAGGTGATCGACGAATTCGTGCTCAATGGCTACCAGCCCGAGGACGTATTGCTGATACCGGGTTTCAAGATGCAATACATGGGGCAGCTGAATGATCTGGAAATCGTCTCGCCGGTCACCTGGGCCAGTACGGCCGAACACTGGGACCGGATGGTCGAGGCCTTCGAAACCACCTATGGCCGGGTTTATGCCACTGCCGCACGCTCGCCGGAGCTGGGCTTTTCCATTACCGCAGCCATCCTGCGCGGCACGGTGATCACCCAGAAACCCGCCTTGCCGGAAGACCCGGACGCAGGCCCGGTTCCGCCTGCAGCCGCCTGTCTGGGAACCCGCCCGTTCTACCGCCACAAAAAATGGTCTGAAGCCACGCTGTGGAGCATGGAGGGCCTGAAGGCCGGTAATCACATCATCGGGCCGGCCATCATCGAATCGGATGCCACCACCTATGTCGTGCCCGATGGCTTTGCCACCCGGCTGGACAAGCACCGACTGTTTCATCTGAGCCAGCTGCAATAAGGAGACGCACCATGAACATGTTTAACAAGCAGGAATTCGGCTCGGCCAATCTGTTACATAACGGCCAGACCCTGAAGCAGTACCGCGACGCCATCATCGAACGCACCCGTGCCACCGGGCATTACAACGGGCTGACAGAGCTGGCGCTGCGCGATGGCGACCCTATCGGTTACGAAAAGCTGTTTTCCAAGCTGCGCGGCGGGCTGGTGCATGCGCGTGAAACAGCCAAGAAAATTGCCGCCAGCCCCATCGTCGAGCAAGAGGGCGAACTGTGCTTCACCCTCTACAACGCTGCCGGTGACTGCGTGCTCACCTCCACCGGCATCATCATTCATGTCGGCACCATGGGTGCAGCCATCAAGTACATGATCGAGAACGACTGGGAGAGCAATCCCGGCATTCATCCCGGTGATATGTTCACCACCAACGACTGCGCCATCGGCAATGTTCACCCCTGCGACATTGCCACCATCGTGCCCATTTTCTGGGAGGGCAGGCTGATAGGCTGGGTGGGCGGGGTCACCCATGTCATCGATACCGGAGCAGTGACGCCGGGCTCCATGTCCACCGGGCAAACCCAGCGTTTTGGTGATGGCTACATGATTACCTGCCGCAAGACCGGCATCAACGATGTACCGCTGCGTGACTGGCTGCACGAATCGCAGCGTTCGGTACGCACGCCCAAGTACTGGATCCTCGACGAAAAAACCCGCATTGCCGGCTGCCACATGATCCGCGATCTGGTTGAGGAGGTGATCCGGGCTGATGGCATTGAAGCCTACGAGAAATTTGCCTTTGAAGTGATAGAAGAAGGGCGTCGCGGACTGATGGGTCGCATCAAGGCCATGACCCTGCCGGGCGTGTACCGCAAGGTGTCGTTTGTCGACGTACCGTACAAACACGAAGACGTGCAGGTATCCAATGCCTTTGCCAAGCTGGACTCCATCATGCATTCCCCGTGCGAGATGACCATCAGGCCGGACGGCAAATGGCGGCTGGACTTTGAAGGTGCCAGCCGCTGGGGCTGGCACACCTTCAATGCCCATCAGGTGGCCTTCACTTCCGGCATCTGGGTGATGATGTGCCAGACCCTGGTGCCCACCCAGCGCATCAACGATGGCGCTTACTACGCTACTGAGTTCCGCCTGCCCAAGGGCACGTGGTGCAATCCGGATGACCGCCGTACCGGACATGCCTACGCCTGGCATTTTCTGGTGTCCGGCTGGTCCGCCCTGTGGCGCGGACTGAGTCAGGCCTATTTCAGTCGTGGCTATCTGGAAGAAGTCAATGCCGGTAATGCCAACACCTCCAACTGGCTGCAAGGCGGCGGCATCAATCAGGATGGCGAAATCCATGCGGTCAACAGCTTTGAAGCCAGCTCCTGCGGCACAGGGGCCAGCGCCATCAAGGACGGGCTGAACCACGCCGCTGCCATCTGGAACCCGGAAGGCGATATGGGTGATATCGAAATCTGGGAAATGGCCGAGCCGCTGCTGTACCTGGGGCGCAATGTCAAAACCAACTCCGGTGGCTATGGCAAATACCGTGGTGGCTGCGGTTTCGAAACCCTGCGCATGGTGTGGAAGGCACAGGACTGGACCATGTTCTTCATGGGTAATGGCTACATGAACAGCGACTGGGGGCTGATGGGCGGCTACCCCGCGGCCACCGGCTATCGTTTTGAAGCGCATAACACCGGGCTGGCAAAACGCATTGCTGCTGGCGAATCGCTGCCGTTGGGCGGGGATGCCAACCCGACACAGCCAGACTATGAGCGACATCTGGAAGCGGGGGCCAGGGTCAAGCGTGACAAGCAGTGCATGAGCACCGAAGACTGCTATGACAACTACGACCTCTACCTGAACTACCTGCGCGGCGGGCCGGGTTTTGGCGACCCGATAGACCGCGACCCCAAGGCGATAGAGGCCGACCTGAACCAGCAATTCCTGCTGCCGGAATACGCAGAACGCGTGTATGGCGCGGTGTTCAGCTGTGACAGCAAGGGCCGTTATACCGTGGATGTGACAAAAACCCGGCAGCGGCGCGCGCAAATGCGGCAGGAAAGGCTGGCCCGTGCGCAGCCCACCCGCGTCTGGATGCAGCAGGAGCGCGAGCGGATTCTGGCCAGGCAGGCCTCGGTACAGGTGCAGCACATGTTTGCCACCAGCTTTGCCCTGTCCGACAAGTTCAGCCGCCAGTTCAAGGCCTTCTGGAGCTTGCCGGACGACTGGCAGCTGCTGGAGAGTGAGCTGGGGGTGCCGTCTTATGGTGCCAAACACCGTATGGATTTGTCCTTGCTACCCGATGTCACCACCGTGGTGCAGGTGGAAGAGTAAAACCCCATGCAGAAGGAGACAGCACATGTCGGCATATACCAATGAACAGATTTCCCATCTGGTGGATGGCACGCTGGACTGGGACACCACCTTTCGCATGCTGTCCATGCCCAAGGATCAGCAGCGCTTTGTGCAATACCTGGCCGCCTTGCAGGAGAAGGTGAGCTTTCCCGACCGCATCATCCTGCCACTGGGCCCACACCTGTATATCGTGCAGTCCTGTCAGGACAAGCGCTGGGTGACGCAGTGCGATTGCGGCCATGTGTTTGGTGATTACCGCGAAAACTGGAAGCTCCATGCCATGATTCATGTGCGTGATAGCCCCGAAGCCATGGCCGAGGTGTACCCGCCGCTGATGGCACCGGACACGCAGTGGCAGGTGTATCGCGAGTATTACTGCCCGCAATGCGCCACCATGCATGATGTGGAAGCACCCACCCCCTGGTATCCGGTGATTCACGATTTCGAGCCGGACATCGAAACCTTCTATCAGCAGTGGCTGTAAATACCGCTGCCAGAGCGGGCCAACTGAGTCCAAGGGCTAAGCGGTGCGGGGTGCTTGCACTGCCTCGCACTGGCTGGCCTTGGGCACGAATATTGCATCCCTGGTGGTCATCACCCGATGATGGCTGCCATGACTGCTTCCACTCCATTACGACTATTACTGGTCAACGATACCGACCGCCCGATGGCGCAGCTGCATGCTGCGCTGACGGCGGCTGGCTATCTGGTGGTGGCACAGGCACAAGGCGCAGCCGAGCTGCTGCAGCTGGTGGACAGCCAGTCCCCCGACATCATCATCATTGATACCGAATCTCCCTCCCGCGACACACTGGAACAACTGGCACTGATGGGCCACGCCGCGCCACGCCCGGTGGTGATGTTTGCCGAGCAAGGCGGCTTGCCCGCCATTCAGGCTGCAGTCAGTGCTGGTGTCACCGCCTATGTGGTGGATCAGGTGGCGGCCAGCCGCCTGGCACCGATCATCGACATGGCACGGGTCAAGTTTGAAGAAGATGCCCGCCTTAAAAAGCGACTGCTGCAGATGGAAGAGCAACTGGCAGAGCGCAAGCTGATCGAACGCGCCAAGGGCATCCTGATGGAGCGCCGCCAGCTGTCCGAAGCCGACGCCTATGCGCTGCTGCGCAGCCAGGCCATGCAAAGCGGCTTGCGGCTGGCCGAACTGTCCCGCCAACTGATCAACTCCAGCAAGCTGCTGGGCTGAAAGACATTCATGACTGTTCCCGCATGCTTGCACACACTGAATCTGGGCTTTGTCGCACTGACAGATTGCGCACCGCTGGTGGTGGCACAGCGTCTGGGGCTGGACCGTGAAATGGGTCTGCAATTCTGCCTGCACCGCCAGCCGTCCTGGTCGGCGGTGCGCGACAAGCTGATGACCGGGCAACTGGATGCCGCGCATGCGCTGTACGGGCTGGTGTACGGCATGCAGCTGGGCATGGGTAATCCGCCCTGCGACATGGCCATCCTGATGACGCTGAACCAGAACGGGCAGGGCATCAGCCTGGCTCCGGCTTTGGCCGATGCCTATTGTCAGGGTGCCAGCCTGATGGAAATCAGCCAGCAACTGGGCCGCCCGCTGGCACTGGCACATACCTTTCCCACCGGCACCCACGCCATGTGGCTGTATTACTGGCTGGCCGCCCAGGGTGTGCATCCCTTGCGCGATGCCCGTTGCGTGGTGATTCCACCGGCACAAATGAGCGATGCCATGCAGGCTGGTGTGCTGGACGGGTTCTGTGCCGGCCAGCCCTGGCATGCACTGGCACAGCAGCGCGGGGTTGCCAGCCTGGTGACGGACAGTGCGGTCATCTGGCCCAATCACCCGGAAAAGGTACTGGCTTGCCGACGCGAACTGGCACAGCAACAGCCGGATGTTGCCGGGCGTCTGGTACAGGCGCTGCTGCTGGCCTGCCACTGGCTGGACCAGCCGGAAAACCACGCACTGGCGGCCGCCTGGCTGGCCGCGGAAGACTGCCTGGCCATGCCGGCGGAGCTGATCCTGCAACACTGGACCGCAGCGGATGCCGGTCCACTGCATTTTTGTGATGAAGGTCGCGTCAATTACCCTTATCCGTCGGATGCCTTGTGGTTTTTGCAGCAATACCGGCGCTGGGGCATGTGGCAGGGCAATGACGCGGCCGCCGTGGTGGCCAGCGTCAACCAGACCGCCTTGTATGAGCAGGCGGCCCGGGCGTGCGGCTTGTCATTGCCCGCTGTACATGACCGCCACAGCGTGCTGATGGACGGCAGCCACTGGCCAGATTATTCCGGCAGTGCGCCCAGTGTCGGTGCGCTGTCGCAATACACGCACTGATGCGGTGCAATATCCGAGCAAAACCGGCATGAATACTCCCGCAAACAGCATTTTCCGGCTGGCACGCAAATTGCAATAAGTGCGGTGTAGCAGCGCAACGGCGTGCTGACTGCACCATACATCACGGCAGTGGCCAACGGCGGCCACTACCGATACGGACAACGGCGTCCTCTCCTGACTTCACCGTCAGGGAGGGCGCCGTTTTTGTTTTGGCCATTTGGCGGGAAGCACACTTCCCCGACAGGAGTACTACATGGACCGCACTTTCTGGCAAGCCGGACACAAGCCGACCCTGTTTTCAGCCTTTCTGTATTTCGACCTCAGTTTCATGGTGTGGTATCTGCTGGGCCCCTTGCAGGTGCCCATTGCCAGCGCACTGCATCTGTCCACCCAGCAACGCGGCCTGATGGTGGCCACGCCCATCCTCGCCGGGGCCATCCTGCGCCTGTTGATGGGTGTGCTGGTGGACCGCATCGGCGCGCGCGGGGCCGGCATCATCGGCCAGCTGGTGGTGATTGCCGCCTTGCTGGCGGCCTGGCAGGTCGGCATTGCCAGCCTGGGTGGCGCGCTGCTGCTGGGCTTGTTCCTGGGCGTGGCCGGGGCCTCGTTTGCGGTATCGCTGCCGCTGGCCTCGCGCTGGTATCCACCACAGCATCAGGGTACGGCCATGGGCATTGCCGGGGCGGGTAATTCCGGCACCGTGCTGGCCGCCTTGTTTGCCCCGGCGCTGGCACTGGCTTTTGGCTGGCAGAACGTGTTCGGCCTGGCCTGCATTCCGCTCATAGCCGCGCTGCTCATCTTCACCTTCTGCGCCAAGGATGCACCCAATGCGCCGCCAGCCAAGAAGCTGGCCGACTATATGGCCGTGCTGAAGGAAAAGGACGCCTGGTGGTTCATGTTTTTCTATTCCATGACCTTTGGCGGCTTTTCCGGCTTTGCCAGCGCGCTGCCGGGTTACTTTCACGACCAGTTTGCCTTTGATGCCAAAACTGCAGGGCTGTACACCGCCGCCTGTGTGTTTGCCGGTTCGGTGATGCGGCCGCTGGGCGGCATGCTGGCCGACCGTCTGGGCGGCACCCGTTCCTTGCTCGCGGTGTATCTGTGCTGTGCGCTGCTGATTGGCGCGGCCGGTTTCAATGTGGGTGGCCCATCTGTGGCACTGCTGCTGTTCATCCTGGCCATGCTGTGCCTGGGTGCCGGTAATGGCGCGGTGTTCCAGCTGGTGCCGCAACGCTTTGGCAAGGAAATCGGCGTGATGACCGGCCTGGTGGGTATGGCGGGCGGGGTAGGTGGTTTTGCACTGGCCGCCAGTCTGGGAGCCATCAAGCAGGCTAGCGGTGGTTATGCAGCAGGTTTGTGGCTGTTTGCCTGCCTGTGCTGCCTGGCCTGGCTGAGCCTTTCCGGGGTGAAACAACGCTGGCGCAGTGGCTCGACCGTTGCCGCGGCACGGGTATAAGAAGCAAGGGAGAGCAGGATGAACATGGCAGAACTGCAGGGCAAGGCCCGGCAAAAGCTGGTGGTGGTGGGTAATGGCATGGCCGGCATCCGCACCGTGGAGGAGTTGCTGGGCCTGGCACCGGATTTGTACGACATCACGGTATTCGGGGCCGAGCCGCATCCCAATTACAACCGCATTTTGCTGTCGCCGGTGCTGGCCGGGGAGCAGGATTTCAAGGACATCATTCTCAACAGCGTGGAGTGGTACGCCGAGCACGGCATCACCCTCTACATGGGCAAGAATGTGGCCACCATCGACCGGGTCCGCCGCAAAGTCATCGCCGAGGATGGCACCGAGGCGGCGTACGACCGCCTGCTGCTGGCCACCGGCTCCACGCCCTTCATCTTGCCAGTGCCGGGCAAGGAGCTGGATGGCGTCATCAGCTACCGTGACATCCGCGATACCGAGCTGATGATGGAAGTCGCCAAAACCAAGCGTCAGGCGGTGGTGATTGGCGGTGGCCTGTTGGGGCTGGAGGCCGCCAACGGCCTGAAGCTGCGCGGCATGGAAGTGACCGTGGTGCATCTGGGTGACTGGCTGCTGGACCGTCAGCTGGACGACGTAGCCGGTGGCCTGCTGCGCCGGGCACTGGAAGAGCGTGGCATCGGCTTTTTGCTGGGCAAGCAGACCGCCGCCATTCTGGATGACGGCCAGGGCGGTGTGGCCGGGGTGCGTTTTAGCGATGGTGAGCAGGTAGACGCGCAGTTGGTGGTGATGGCGGTGGGGATTCGCCCCAATACCGCACTGGCCGAATCCTGCGGCCTGCACTGCGAGCGCGGCATTGTGGTGAGCGATGCGCTGCAAACCTACGACCCGCGCGTGTATGCAGTGGGCGAGTGCGTCAGCCATCGCGGTGTGGCTTACGGACTGGTCGCTCCCTTGTTCGAGCAGGCCAGGGTGTGTGCCAACCATCTGGCCCAGCTGGGTATTGGCCGCTATCAGGGTTCGGTGCTGTCCACCAAGCTGAAAGTCACCGGGATTGATCTGTTCTCGGCTGGCGACTTCATGGGCGGCGAGGGCATGGAGGACATCGTGCTGTCCGACCCGGCTGGCGGCGTGTACAAGAAGCTGGTGATCAAGGACGACAAGCTGGCCGGGGTCTGCCTGTATGGCGATACCGCCGACGGTGCCTGGTATTTCAAGCTGCTGCGCGAAGGCCGCTCGGTGGCGGATTTGCGCGATACGCTGATGTTTGGCGAATCCGCCATTGGTGATGCCGGCGTGCAAGGGCAGAGCAAGGCCGCCTGCATGCAAGACAGCGACGAAGTATGCGGCTGCAATGGGGTGTGCAAGGGAAGCATCGTCAAGGCCATCAAGGACAAGGGCCTGTTTACCCTGGACGAGGTGAAAAAGCACACCAAGGCGGCCAGTTCCTGCGGTTCCTGCTCCGGCCTGGTGGAGCAGATATTGATGAGCGTGGTGGGTACCGATTTCCAGGAAACGCCCAAGACCAAGGCGGTGTGCGGCTGCACCGACCGCAGCCACGGCGAAGTGCGCAAGGCCATCCGCGAACAGCACCTGCTGACCCACGCCGAGGTGTTCCATTTTCTGGAGTGGCGCACCCCCAATGGTTGCGCCACCTGCCGTCCGGCCATCAACTACTACCTGTTGTCCAGCTGGCCGCATGAGGCGGTGGACGATCCGCAAAGCCGCTTCGTCAACGAACGGGTGCACGCCAATATCCAGAAGGACGGCACCTTCTCGGTGATTCCGCAGATGAAGGGTGGAGTCACCACCGCCAGCGAGCTGCGCCGCATTGCCGACGTGGCCGACAAATACCAGGTGCCGATGGTGAAAGTCACAGGCGGTCAGCGTATCGACCTGCTGGGCGTGAAGAAGGAAGACCTGGTCAATGTGTGGCAGGACCTGGGCATGCAGTCCGGCCATGCCTACGGCAAATCCATCCGCACGGTGAAAACCTGTGTCGGTAGCGAGTTCTGCCGCTTTGGCACCCAGAACAGCACCCAGATGGGCATTGATCTGGAAACCATGCTGGCCAATATGTGGTCGCCGCACAAGGTGAAGCTGGCGGTGTCCGGCTGCCCGCGCAACTGTGCCGAAGCCGGCATCAAGGACGTGGGGGTGATTGCGGTGGATTCCGGCTGGGAGCTGTATGTAGGCGGCAACGGCGGCATCAAGACCGAGGTGGCGCAATTCCTGTGCAAGGTGAAAACCGCCGAGGAAGTGAAGGAATACAGCGGCGCATTCTTGCAGCTGTACCGCGAGGAAGCCTATTACCTGGACCGCACCGTGCACTACATCGCCCGTGTCGGCCTGGATGTCATCAAGGCCAGGGTAGTGACCGATGCTGCCAGCCGCCAGGCCTTGTACCAGCGGCTGCTGTTCTCGCTGCAAGGCCTGCCCGACCCGTGGGCGGCACGCATTGCCGGGGCGCAGAAAAACGAATTCATCCCGATCAAACTGGAAGCCTGAGGAGCGCACAGCATGACAGACAGCCAATACTGGGTTCAGATTTGCGCCCTCGCCGACATTCCGCCGCAAGGCAGCCGGGTGGTGGAACGCGCCAGTGGCAATGTGGCGGTGTTCCGCACCCATGACGACAAGGTATTTGCCCTGCTGGACCGCTGCCCGCACAAGGGCGGGCCGCTGAGCCAGGGCATTGTGCACGGCGAGTCGGTGACTTGCCCGCTGCACAGCTGGAATATCGACCTGGCCAGCGGCGAAGCACGTGCGCCGGACGAAGGCTGCGCCCGCCATTTTCCGGTAAAGCTGGAACAGGGCATGGTGCTGCTGGGTTTGTGAACAAGGCCGATTGCAACGGGACCTTGTCATCAGAAAAGGATGGGCAAATGAGCAAGACTGAAACCCGCTCCACCTGCTGCTATTGCGGCACAGGCTGTGGCGTGCTGATTGCCAGCGAAGACGGGCGCATAACAGGTGTACGGGGCGACCCGGAACACCCGGCCAATTTTGGCCGGCTGTGCAGCAAGGGGCTGAACCTGGCGGCCAGTGCCGCCAGCGACAGTGGCCGTGCGCTGTATCCGGAAATGCGGCTCACCCGCGATGCGCCGCGCCAGCGCGTTGACTTGGACAGCGCGCTGGACAGCGTGGCCGAAAGTTTTGCCCGCATCATCCACCAGCACGGGCCGGACGCGGTGGCATTTTACGTGTCTGGCCAGTTGCTGACCGAGGACTACTATCTGTTCAACAAGCTGGCCAAGGGCGTGGTGGGCACCAACAATATCGACACCAACTCCCGCCTGTGCATGTCCAGCGCCGTTACCGCTTACAAGAAAGCCTTTGGTGCCGATGGCCCGCCCACCTGTTATGCCGATCTGGAACAGGCTGACTGTGTGCTGTTTGCCGGCAGCAATCTGGCTTATGCACATCCGGTGCTGCTGCGTCGGCTGGAAGAAGCCCGTGCGGCGAGGCCGGACACGCGCTGGATTGTCATCGACCCGCGCCGCACCGACACCGCCGCCATGGCCGACCTGCATTTGCAGATTCAGCCCGGCACCGATGTAGCGCTGTTCAACGGCATGCTGCATCACCTGATCTGGGAAGGGCTGGTGGCAGCGGATTACATCAGCGCCCATACCGAAGGCTTTGCCGAACTCAAGCAGATGGTGCGCAACACCACGCCCAACATGGCGGCGGAAATCTGCGGCATCCGCGAAGAAGACCTGATTCAGGCGGCCGAGTGGTTTGGCCACAGCCCGGCCAGCCTGTCGCTGTACTGTATGGGGCTGAACCAGTCCAGCCACGGTACTGACAAGAACCTGGCGCTGATCAACCTGCATCTGGCCACCGGGCAGATTGGCAAGCCCGGTGCCGGGCCGTTTTCGCTCACCGGCCAGCCTAATGCCATGGGCGGGCGCGAAGTAGGCGGCATGGCCACCATGCTGGCGGCGCACCGTGATATCGACAACGGCGCGCACCGTGCCGAAGTGGCCGCCCACTGGGGCGTGCCGACCGAGCGGCTGTCGGCCACGCCCGGCCTGCCCGCCATTGCCATGTTCGACGCATTGCAGCAGGGGCGCATCAAGGCCATCTGGATTGCCTGCAGCAACCCGGCGCACTCGCTGCCCAATCTGCCACAGGTACGCGCCGCACTGGCCAGGGCCGAGCTGGTGGTGGTGCAGGACGCCTTTGCCCACACCGACACTACCGCGCTGGCCGACATCTTGCTGCCCGCAGCCACCTGGGGTGAAAAAGAAGGCACGGTCACCAATTCCGAACGCCGCATCAGCCGGGTGCGTGCCGCCGTGCCACCACCGGGCGAGGCGCAAAGCGATGGCTGGATTGTCAGCCAGATTGCCCGCCGTCTGGAGGCCCTGCTGTATCCCGGCGCTGCCAGCCTGTTTGCTGATACTGAAGTCGCCAGTGTGTTTGACGAACATTGCGCACTCACCATTGGGCGGGATCTGGACATCAGCGGGCTGAGCCATGCGGTGCTGGACAGAGCCGGGCCGCAGCAATGGCCGCGGCCTGCTGGCGCGGAACAAGGGCAGGCGCGGCGTTATGTCGATGGCGTGTTTGCCACTGCCAATGGCCGCGCCCGTTTTCATGCCGTGCGTTACCAGCCACCGGCAGAGAATGTGTCGGCGCATTACCCCTTCCGCCTGCTGACTGGTCGCCTGCGTGACCAGTGGCATGGCATGAGCCGCACCGGCCGTCTGCCGCAGCTGTTTGCCCACCGCCCGGAACCGGCACTGGAAATGCACCCGGACGATGCCGAACGCCGTGGCCTGCAAGCGGGCGATCTGGTACGCATCAGCAGCAAGCGCGGCCAGCTGGTATTGCCGCTTGCCATCAGCCGCGAACTGCCCGGCGGCACGGTATTTGCCGCCATGCACTGGAATGGCCAGTTTCTCAATAGTGGCGGCATCAATGAAACCAGCCAGCCGCAGGTGGATGGCCAGTCCTTCCAGCCGGAACTCAAGCATGCGGCGGTAAAGGTGGAAAAAATCAGCCTGCCGTGGCGGGTGACGGCGGCGCTGCACTGTGACGACCTGCCGGCCATGCAGGCGCGGCTGGCACCGCTTCTTTGCCAGTGCAGCTATGCCGCCATTGCCTTGCATGGCCCGGATATTTTATTGTTGCGCGCCGCGCATGCGACGGCGCTGGATGACTGGCTGCAACAGCTGCTGGATGTGCTGGGCCTGCAGCCCGGTCCGGAGGTGCTGGAATACCGCGACGACCGGCGCGGTGTGGTCAAGCGCGTGGCCTGGGCCGATGGCCGTCTGGCGGGCTTTGTGTTTGCCAGCAGCAGTACGACAGACGGCCCGGCAGCGGACAGCCTGCTGCAGCAACTGCAAGCGGGGGAACAATGGCAGGGATCGCGCCTGACCGTGTTTGCCCCGGCCGGACAGCGCACCGTGGTGCGGGAAAAAATGGTCTGCCAGTGCCGACAGGTAGGCGAAAACACCATCCGCCAGTGTCTGGAGCGGGGCGATAGTGTGGAACAACTCAAGGGTACACTGGGCTGCGGCAGCGTCTGCGGTTCCTGTGTGCCGGAAATCAAACGCATGGCCGCCACAGTGGCGCAGCCTGCCTGAACAGGGAGTGAGAACATGAAACGCGAAACAGGCAAGGTGGTGCTGCTGGGAGCGGGCCCCGGCGATCTGGAACTGCTCACCCTCAAGGCGGTGCGCCAGTTGCAGGCGGCGGAGGTACTGCTGCTGGACGAGCTGGTCAACCCGGACATCGTCAGTCTGGCTCCGCAGGCGCAGGTGGTGCGGGTGGGTAAGCGCGGTGGTTGCAAGTCCACGCCGCAGGATTTCATCCAGCGCCTGATGCGCCGTTATGCCATGCAGGGCAGGCGGGTGGTGCGGGTGAAGGGCGGCGAGGTACTGTTGTTTGGCCGTGCCGGTGAGGAAATCCGCTATCTGCAACAACACGGTATCGTGGTGGAAGTGGTGAACGGCATCAGTGCGGCACTGGCAGCAGCCGCCAGCCTGAATGTATCGCTCACCCATCGCCAGCATTGCCGTGGCGTGACGCTGGTGACTGCCCACGCACAGGACCACAGCGAGCCGGACTGGCAGGCACTGGCCGCCACCGGCACCACCTTGGCCATCTATATGGGCATGAGCCGCATTGCCAGCCTGAATCAGGCGCTGCTGCAGCACCTGCCAGCCAGCACCCCGGTGGCCGTGGTGCAGTGGGCCAGCACGCCGCAGGAGCAGCGCCTGCTAAGCACGCTGGCCACGCTGGAAGCCGACGCCCTGGCCGCTGGCATGGGCAGCCCGGCCATCATTCTGGTGGGCGAGGCCATGGCCGAAGCCAGCCTGCCCGCCATGGTGCAGCCCGCAGCAGCACAAGGCTGTGCCTGATGGCTAGACCGACGTCTCGTCCAGCCCCACCGGCTGGCACAGCACGGTAGATGTCACGGAATTGGCAATAAAGCAGTTGCTGTGCGCCTGATGGTGCAGCTGGGCATGCTGGGCCGCGCTGGGCGGGTTGGCACTGCCAAATTGCACATCCGGCCGCAGCGTGACGCGGGTAATGGCCAGTTGCCCGGCCGCATTCTTGCCCATCTCGCCACTGGCCCGGTCCAGATAACGCTCTACGGTAAAACCGGCACGGGCGGCCAGGTCCAGAAACCACAGCATGTGGCAACTGGACAGCGCCGCCACGAAGGCTTCTTCCGGGTCCACCGCGCTGGCATCCGACATCGGCAGCCGCACCACGGCGGGGGAGGACGAACCCGCCACTTCGGTACCGCCATCAAAGCGCAGCACATGATTGCGGCTGTAGCGACGATCAAGAAAATCCTGACCGCTGCGTTGCCATTCCACTTCCACCACGAATTGCGCCATTGTGTTCTCCCGTTCAGGCAGTTTGATGCAGAAAGATGGTGAGGCTGTCCTTGGGCGGGCGGATATCCGCCTCCGCCAGCATGCGTCCCACCATGCCGCGATGATAGCTGCCGTGAGTAATCAGGTGCAGCAGCATTTCACAGCGCTGCATCCTGCCCGGCTTGCCATCGACAAAGCGGAAGTCCACCGCCTCGGTCAGCTGGCTGGCGTCCACGCTGTCCAGATAATGTAGATACCAGCCATCGCTGGCCTGCTGACGCGCTTGCAGTTCGGCCAGCGTTGGGGTTTCAGGTGTGTTCAGCGCCTCAAAGCCGTGCGGTAGCTGTTGCAGATTGGCCTGGAAGATCTGCTCCACCAGCCACACATGGTTCAGCATGCGCACAGCGGTGGTCCGGGTATCGGCAGACAGTGCCGGTAGTTGTTGTTCCAGCAGGGCAAACAATTGCCGGTTAGCCCAGGTCTTGGCCTGAAACAGGGTGTGCAGTTGGGTGTGCATGAGCTGTCCTCCGTGAAAAACCTAGCTTATTACGCATGGCGGGTTTTAGAATCTGTCTTTCAGGAAATTCATTACTGAAACAGATTCAGCAATATGATAGAAACGCAAACCACCGAATTGCTGGCCGTGCTGTATCTGAACGAAAGCGCCAGCTTCACCCGCGCGGCAGAACGGTTGGGGCTGACGGCCTCGGCCCTGTCCAAGGCAATAGACCGGCTGGAAAAACGCCTGGGCTGCCGCCTGTTTGCCCGCAGTACCCGCCGGGTGGTGGCCACAGCGGAGGGCGAGCGTTTCATCGCCCATGCCCGGCGCATCGTGGACGACCTGGCCAGCGCCGAGGCCGACCTGCGTTTTGGCCGCAATATTCCGCAAGGCACGCTGCGCATTACCGTGGGCACTGCTTTTGGCAACCAGCAGTTGCTACCGGCGCTGCCACGCTTCATGGCACGTTACCCGCAATTGCGGCTGGCCCTGTCGGTGAGCGACCATCTGGTGGACATCGCCGCCGACGGTTTCGACCTGGGCTTGCGGCTGGGGCCGCTGGGCCCGGTGGACAACCTGGTGGCGCGCCCCATTGCCAGCCTGCCGCGCAAGGTGTGTGCGGCACCGGCCTATCTGCGCCAGTTTGGCAGCCCAGAGCACCCGGACCAGCTGGCACAGCACCAGTGCCTGGTGGTGGCGGATGTGGAGCAGGCCGACCAGTGGCCCTTCATGGTGGATGGCGCATTGCGCCGGGTGGATGTCAGTGCCAGGCTGAGCGTGGACAGTGCCGAATCCCTGCTCAGCCTGGCCTTGGCAGGCGCTGGCATCATCCGTCAGTCGGCCTTCTTGCTGGAACCGGCATTGCAAGATGGCAGGCTGGTGGAAATCCTGCAGCCGTGGCGGGTGGACGACAGCATGCCGCTCACCGCCTTGTACCCGCCGGGCCGCCAGCATCAGGCCAAGCTCACCGCCATGCTGGACTTCCTGCACGAAACCTTCGGCCAGCCAGACTAGCCGCAGCTGGCCAGTTGCAACAGGCTGTGCTCACCCTGCAACTGCAAACTCAGCTGCGCCGGGCCGCCAACGGCTTCCAGCAACAGTGTTTCCCCGCTGGCCTTGCCTGGCGTCCAGCTGGCACCACGCACCAGAATCACATCCTGGCCGCAGTAGCTGATCCATACCCGTCCTTGCTGCACGCTCAGGCTGTGCGGCAGGCGGCCTTGCAGGCTTAGCAATTCACCCTGTTTCAGTAGCAATGTGGTCATGTCGTGTGCTCCGCTGCGGTTGATGCCAAACAGCTTAGCGCCGGCAAAACAGCGCCGGTAGCCACACAGTTGGCCAAAAACAGCCATGACAGCGCAGGTTTTTTTGCAACTGTACTGCCTGTTTTTGTGTACAACTGTCCGTGGTGGCCGTGATGCAATCCCTTATCATGGAGGCATGGACAAGCAGCCTCTTTACCAGCAACTGGCCGATGATATCGCCGCCCAGATCGCCAGCCGCGTATTGCGCGTGGGCGAGCGTCTGCCGTCGCTGCGCGACATGAAATTGCGGCGGGGTCTTAGCCTCAGTACGGTGCAACAGGCTTTCCGCCTGCTGGAGGACCAGGGCCTGGTGGAGGCGCGGCCACAGTCCGGCTACTTTGTGCGCCAGCGCAGCGACAGCACGCCCTTGCTGCGCCTGGCCGCGGCTACCGAGGTGTCGGTTGACCCATTGTTGTGGAGCTATGTCGAGGACCAATCCGAGCAGCACACCGAGCGCATGCAGGGTTTTCGCAGTGCCGTGGCACCGCACGACCTGCTGCCCACCGCCCAGTTGCAACGCATGACGCTGGACTGCATGCGTCATCACCCGGACCTGCTGTCCGACTACGGGCGCCCCAGCGGCCTGCCAGCCTTCAAGCGCCAGATTGCGCGGCTGGCACTGGAGTGGGGTGGTCAATTGCATCCGGAACAGCTGATTGTCACCCAGGGCACCATCGAGGCGCTTAACCTGGCCTTGCGTGCGCTTACCCGGCCGGGTGATGTGGTGGCGGTGGAGTCACCGGCCTATTTTTCGCTGCTGTTCACGCTGAAAGCGCTGGGTTTGCGCGTGGTGGAGATTCCCACCGACCCGGTGAGCGGCATTTCGGTAGACGCGCTGGAGCTGGCCACCCGCGATTCCGCCATCAAGGCGGTGATTCTGGTGCCCAATTTTTCCAATCCGCTGGGCGCGCTGATGCCGGATGCCGCCAAGGAAAAAGTGGCCGACATGCTGGCCGCGCGTGGCATTCCGCTGATCGAGGATGATGTTTACGGCGAGTTTTACTACGGCAGGCAGCGGCCACGCCCGATCAAGGCGTTTGATCGTAGCGGCAACGTGCTGTATTGCGCCTCGCTCACTAAGGATGTGGCCCCCGGCTTGCGCATAGGCTGGATAGATCCGGGTCGCTACCGCAACCAGGTGGAAGTGCAGAAATACCTCAGCACGCACTCCACGCCTACGCTGAATCAGGCGGTATTGGCGCGTTTTCTGGAAAGCGGTGCCTATCCCCGCCACATGCGGCGCTTGCGCCGAGCCATAGCCAGCCAGATGCAAGGCTTGTTGCAGGGTCTGGCGCAGCATTTTCCGGCTGATGTGCAATACACCGCGCCGCAAGGCGGCTTTGCCTTGTGGCTGGTGTTTCCGCAGGGCTTCGACAGTCTGGTCTTGCACCAGCAAGCCCGGCAGGAAGGCATAGGCCTGGCACCGGGGCCGCTGTTTTCGCCACGCGGCGGCTATCGCCATTGCGTGCGCCTGTCCTGCGCTGCGGCCTGGACGCCGGAGCAGCAAGACCGGCTGCTGCGACTGAGTCAACTGGTGTGGCAGCAATACCGCAGCGGCTAGCGGACCCGGCAGTACCGGGTTCGCCAGGCGCTGTGGTTTGGCCAGTCAAGCTGCTTCAGTTGCGCGGGGCAGTGCCTTCGGCATTGGCCAGCACGGCATCAATCTGGATGTCCGCACCAGCCGGCAAGCTGGCTACACCGATAATGCGACGGGCCGGTGTGGCGTTGGGGAAGTAATCCCGATACACCGCATCCACCAGCGGCAGGTCGGCCAGCCGGGTCAGGCAGATATTCACTTTCACCACATCCGCCAGGCTGTGCTCAATGCTGTGCGTAATGTTCTGCAAGTGTTCCAGACACTGGCGGGTTTGCGCGGCAATGCCACCAGCCACTACCTTGCCGTCATGGGCGCTAACGGGCAGCAGGGCGGAAATGTGGTTGTAGTGCGAGAAGGCAACCGACTGCGTGGCCAGCTTGTCTTGCGGCACGTCCGCGCTACGACCGGTACGGATGACAATGCCGTGGCGGTCTTCTACTGCTTGCGGCGGGGTGCCGTCGCCATGCGATACCACGGCTTCGATCTGGATACGGGCTGCCAGCGGCAGCGCCTGTGCCGGAATCACGCTGCGGGCCGGGAAATAGGCATGGCTGCGGGCAATGGCGGAATCCGGGAAGAAAGTGCTGTAAACAGCGTCCACTGCGGGCAGGTCGGCCAGATCAGTCAGGTACAGGTTGATTTTGACAATGTCGTCAAACGGCACGTCAATGCTGTTCAGGATAGCCTTGATATTGCGCAGGCACTGGGCGGCCTGCTCCTCGATACCACCTTCCACCAGCACGCCGGTATGCGGGTTGACCGGTAGTTGTGCGGTCAGATTGTTGTAATGGGAAAACGCTACGGTCTGGGTGGACAGGGCAGAGCAGGGTGCGCTGTCGGTATTGCGCGCCAGCTTGATCAGGTCGCCGGCTTGCGGTGCATTCGGAATGGTGCCTTCGCCATTGGACAGCAGCGCTTCCACCTGCAGCAGCGCGCCCAGTGGCAGGTCATGCACGGCCACGGCGGTCAGTGCCGGTACGTAAACCGGGAAGAAAGTGGCGTATACGGCATTCACCGTGGCCAGGTCGGCGATATCACGCAGGAAGATGGTGATGCGCACCACATCATCCATGCTGTGATTGATGCTTTCCACGATGCTGCGGATATTCTCGAAGCACTGTTCTGCCTGCTGACGGATACCACCGGCTACCAGCTGGCCGGTGGTGCGGTCCAGCGGTAGCTGTGCCGACAGATTGTTGTAGTGGGAGAAGGCGACGCTGTGGGCGGCCTGACGGTCGGCGGAGGGAAGGCCGGCAGCGTTGCGGGCCAGAACGGCATTGAAAGAGCTCATGGTATATATTGCCTCGTGCGGGGAAAGGGTGGCTTGACCTGTGCCTGTGGCTTGCCTGTGCGTGGATGACGCGGTTTTGCTACCGGCTTGCAGTTGCCAGATAAGAAAACGTGAATATAAGAGATGTCTTATTTTTAGTAAATAAGCGAATATTGATATTTATCAAGCAAAGGCCATGCAGGCAAATGCGCCGTCCTGCCTGGCGGAAAAAGCGGGTGGCTTGCTCCTGCAAAATGCTCTGGTAGCGCCACTATTTCCTGTCATGACAGCAAAACAGTTACCGACTCCAGAACGGAGAAATCATGCAGCAGCGCTCATCAGTCAGCCTGTTTTCACGGCACCTTGCCGGGCTATGCATGTACCTGTTGATGCTGGCAGACACGCAGGCTGCACCGCGCAGTCAGCAAGACCTGCGCAGCTTCATGCATGGCGTGGTGGCACTGCCAACAGTGCAGAACGGCGACTACGATGTGTTTTTCAGCAGCGCCGGTTTACCGCCGCGCGGGGAAGATGCACAGGGGCGCTGGCAGCATGATGTCTATCTGCTGCACTGGCACAGTGACGAAGTTGCGCAAGGCCAGCCGCAAATCCTGATTGCCAGGCCGGAAGCGCAGGAGCCGGTTTCCGCCGCGCGTAACCGTAGCGGCCATGTGATGCTGACATTTGAAGACGGCTGGAACAGCAAGGACGAAGTCAGCCAGCGCTATGCGGTTTACGATGCCGCCATGCGGCCGATCAAGCCTTATCCGCAAAAGGCCGTGTCCGGCGGTCACTCCGGCCATGTGGCGGCAGTGGGCGAGCGTTTTGTGCTGTTTTATTCCGATGGCTGGGTGGATGGCGACGGCGTAAACGGGCAGGGCAGCGGCAACGGGGTGTATGTGCAGGTTTACGACGGGCAGGGTGAAATCCTGCAGTCGATTGACGTAGTGGATGAAGAGCGTGCCTGGTGGCCCATGCTGGCTGGTGGCGAGCGCACGGCCTTGCTGGTGTGGCAGCAAATCACCGACGGGCAGAAAACCGGTCAGCTGAACATGGCCGTGCTGGACCCGCAGCGCGGCAGCCTCAGCGATATCCGTCTGCTGTCCGCTGACTTGCAGCTGTACCACTACAATCTGGCCTGGCTGCCTGCCGTGTCACGTTTTGTGGTGCTGGCCACCATCAAGGGACAAGGGGTGGCCTGGCTGCTGGACAGTGCTGGCCAGTTGAAGGCCCGTCTCGATTGCCTGCCCGTCACGGTGCGTGAGGCCGGGCTGATGGTGAGCGGCACTACGGTGTTTACCCCCACGGCGGATGGCCGCTTGCTGCAGCTGGCTGCCGGGCCGGACAGCCTGCAACTGCAAGGCCTGCTGCGTGAGAGCAAGGGCCGCCCTGTACCCTGGCGGCCCGTGGGTAGCGTCGGCCTGCCACGCCGCGATGGCAGGCTGGACTGGCTGTCGCTGACCGAACGCGGCGTGCAATGGTGGCAATTCGACCCGCGCCAGACCAGTCCGGCACGCTCTGCCACCCGCTGTGCCAGTGCGGGAGACGCATCACTGCGGAAATGATTTGCAGCTTTTCACCGCCAACTGCCTCAAGCATTTGCCACCCGCGTCGATAAACACCCAAACAAAGCACAAGGGGAAATCGATGACAAACCGCGACGGCAGCAAGATTGAAGCCTACACGCTGGAATTTTTTGCACTGGATGAAAAAGTAAAAGAAGCGCGGGCACAGTTGCAGCATATTGAAAACCTGTTGCTGGAAACCGGCTGTATACCGTCGGCACCGGCGCTCATGCCTGTAGTGTCCGCCGCCGCGCACTGACAGGCTTCAAGTCAGCTTCAGTCAGCAGTACACCGCAAAGGCCGGGTTCTCCGGCCTTTTTCGTGTCTGCCTGCCAGATTCACCCAGCCTCCCGTCCGCTTGGTGCTTCCGCCGGGATCACCCCGCCCACGCCATACCGATGTTCACCAGACTTCCGTTTTTTGACAAAGAAGCCGGGCAAGTACCGCTGGCTCTGGTTAAAATAAGCCTCATTCGCGCGCCTGCATGTTGCCGGGCGCAGAGACTGCTTCAATCAAGGACAGCATGTTCAATTTCATTTCCCGGCTGCTCTTCGGCGCAGGCAAGCCAGCGGCATTGCCTGCCAATGTGCTGGTGGTGGATGTACGCGAGCCCGCCGAATTTGCCACTGAGCACGTGACGGGTGCCATCAATATCCCGCTGGCGGCTATTCCCGCTCACAGCGCACAGCTGCTGGCAGCGGCAAGGCCGGTGGTGCTGTACTGCCAGGCCGGCATGCGTGCAGCGCATGCCAGGAAAATGCTGCTGGCCGCCGGTTTGCCGCAGGTCATCAATGGCAAGAACATGGCGACGGTGAACCGCCTGCTGCAGCAGCGCTGAAATACGACGATCACCGGACAGGACAAAACAGGCGGCAGAGCCGCCGACACCGGACATTCGCCACCGGACAGGGTGCGGATGGCCCACATCAGGAAACAGGATAATGAGCAAAACAGACAAGCAGGGCCTCTCCACCACCATCGTGCATCGTGACCGTCGCGCGGGCATGGAATATGGCGCGTTGCGCGCCCCGGTACACAACTCGGTGCAGTACGGTCTGGAAAGTGTTGAAGACCTGATCGGTATTTTCCAGGGCAGCAAGAAAGGTGGCTTCAATTATGCCCGTCAGGGTACGCCCACCACGGCAGCGCTGGAAGCCAAGATCACCGAAATCGAACACGGCATTGGTACCGTCTGTTTTGCCACCGGCATGGGCGCGATTGCCGCGATTTTCCTGTCCTTGCTGAAGGCGGGCGACCATATCGTCTCCAGCCGCCATGTGTTCGGCAATACCAACAGCCTGCTGGGCACGCTGCGCCAGTTCGGTGTGGAGGTGAGCATGGTGGACATGGCCTCGGCGGACAGCGTGGCGGCTGCCCTCACTCCGGCCACCCGCATGGTGTTCGTGGAAACCATTGCCAACCCCGGCACCCAGATTGCCGACCTGCAAGGCATAGGCCAGCTGTGTCAGGCCCATGGTCTGGTGTATGTGGTGGACAACACCATTACCTCGGCCGCATTGTTCACTCCGGCCAGTGTGGGTGCCAGCCTGGTGGTGAACTCACTCACCAAGACCCTGGCCGGCCACGGCGCGGCACTGGGCGGCGCAGTGACGGATACCGGCCTGTTTGATTGGTCGGCCTATCCGAATATCGCAGACGACTACCGCAAGGGCCCTGCTGCCCAGCAAGGCCTGACCCAGATCCGCAAGAAAGCCTTGCGCGACATGGGGGCGTCGCTGTCGTCCGAGCATGCCAACCTGATTTCCATCGGCATGGAAACGCTGGCCTTGCGGGTAGGGCACTGCAGCAACACCGCCCAGCAACTGGCCGAATATCTGGAAGCCCACCCGGCAGTGCGCAAGGTGTCCTATCCGGGCCTGCCCAGCCACCCGCAATACCAGCGCGCGCGTGAACTGTTCCGTGGCAATGCCTGGCTATTGTCCTTCGAGCTGTACGACGCCGCACAAACCAATACCTTGCTCAACACCCTGCAAGTGCCGATCAAGGCCACCGGCCTGGGCGATACCCGCACGCTGGTGATTCCGGTGGCCTCCACCATTTTCTGGGAAGCCGGCCCGGAAAAACGCAAGGAAATGGATATTCCGGACGGCATGGTACGAGTGTCGGTCGGGCTGGAAGAGGTGGGCGACCTGATTGCCGATTTTGAACAGGCTTTTGCCAGCCTGGGCTAAGTCCTGAATGAAAGCGGGCGCGCCGACCGGGAGGTCCGCCGCCCGTTGTTACATGGCCAGTTTCAGCGTGCGTCGGCAAAGCCCTGCAGCACATTCACTGCGTTGATGCCGATTTCCTCCACCATATAGCCACCCTCCATTACGAACAGCGTGGGTGTGCCAATGGCGGCAATGCTGGCTCCCATGCGCAGGTAGTCCGGGCTTGCCAGCCTGAAATGGCTGATCGGGTCGTGCTCGAAGGTATCCACCCCCAGTGAAATCACCAGCGCGTCCGGCTGATAGGCGCGGATGCGCTGGCAGGCATCCTGCAGCGCAATTGCGTAGGCCGCCCAGTCGGTGCCGTGTGGCAACGGGTAGTTGAGGTTGAAGCCCATGCCGGCTCCGCTGCCGGTTTCGTCACGATGGCCGGAAAAATACGGGTAGGAGCGGCGCGGGTCGCCATGCAGCGAGACAAACAGCACATCCGGGCGCTGGTAGAAAATGCTTTGCGTGCCGTTGCCATGGTGAAAGTCCACATCCAGCACCACAACCCGCTTGCCGCCCTGATCCAGGCAGGACTGCGCGGCAATGGCGGCATTGTTCAGGTAGCAATAGCCGCCCATATACTCCGCCGCCGCATGGTGGCCGGGCGGCCGGCATAGCGCAAAAGCACTGTCGTGGCCTTGCAGCAGGTGGTCCATGGCGCTGAGTGCCGTATCCGCGCTGCCGCACACCGCCTGCCAGGTACCGCTGGTGATGGCTACCCCGGCATCCATCGCATAAAACCCCAGCTTGCCGTCGATATGTTCCGGCTCGATATCACTGCGCAAATCCCGCACCGGCCACACCAGTGGCAGCGCATCATGCTGGTGGCCCAGCGCGCTCCACTCCTGCCAGGCCTGCTCCAGAAAACGTACGTAGCGTTCACTGTGTACCCGTGCATAACGCGCGCTGTCATAGTGCGCCGCCCTGGCAATTTCCCCCAGGCCGCTATGGCGCACGCGCTCCAGAATGGTGTCGGCACGGTGCGGCATTTCAAAGCAGGGCGACACCTTGCCATCCTTCAGTTCGGAGGCGTGGTGCAGTTGGTGGTCCGGATTATAAAAAGTAAGCATGTTGAACCCTGGCTGGCTGTTGTCCTGTTGCACAGTATGCTTGCCAGACAGGAAAAATATTTTGCTTTTCTTGTTACAAAAAAGCCAAACTGCGCAAAGAAAATTACAGAATTGGCAAAAAATGAGAAAGAACAAAGCGGATGACGCACTGGATGCAGTGGACAAGGCCATCCTGCAGCATTTGCAGCGTGACGGTGCCATGTCCACGCCCAAGCTGGCCGAGCAGTTGTCACTCAGCGTCACGCCCTGCTGGCGACGGCTCAAAAGGCTGGAAGAAGAGGGCTATATCCTGGGTTATCAGGCCAATCTGGACCGCCGCAAACTGGGGCTGGATGTACTGGCCTATGTCAGCCTGCGCTTTGGCAATGTCGGCGATCAGGAGCCCAACCGCTTTGAAGCGCTGATCCGCGACCATGAACAAGTACTGTCCTGTCACAAAATCACCGGCGAGGCGGATTACCTGCTGGTGGTGCTGGCCAGGGATCTGGACGACTACAGCGCCTTTGTCGAGCAATTGCGCGCCGTGCCGGGCATCAGTGCCATCCATTCCAATCTGGCGCTGAAAGAAGTGAAAGCCAGCAGCCGCATTCCGCTGCCAGACTGAAACGCCCCGGTCGCTGCTTGCGGTCCGGGGCGCTGGGTGATGGCTGGTCAGGCGTATGCCGTGTGGCTGTCAGACATATTCATGGCTGTGATTGAAGAACTCGAAACAGGCTTTCAGTTCGTCTTGCTGACGCGGGCTGATGTCGACAAATTCCAGACCGTAAATTTCGCCATTGTTCTCCGCCTGTAGCCACTTCACCCGGGCAGTCAGTTTCAGCGGTGCCTGCTCGCGGTAATCATCAATGCTGTCATGCGGCAGCAATACCTGCAGTTGCATCAGGCTGTGCTCGGCCCGGTTCAGCGCCAGCGGCAGTCGCAGCTTGATGCCGGACAGACTGAAGTCCTCGGTAATGGCATCGCGTAACTGATCGCCATCCTTCACCTGCACCAGAATATGCTGGCGCACACGCGGCAGCCTGCGGTTGTCGTTGGCAATCGCTTCTACCTGGCTGGACTGGTCAAACTGGAAGCTCTCCATGATGGTGCGCAAATCGGTGGAGGTGCGGAACAGCACCTCGCTGATGGCGCCGGTGGTATGCACTTTATAGGCATTGTCACTCAGTGTGGTCAGCAGGGTTTCCAGCTGGCCGCGCATGGTTTCCAGCCTTGCCATCTGCTCCTGGCTGGCCGCGCCGATTTGCCGGGCCGCCGTCACATTGCCTTCGATATCCTCCACCAGCCCGCTGATGGACTGGCTGGCCTGTTCGGCTTTTTCCATACCCAGCCGCGTGCTGCTGATGATGCCTTGCACTGACTCGGTATTTTCCTGAATCAGCGTCCCCAGGCTGTTGATGATCTGGGTGATTTCGTCGGTAGCCTTGGCCGCATTCTGTGCCAGCTTGCGCACTTCGTCCGCCACCACGGCAAAGCCGCGGCCATGCTCGCCGGCGCGTGCCGCCTCAATCGCCGCATTCAGCGCCAGCAGATTGGTCTGGTCGGTGATGCTGGCAATGGACTGGGTAATCACCTGGATTTTCTGGTTGGCTTCGCCCAGCGCCACAATACGGGTTTCGGCATGGTGCGCCTCGGCCACCGCAGCATCCATCTCGCGGATGTTGTCACGCATGGTGGACATGCTGTCGTGTGCGCTCCTGCGCGCCTTGTCGGCGTGTTCGGTCACGCTGCCGGCAAGGTCCAGCACGGTTCTGGCGGTTTGCGACAGGTCCGACGTAGCCTGGCGCACGGCGGCGGAATGCTGCTCCTCTTCATTGGAGGTATCGGCAATATGGCTGGAAATGTCGGAAATCTGGTAGGACGACTGCACCACCTGCTTGGTGTTCAGGTCGATCTTGCGCATGTACAAGGTCAGCTGCTCGGCCATATGACGCATGGTGGACAGCAGGCTGTTGTCATGGCCGGAGCGGTCGATGATTTCCACCGCCAGATTGCCACTGGCAATGGTGTTGGCAATGCTGGCTGCGTAGGCTGGCTCGCCACCCAGAATCCGCAGCAGGCGACGGTATTGCAGCAGGCTGATCCCCAGCACGCTCAAGGTGGTGAGAATGGCAATCAGGGCATAGGCCAGCACGGCATTGCCCCGCACTGTGGTCTTGTACTGCTGGGTTTGCTTGCTCTTGTTCGCCAGTTCGGCAGACAGCTGGTCAAGGCTCTTGTTGATGGCTTCGGTGGAATCATCAAACCCGTTCCCCTTGGCCTTCATGATGGCATTGCCAGCCTCCCGTCCCTGATGGATATAGGCCTCGGCCATTTTTACACCCGTCTGGTGCAAGGCCTGCACCAAAGGCTTGATCTGTCCTACCTCGGATGCTGCATCCGGCAACATGGTTTGCAACACATCCAGGTTCTGCATCGCCTGCTTGAGGTTCTCTGCCGCCGCCTGATAATCGTCCCCAGCTTCGCCAGTTGCCCCGGCATCGGTCAGAAACTGCTGAATCTGCACCACGTTAAAACGGGTGTCCCGAAACACCAGACTGGCCTGGTTGAAGCGCTCCACCTCGTCATCGGCCTGACGTTGCAGATTATTGGTCCACCAGGTAACGGCACTTCCCGTCAGCAGCAGGCTGGCAACCAGCACCGCTCCCAGAATCATGGTTTTCTTTAACGATGATGAAGACATATAGGCTCCAGCCAAAACTTGATAAGTGGATTTGTCGGACAGAATACACAAGAAGCAGCAAAAGAAATATCCGGTTTCTGATTGCTGCATCAGACAAAGAAGACAGGCGGCGGGGCGGTAAGGTGGATTGCGTCGGACAGCAAACGCCCGTCCTTGCGTGATGTTGATGGTCTGTAAGACATGAAAAAAGCCATTGATAACCAGTAAGTTACTGATCATCAATGGCTTTTAGAGGTTCTGGTGGGGCGGCGTCTACCGAATTGTGGCTTGAAAACCACGCCCAGCAATAAATCTGACGATTTGAATTTAAAAAGTACCGTCAAAAATACCGTCACATTGATGTGGCTGCCATCTCTTCACCACCCAAGATGACAGATTAGAGGCCTTTGCTTCTCATGACCTGCATCAGGTCATCGACTGTATTGATACGGTCTAGGTCCGCCTTGGTAATCTTTGTGTTTAATGCCCGGCTTAGGCGTCTAACCAGACCACTACGCATTGGGATGGAATGGTGATACCCACCCAAGGCGCTACCCGCCCACAGGTAGTCGTACAACCCAATTTGACCGAGATTTGCACCCGTGGCTTGATGCAGGGCTTTGCAGGCCTGGGTAATGGCAGGCATGGCCGGACTGTGACTGTGTTCCCGCTGGAGTCGCTCGATATCGAATGGTGCAGGCTTCCACGGTCCCGCTGAGATACTGAGATGAAATTTCAGGTGGGCAATTTTTGTCGTCACCAGTACTGCGCCGACGACAGCCAGCATGACAGCTTGTAATGGACTGACGTGTGTGTGACTGACCAGAACCCCGCCAGCAATGAAGAGCATGATGATACAGATGATGATGAGTGCCAGCCGCATGGTTGCTACCCGATGTTGTGACGTTAGCATTCTATGGCTTGTCATGACGTACTGAATAATTTTGGTTCAAATAAGTACCAGGTAGCCAGTCCACTCCGACGTTAGAGAAGAGTCATGTAGTCTAGTGGTCGACTCCGACCTTCCCGGCAGCCATGGTCGACTCACCTCATTCATGGGGTTCTGTTTTCGCAAACGACCACAGCGGCTTGATGCAGTCATTCATGGGGTATTTTCGCAAACAAGCCCATGCATGCCGACATGCCCAAAATGGGCAGCTCGAAGCCCCCCACTTCGGGGGTCTCCATGGGGTTAATTTCGCAAACACCAGCCTGCCTTGCTTTTGGCCTCCATGGGGTTGGTTTTCGCAGAATGACAAGGCCGGGTCAGCCGGACGCCAGAAATGGCGCTTGCCAGGTGAAACGAAAAGGTGCGCAGGTGATGCAGGTGCTCGGGAAATACCACCACTTGCCCCACTTGGTATTCTGGTAAAACTGGGTGTCAATTTCAGGCGTCAAGCCTGAGGACCGTGTGACATGTAGACAGGGCAAGCGTTTGCGGCTGTTTTTCAACCCCTGATATTGCCTGAGAAAAAATTGAATGTTCGCGGCCTGGGTGTGGATGGCCACGATGGGCGTAAAAAAGCCCGCGCTCGGCGGGCTTGTGAAGCAGCTATCAGGCTTCTTTCGTTTCAAATCGCATTGCCCCCCAGTCGAACCGGTTGCCATCCAGCTCTGCCATTGTCACGTACATGGCAAACCGTTCATGGGGTAACAGCTGCGTAACTGCAAACAGGGTATGGAATGGAACCCCATGCTTGACCAGGTAGCAGTCCCGGGCAAACTCGGGGTTCCTACTCAGTTTTTTGCGGCGGACTCTTCTTCCTTGATGCCAGCCTTCATCTTGGCGCGTGCCGCTTCCACCTTCTGGTACAGATGCTTATTCAGCGCGGCCATGCCGTCACTGCCCAAAATCGCCAGTACTCCCTCCACCTGCTTGAGGCTGGCGGGTAGCGCATGGGCATCATCATTGATGTATTCGACCATGGCAGCCGGCAGTGCGAATGCGTTCATGAATACGTCGTTCTCTGCTGCTTGGCTGCCTACGGCCATCACCAGGCGGGCATGCTGTAGCGGGCTCAGGATGCGCAGCTGGATGGTGCGGCCGCGTGCATCGGTAAAGCGGTCTGCCTGGTCGGCAGGCTGTGCGGCGGTGTCGTGGGTGGTCTGTTCGGTCATGCTGGTGTTCCTCATTCGTGGGTAGTGGTGCCGGCATGGTGAACCGGCCCGGGTAAGTGCTATCGGAGTGACATGCTTGGTGCGGATGGGTAAGGCAATCCCATTGTCCGGTCGAGGCCGTTGCCCGTTACGGGCGGTCGGCTGGCCTGCCTGGTGATGTCGGTCACGACTTGGGCGGCCACTTCCTTGGTGCCAAGGACAACCTTGACGTTGACTTGCGGTGCGGCCGGCGGCGGCAGGCTGGCCATAACACCACGCATCACACCAGATACATCTGCGGGGTTGGAAAACTGGAACGTGTTGCCCTTGAGCGGGTGGAATGGCTGGTAAGGGTCGCCAGGCAGGTGGCTCATGGCTGCTGCTCGGCGCTGTGCATCAGCCTTGGTCGGACCGGGCTGAAAGTTGTCCATCACGCCAAGCCCTTGGCCAGGGTGGTATTGGCCAGCTTCCCGCTCGGCCTTCTTCCGCTCCTCCATCCACTGGTGACCCATGTCATAGCCAAGGTGGGCGGCGGTATCCGCAATGGTGTAGAGCAGACCTATCTCACCCAGCTTCCCAGCCAGGCCGGCCAGCTTGCTGGTGAAGTTGCCTATTCCGCCGGCGACAGCAGAAACTCGGCCGATGCGCTCCACGTCACCGATGGCACCGGCAAAGGTCTTGATGCCATCAGCGCCTCGGAGAGAACGCAGCTTGGCCAGGTCTGCAGCAAGGCCGATTCCCTGAAAGGCTGCCATTGTCAGCTTGATGGTGCCGCCAATGGCCAGCGCTGGGGCAAGGTAGAACAGATCCTGAGCTAGGGCGCGGACAGCCTGCCCGTCGTCCTTCATGTACTGGTTGAAATCTTTGAGAAGAGAGTTTGCCGACTTCAGGACCCCGATGGTGTCAGGCAGGAGGGTGACGCCCAGCTGCGTCATCAGCGTGTTCCACTGTTTGTGCAGTTCAATCATCTGGCCATCAACCGTGCCGCGAGCCGTCTTGTCCAGGGCGTCAATGCCCATTGCCGACTTGTTGGCCTCAATCTGCTTCTGAAGGGTTGGCATCTGCTGGTAAATCCGGCTCATCAGACCTGAGCCCGTGCGGTTACCCAGAATCATGCCAAGCTCGCGGATGATACCCTCGTCGCTGGTGATACCCTTCCGGGCGAATGCCGGCAGCAGCACCTCCTGCAGAAGTGCCATCTCGCCTTTACGTTCCAGCACGTCGGAGCCAAAGAACGCACCAGGCAATGCTTTCTTCAGCTTGCCCAACTTGTTGAATTCCACCATCGACTTGTCCAGCAGGCCAAGTCGGTACAGTTCCTGCTGTGCAGTGATGGTGCCGCGCGCCTGTACCAGGTTCTGGTAGATGCTCATCGCACCGGTGCCATAGCGCTGGCCACCAAACTCCTGAATCAGCGGCTCGGAGCCAAGGTAGAACTGTTCATTGTCACGGCGAGACAGTGCTACGCCACCGGTTTTCAGGGCCTGCAGCAGCTGGCTGGCATCGACACGGCCCCGGCTGCCTGAGATGACCTTCTGCACGTAGTCGGCCTGGGTGGAAAAGGCATGCTCGCTGGCCAGCCCGCCGCGAAACTCGATGACCTTGAGCATGTCCATGAATTTGGACTCGTTCGCTCCGCCACCTTCTTTGCCGAATACCGCCTCGTTGGCAAACTTCATCTTGGCCATGAGGGGGGCGGCGAACTCCGCGTGATGCAGGTCCTTGAACACAGCCATCGCATCCGACAGCAGGGTCATGTTGTCATTCAGGCTGGTGCCGAAGGTATTCATCCCCATGGCGAAGCGTGCAGCCTGGCTGTTGACCGCATCCCCAAAGCCCAGCGAGGCGAACCGCGCCATTTCAGTCTGCAGCTTGCGAGCATCCTCCAGCGGGGCCTTGAACATCATGCCCAGGCCTACGCCAGCACCAAGCATGAACGCCCCGCTGGCCGCGGTTTTCTTTATCTGGTCTAGCCGCGCCTGCAAGCCATCCACGTCCCCCTGGGCGGTGCGAAGTTGCCGGCTCATGATGCTTAAGCCAGACCCCAGCTCGTTCATCAGCTTGATGCGGACGGCGACTGAGTATTCTTCACCCAGCATTGGTCAGCTCCAGTCGCATATGGTGCAGCCCGCAGCGAGCCAGCGCCCGAATGGCGCTATCGCTGGTGTGGAAGCGTCGCACTTGGTTGCCACGTGTCTCCAGGTGTTCGCCGTTTATCTTTACCCGGTAGTCCCCGGGCAGGCCGTACACCAGCAGGTCTGCCACCTGGCTCGGTTCTGGAATTTCACTCTGGCGCATGCCTAAATCCTTATTGTTACGATATAACATAACAATAATAGACCGCTTAAGCAGCAAAGGGGAATACTGCGCAGGGAATCAGGCTATTTGCTGGCCTTGAGTGTCAGGCTGTTCCAGTCAACATCGGCTGGCTTTGTGCCAAAATGTGAATAGGCCTTCTTGGCTGCTGCCTTAAGCTTTGCATCCGCATCTTTTGTTTCTTTTATCAGGTGCTGCAGCTCCCCACTATTCAGCATTTCCATGCCAGTGTGCGCCTGAGCGGCAACATCAACGGCCAGCTCGACTCGTACCGCCATCACATCTTGTACGGCCTCGGTGATGGAATTGAAGAATTCAGCATCATCATCACTCAGGTTCGCATCGCTTGTGATTTGATACACCTCACCTTGCGCCTTCTGCGCCGATTCCTTCATTGCTTCTGCAGCCTCTGTGAGCTTATCCAAATCACGGAATTGGTAGGCCTGCTTCACTTTCGCCAGATAGACCTTCTGCATCACAAAGTTGGTGCGCAGTGCCAGGTTAAGCCGGTTGATGTAGTCAGATAGCGCAATGGCGGCATCCCGACCGGTAAGCACAGGACTGCCATCGGCTTCCGGCGCGGATGCGTCTACTGCCGGGGTGCTGGAATCGGTTACGGGAGCGCTTGCCGGTGCCGGCCACTCTTTTCTGACCTCAATATGACGACTGTCATCACACCCGGAAAGACATGCAACGACCAAACCTACAATCACCAAGCGTTTCATAGCAGCCCTCATTATTGACAATGGCATTTTATGCTCTGCGACAGCATCAGTGGAAAGAGAAAATGAAAACCCGCCACACGGGCGGGTCTACTCTCGGGGAAAACCTACTTTTCCGTACCTCTCATGGGGTTCGCCTCGCTTTTGGCCATTTTTCGCAGCCTTGGCCTTGCCTTCTGGCGTTGTTGGGCCGGTGGATAGGCCACCATGCAACTTGCACCGGCCACTGCCATAGATGGCTGTTATTTTGCACGGCGTACCGGCCCTGGTCTTTGCCCCGCAGGTAAGGCTATCCATCCATGGCTTACGGGTTGGATACTCAGGCAGGGACGGTGGCAGCATGGGGTTCCAGCTGCCAGGGGCCGTAGTGTTGCTATAGCTTTGCCACTCCCTTCGACTGTGTTCACGCAAGATTTTGTTGCGTAAGCAGTCCACGCGCCTCCACTCCTTGGTGTACGCCTTGAATTCTTTTCGACGCTCATCGTCTGTCATGCGCCACCTCCAGAGAATGCCTTCACCATTGCGGCCATTGCCTGGCTGCTGCGCTCCTCGGCTCCATCTGCCCATGCCTTGGCCACTGCCTTGTCACGCTCCATCGTGCGGGCGCTGTAGTAGGCCGTGACGGGCATTTCCACAAAGCTCTGTGCAATGGCGTTCCACACTTCGTCACGGTGCCGTACTGCCACCAGTAGACCAGCAGCAGCCATGCCCCGAAGGGTGCGGGCCACGCTGGGCCGACTCCCGCCGATGCGGTCAGCAATGGTCGATGCGCAGTAAGGCGGTGCGCCGCGCTCAAGGTAGTCGTGTTCGTCGTGCTGTTCCAGCATCAGTAGAATGGCCCGCTTCCGTGCGGTATCACGCCTCCCGGTCTGTTTTGTTAATGTATCGCTCTGCAACGTCACCTTATGCCCCTCCCATTACACGATTGACCACCTGAGCCACTGCAAGGTCGCCCACTGCCTCACATGCTCCAGCCAGTACCGGTAACACCCGGTCAGGTTTGGCACCATCCTGTAACAGCCACGTTTCCAGGTAGGAGGCAGTAGGCACTCGGCTGGCCTTGAAGAGAGCAATACACTCCGACACCAGCAAGCGGGCCTTGGCGCGGCCATCGGGTGGTGTGCTCTCCAAGTCAAAAATGCAGCCGTAGGCCATCCAGATGGTGGCAGCCATGCTGAGCATATAGCCGCCTTCTGGGTCGTCAGGAATCGGGCGGAAATGGTCCCGGCTGTTGAATGGTTTTCTCATGCTGCCTTGTCCTCTCGTTTCGGAGTCCACGCGCAGCGGCCGGCAAAGCGCCAGTGCAGGTAAGCGGACTGGTTGGGGTCGTTGGATGCCCGGTGGGGGCGGTAATGCTGGGCGCAGCCACCAATCACCTTGTTGCCTCGGTAGGTGGTGGCCGGGTTCACCAGGGTGCGCAGTTGCTGCTGGCCGTTCGGTACGGTGGCTTCGCCACGCCAGTGGTCGCAGCTCATGCAGTCGTGCAGATCGGCCAGCAAGTCGGCATCCGGGTGATGCTTGGCCAGGTGTGCATCCAGGCAGGCCACCAATTCGCGCACCGGGGTGCCGTCCTGTTCAATCTGCCGGCGCAGGATGCCCAGCCATTCCGCACGGTCGGCCACCGGCCACTGCTCCAACCGGCAAATCAGGTTGACCCGTTCCAGCAGGTCGGCGGGCAAGGCCGGGGCTGGTGTCGGCTGGCCGGTGGCCACGGCGGTGACGATACCAGCAGCAAGGTCACCCACGGCGGTGAAGTAATTCCCCGGTTTTGGGGTGTTTTCTTCACTCTTTCGGGGTGACTGTTTTTTGGTGGGAACAGTGGGAACAGTGGGAACAGAATCCTGAAACCCTTGCTGGGTAAGGATTTCCGCTGTTCCCACTTTTTGTTCCCCCTCTGCTCTGTTCCCACTTGCGGGGGAACAAGTGACCGGTTTGGGGCCGGCTCCCAGTATTTCGCCAAACCAGCTGTCAGCGCTCATTCCTCACCCTCCAGTGCGGTTCCGGTCATCACGTAGACATTGACCGTGGCAGAGTCCAGCGCCTTGATCCGCTTTTTGCGGGTATTGCGCTGCTTGTTGGCTTCCACATCCCCGGCCAGCATCCAGCCGGCTTTAATCAGGGCGCGCGCGGCGGCGGTATGCTGGAAGCCTTTGCACACCTCCCGCTTGAATGGCTCGGTCAGTACCCAGAATTGCAATCCGCCCGTGTCATCGGTGAAGGTGAAGCCGGCCCGGTTCAGGTGGCGGGCCAGCACTTCCGGTGCGGCATCATGCGGTGGAAAGCGGGTGGCACTATGCGATTGCATGAAGGCGGCCACCTGGGCGAACAAGGCGCGGTCGTCAGCTGCCTGCCCGGTGTTGTTTTCGGCCAGCCATTCGCGGAAGCAGCAGCGCGCCGCCCGGAAGGCCTCGCCAGCCTGCCAGCCGGTTACCCCGAAACGGGTGGCCAGCTCCCCGGCAAAGGCCACCAGGGCAAAGCGCGCCGCCACACGGCCAATTTCCTCTGCAGCCCCTGCAGGAATGCCCAGGTGCGGGATGGCCTTGGCCACATTGGCGCGGACTTCTGCACGAATGGTTTGCTGTTCCTCCGGGCTGGCCAGCTGCTCGAGGAAGGCTTGTCCGGCGGTGCCGTAAAAGGTCCGGGCATTGCCCTTCATGGCGTCGGCAAAGGCTTGCCCGCTGGTATGGTGGTGCAGCTGCTCCAGCGTCCCCATACCAGCACCAGCATCGGCAGGGATAGCTGGCAGGCGGGCCATCTGGCCACCCTTGGCGGTCTTGCCGGCTTCGGCCATGTGCTGGGCAAGGTCAATCTCCCCAGCAGACAGCAGCATCACGCGCCATGTCTGTGCCGGTCGGTTGCCGCCCTCCTTGGTCATGCGGGCCTTAGCCTGGCCATTGGCAATCAGGTAGGCCGCGCCGCCAGCGTCAGCGGCGGCAATCTGGGCCAGTTCATCCAGAATCAGCAGACCATCATTTCTACCCAGGCACAGTGCTTCCAGGCCGTTCTGGGTGGTGCGCCATTTCTTGGCATAGCGGTCGGGATTACCCCAGACGCTGGCTGCCGGATCCAGCAAGGTGGACGTCTTGCCCTTGCTGGTGGTGCCCACATAGTGGAAGCCGCCGCCAGACTCGCCGGCCATATCCGCCAGCACACCAGCAAAGGCCACGCTGATGGCAAACACAATGCGGGAATTGCCCGCTGCCATGGCCGCAATGTGCTGCTGCCAGTCCTGCAGGGTGCCGGCGCTATCGAAGTCGCCAGCATCTGCCCCTTGGTAAATCACACCCTCGCCATCCTGCTGGCCAAACACCTGCCCGGGTAGCACATAGCGCAGGTCATGCCAGCCGATACGGGATACGCAGCGCAGACGGGTGGCTGAGTCTGGGCGGTGATTGAGTACGTAATCAACCAGCTTCTGCCTGGCCTTGCCGTTGGTGGAAATGGTTAGCCCACCGCGCACCAGCTCCCGGCGAAACTCGGCGGTGTCACTGGCTGCCAGCATCTCCACCGGGCAAGCCCAGCGATGCGGATGCCCTTGGCTGCAAGGTAGGGGTGTTCTGCTGCCACGTCGTGGCCCTTGGCCCACAGCGCCATGGCCTTGTCCTTGGCTGCCTGCCGCTGCAGGGCGGCCAGTGCTTCGGCCTCTGCCTGGGCGTCGGCGCGTTCCTGCTCCAGCTTGGCCCGCTCCTCGGCACTGGGAGGCTGATAGGGCTGCTCGGGCCGATAGCCGTGCTGGATGGCCTGGGCAAACAGGCTGGCAATGGTCACTTTGCCACCGGGCTTGATGCTCTTCCACACGCTCTTGGCTGCCTTGGGTTGGTAGTTGTCAGCGGTGCGGCTCCAGTCATCCCACAAGGGGAAACCGGCTTCGCCCAGCTCGCTCTTTATGGCCATGCCGTGCAATACCCATCCGTCCCGGCCATGGGGATCCAGATAGCGCAGGGCGTTCGCAATTTGCTCCATGGAGCTGCTCATAACGTGCCTTTCGGACGTAGTTTGCCCAACCCATGACGGCGCTCAGGCGGCCATGGCAGGCGTATTCAGTAGGGATTAGCGGTTGAGGCTGGCCAGCAGCTCCGGCGCTCGCTCAGTGATGCGCTGATACAGCACATTCACGGCATCGCTGCCTTGGTGCTCCAGTGCGTCAGCCAGGCATCCGGCAAACACACCAGCAAAGGACTCCAGCAGGGTGCTGGCGGCTTCTGTGTGGTCGGCGGCGCTATCGTAGGCGCTGGGGTGCAGATGCTCGTTTAGCAGCAACAGCAGGCGATAGGCAACGGACTGGCCGTCATGCTCGGCGGCGTGGATTTGATTGGTGGTCAGCATGGCTTACCCTCCACGGCTGCAATGCGGTCGTGAGCCCACTGCCGGTCGGCAATCATGTGCGCAGCGTCGTGGGTGAATTCCAGTGCTTCGCCTAGTACACGCAGTAAGCGGCCAACCTGAGGCAGCACAATCGACTCATTGCCGATGTCTGACGGGTAGTTGGTGATGAGGTGTGCCAGACCCTGCATGCCGGCTGCAATGTCGGCAATGGCCACTTCGGCATTGCTTTCCAGCAGGCTCAGGGTACGGCTATTCAGCTTGGGAATACGGCAGCCAGCAGCCTTGTTAATCTCGCCCTGCTCTTGCAAGTCGGCGTGCTGTTCGGCCAGCAGGGTGAAGTGATTCAGGGTCTCGGTAGCCATTTAGTGAGCCTCCGAATCTACTGCAGCGGCGATGCTGCTCATCATGCCAACAATCCAGCCGCGCAAGCGCTGCTGCTCTAAGGTGAGGCCGTCGCAAGCAAGACCCAGACGGTTGAGTAGGCTTTGCTGGCAATGCCTAACCGTTGCCGTGGCAGCGCCTGCCATCACGGTGGCCATGGCGAAGGCTAGCTCGCCTTCGATATTGCCGTGGCAGTAGGCGATAGCACCTTGGTCGCTATCATCCATCTCCATCAGGCCATATTCATGGGCAATGGTCTGGGCGGCGGCAATCAGGCTGCTGCCGTTCTCGGGGCGGAAAAGGGTATCAGCCATTTAGCGCACCTCCACGACAGAGAAGCCGACAGAGGCAGGCGCAATGCGCACGGCGTGGCCAGTGCGTGCCAGGTGCAGACGGGCGATGGTTTGCGCCTCGGCCATAGTGGCAGCGGTGCTGATGGTGTTGGAAATGGGGAATAGGCGCGACAGGGCGCGGGTGATGCTAGGCATAGTGGCCTCCAGTGCTATGTGAGGCCTGCCATCCGTCGCCAAACGGGGGTGGCAGGCGCGTGGCGGGGTTGGCGAACCGGCGCACTGGGAACCGGCATACCCGAAGGTATCCCCACCACGACCCGCCATAGAAATGGACGCACCAATGGTGTGTAGGACGGACATAAAAAATGCCGCATAGAGGCGGCTGTCCGCCAGTGCAATCAGGTCGCCAAACCCGGTGCCGCTATTGAACGGCACCGGGCTATTGTTGCCCAGCATTGCCAAGGGGTCAAGGACCATCATGCTGTAAGCCTCCCGGCGATAGGTCCAAACAGTCGGGCAAAATCCTGCACGCGGCGCTTGGCTTCCTGGTAAGCCAGGTCATGGCTGCCGCCGTCGGCAAGGGTGTCGGCAATGGCAGCATTCACCAGTTGGTAAGCTGTGCTGATGGCATTGCGCTGTGCCGGGCTGAGATGGTCACGCTGACCAGCCTCGATACCGAACGCCTTGTTTATCATTCGCTCGATGTTGGAGTGAAAAATACCCTCTGGCACAGTACTGCCATGGTTTGCGGCACTGATGGCCACCTGCCGGATAGCATCGTGGGCAAGATGGTAGAAGGGCAGATACTGGCCGTCCTTGGCTTCCTGCCGCCGACGCGCCTCACCGAATGCTTTTACCAGGCGGAATTTCACATTCACGGCACGGCCCGTGTTCCGCGACAGCGTGGCGGCAAAGTAGGCTTGGTCCTCGTTCAACAGGGCATAGCGGACAGGCATGCCACCCTTGGAGCCTTTCGGGGGTTTCTCCATTTGAAATGTGACTACCCCAAATGCTTCAAAGTGCGTGGCGTGGTTTTCGATGTTCTGCAGCAGGGCGCGGTTTTCAATGTCCAGTTCGGCGGCAATGACACGGCTATCAATGCGCGGGCCGTCTTTGGCCAGTACTAGCGGCAGGCCGACGGCTTGAATGATGGGATTGGCCATTACGCGGCCTCCTTGCCTTGAGCATCCAGCCAGCGGCGCACGTCCTCGGCTTTCCAGGCAGTTACGCGAGGCGATAACCGAACTGGCGCCGGAAATGATTTAGCACGAACGCGCCGCCATAATGTTGAAGCAGAGAACGGAAGAATTCCGGGGATTCCGGTTTTGATATCTCCCACCAGCAGAGACTGTCGGACATAGCCAGTCTGGGGAAGGGTAATGACTTGAGTTTGCATGGTGCGGTTTCCTGTGACATGCCGTGATTGGCAGGGCTATGAAACCGCTGTTGCTTGGGGTGGAGACCCGATATCAGGTTTGTGGATACCCGATATCGGGGATTGAACTAGGGCTGGCGCGGCTTTGGCGGCTAGATAACTTCGGCGGCGGCATTCAGGTGGCTGCGAATAACATCTTCGCTGATGGCTACCCCCACGCTATCCAAGTCTTTTCTCAGCTCTGCAAGGCCGGTCAATCTACCGCTTTTGATTGGTATCTTGTAAACGGCCAATGCCATGCCGCCCACCAGTTTCAGCGCGGATGTTCTGCTTTTTCCCTGTAGTAAGTCGGCCCTGGCTTGTTTCAGGTCAGCTTGGCTCTGTGCAGCCTCCTTTTTTGCGCTGACAAGGTCATCCGTTAAGCCTTGCAGTTCATGGCGTAGCTTGTCACGCTCGGCGGTGGTGGCAGCCAGGTCTTGAGCCAGACGCTCGGCCTTTAGTTCGGCTTCGGCCAGACGATGGGCAAAGTTGGCCGCGTCGGCTGCACCTGCAACTGGCTGTGCTTGCGGCCCCCGTACTAGTGGCCAGCTAATACCTCGCTGCTCACACCATGTCTTAATCGACGGATGGCTGACGCGATGATGGTTTTGCACATCACCACAGCCATCCGTGTCAATGTCCAACTCCCGCCATGCATCCAGGATGGCCTGCCTCATGCTGACTACGCTTCGCGGCCATTGCTCCCCCCACCAGTCTTCCATTTCATCAGGATGCCGGCCGCAAATAATGCAAGCCGCCTCATCAATGGTGAACCACTGACGAAGGAAGAGACCCTGCTCCCACTTGGCCTGCTCAGGCCCTGCGGCAGCTGTTCCGCTCGCATTTAGCAGCTTCATGAAGTCGCCACGATTAAAGCCAAGACGTTCAAAGTCAGGGTCACATCGATATAGAAAGTCAGAATGGAATTTGGTCATCATCGTCCATTACCGGTGAATGCTGGTTCTCTGTTGCTAAACGGTCCAGTAGCTGAAATAAACGGTTCCTCCGGTGCCCTGCTGAAAGAACCCCATGCCCATCACTGAACTCACATACTTGGAGGTTTTGCCATTGCGTTGAGCGTCGAAGGGTTAGGGCCAGAGTAGCTGCAGCCTCTTGCGCTGTTTTTCCTTTGGCGTTGGCAATTAGGAATATGGCTTCACGTAGGCTGATGAACTTTGCCCGCTCTTCTTGTGGGTCAAGCATATGCGCTCCCTTTGCGCCCCTGTTAGGTAGCCAGCACCAGGCGGGCAGGGTCTCCCGCTTTTCGCCCCGTCGGGCTAGGTGCCGGCATAGCGGGTGTCAGACCATCTTGAATAGCGGCGTTACTTTCGCGCCAGCCTTCAAGCCGTCCAGGTAGTCCGCCCAGGACTGCATCATCTTGGTTCGTTCCGGCAGGTATTCGGCATAGTTGTAGGTTGCCCGGATGCTATTGCGCTCTGCGTGGGCCATCTGGCGCTCTATGGCGTCACGGTTCCACCCTTGTTCATTCAGCAGCGTGGATGCCATGTGCCGGAAGCCGTGGCCGGTCATGTCCTCCTTGCTGTAGCCCAGGCGGCGTAGGGCAGCATTGACGGTGTTGTCACTCATTGGGCGGCCATTGGTGCGCGCTCCAGGGAAAACATACTGGCGGCTGCCGGTCAGAGCCCGCAGCTCGGTCAGGATGGCGACGGCCTGCTGTGACAGAGGGACGAAATGTTTTTCCCGCATCTTCATGCGCTCTGCCGGTATCGTCCAAAGCTGGTGTTCCAGGTCAAACTCCGACCATTCCGCCTTGCGCAGCTCCCCTGGGCGTACAAACACCAGCGGGGCCAGCTTGAGGGCGCATTGAGTGATGAAGCTGCCCTTGTAGCCGTCGATGGCGCGCAGCAGCTCGGCAATCTTGCTGGGGTCGGTAATGGTGGGAAACGAGGTTTTGACGGCAGGGGCGATTGCGCCAACCAGGTCGGCAGCCGGGTTGCGCTCGGCCCGGCCAGTGGCCACGGCATAGCGGAATACCTGCCCGCAGTTCTGCATGGCCCGGTGGGCGGTCTCGATGGCGTCGCGCTTCTCGATGCGCTGCAAGCTGGCCAGCAGCTCCGGTGCGGTGATTTCAGCAATAGGGCGGTTGCCCAGCCAAGGGAAGATGTCGCGCTCCAGGCGGCGGATTATGCGGGTGGCGTGGCCTTCGCTCCAGGTGGGCTGGTACTTGGCAAACCACTCGCGGGCAACAGCCTCGAAGCTGTTTACCGCACTCAGCTTGCTGGTTGCCTTGGTAACTTTGCGCAGTTCGCCCGGGTCGATGCCTTCGGCCAGCAGGCGGCGGGCTTCGTCACGCTTCTCCCGGGCCAGCTTGAGACCGATTTCAGGATAGACGCCCAGCGCCAGCGTCTTGCGCTTGTCGTTGAAGCGGTAGTCCAGTCGCCAATACTTGCCGGTCTTGTTCACCAGCAGGTACATGCCTTTTTCGTCGGCGTACTTGGCCGGAGCCCCGTCATCCTTGGTCTTGGCGTTCTTGCAGGCGGTATCTGTGAGCGGCATGACGGTATCTGCCTGTGACGGTATGTGAGATACCGACAAAACTACCGTCAAGGGTGACGGTATGTCAATCCATGGTATGACACGGCGTGACACAATAAAAAAACCCCGAGAGGCTTATTTCTCGGGGTTCTTGGCACACCATGACACGGTGTGAAATGCTAATTTGGTGGAGGCGGCGGGAATCGAACCCGCGTCCGAAAGTCCTCTACAGTGAGTTCTACATACTTAGTCGTGTCATTTGGATTTAACCTCCGCTACGCCGACGGACAGGCTGAGCTTTGGCGAGTTACCTAAAGTTTCGCACCAGACCAAGTAACCCGGAAAGGCACTAGCAGATGTAAAGTGACACTACAGGGTTTTGACGCCCCCGGCCCATCTGCGAACCGTTGTAGTGTCTAGCCGGCCGTTAGGCTGCTAGAGCGTAAGTTTCGTCGTTTGCGACTAAAAAAATTCAGTGTTTTACGGGATGACTGAAATCCCGGTATGCCCCCATCTGCTTCGCAACCCCCGTCGAAACCAGGTCGCCCCCAGATAAGACTGACAATTATATAGATAAACCGTGCTCAGCACCAGCCCGGCTGTGCCGGGTGATCTGGCTTACTTGCTGGCAATCTGTACGCCCTGGGCGTCCTTGTCGGTGTTGTAGCGGACAACAAGGTGTTTGGCCGGTACGCCGGATGCCACCAGGAACTGTTTCACCGCCACGGCACGGGCGTGGGCTACGGCGCGGCCATGGTGGCAGTAACCACGGATAATCAGCTTCTTGCTTGACTGGAAGCTGGCAATCTGGCGCAGGATCTGGCCTTTGCCTGCCTCATCCAGCTCGCGGCTGTCGGCAGCAAACGGAATGAAAGACGGGTTGGCTGCCATATTGGCATCAATCTTCTTCTCCAGCGCGGCCTTGGCCAGGGCTGCGCTGTCCACTACCGGCTTGGCCGCTTGCGGTGCCACGGCTTGCGGGGCAACGGCCGGGGCTTGCGGCGGTTTGTGGCTGGAACAGGCAGACAGGGCAATAGTGGCAAGGCAGCAAAGCAGAATGCGTTTCATGTTGGTTTTTTCCAGTAGGGGAAGAGGAGGGTGCGGTAAGGCACCCATGCGCGGCACAGCGCCGCCTGTCTGTATAACGCGGTTAATCCCGGCGGGATGACAAGCTTGTATGGGAATTTGCTAATGTAACGCAGCAGTTGCCCCCGGCCATGTCGCAGCCGGGGCAAATGATGGCGTGCAAGGGCAGCCCGCCATGCTGCTGGCCATGCTAGTTTTGTGGCTGGTTTTCATACTTTCCCGCACAGGAGGTGACATGCCAGCCACCGTGACACCCGGCCCGCAAGCCGTTGGCCCGCAGTATTCGCTTGGCAAGATGCTGCACGCCCGCGACCGCACCTTTGATGCCATTCACCGCATTGCCGCGCAAATTCAACCCGGCATGACCGAGCAGCAAGCCAAGCAGCTGGCCAAGGCCACGCTGGAAAACATGGGAATGGAACGCATCTGGCACGCCATCGTCATCCGCTTTGGCTCCAGCACGCTGAAAACCTTCAACCAGAAAAACGACCCGGACAATGTGCTGGGTGAGGACGATATCTATTTCATCGACCTGGGCGTGGTGTGGGACGGGCACGAAGGGGACAGCGGCGCCAGCTTTGTCACCGGCAATAACCCGGCCATGCGTGCCTGCGTGGATGCCTGCCATGCCTTGTGGCAGATGGTGAGCCAGCATTGGCAAGCCACCGGCTGTGCCGGGACTGCGCTATACGACTATGCAGCCGAGCGCGCGGCAGCGCTGGGCTGGCAGCTGAATCTGGAAGTGCGGGGCCACCGCGTGTCCGACTTTCCGCACGCCATTTATCAGGCGGGCAAACTGGGCGATTTTGCCGACTGCCCGGACGCAGGTGTGTGGATTCTGGAAATCCAGATCCGCCATCCATCCCTGCCTTACGGCGCGTTTTACGAAGACCTGCTGGTACGCCAGCCCGCGCCATGACGCCAGCGCAGCATGCAAAACGCCGGCAAGCGCCGGCGTTGACCTGTGTGACAGCCCGTTGCCAGATCAGGGCGTGCCGTCGCAATGGCCGCCCTTGGCCAGTTCCAGCTTCAGCACGTCAGCCTTGCCTTCTTCTTCCGTCACCGGCTCCAGCCCGGCACCGCCCACAAACACGCCCAGCTTGATGTACTGGCGGACAAAGTAGTTACGGCCCGTCTCGGTCATCAACTCGATGGTGTTGGCAGAGAATTCCGATTCAGTGTCCAGCTTGTGCATCATCCCGCCAGCCACCTCGGTGCGAAAGAACACGTCCGGAGCACTTTCACCCACACACTTGCCATCAACAAAAATGTCTTTCTTCAGCGCCTTGCCCACAAAGCTGTTGCGGTAAATGTAAAGCCCGGCTTTGCCTGTGGAAGGGGCGGCAAAGGTTTTGGCGCGGGCGGATTCTTCTTTGGACGCCATGTCGACCGAGGCACAGCCGGTCAGCAGTACGGCAGCGATAAGGGCAGCAGCGGTGCAAATCTTCACAAAATTCTCCAGTGATGCGTTAACAAATATTTACATTTTACCGGATTATTCCCACGTCATTAAGATTAATGACAAATAATTTATCCGCAGCACTGTCATTACCAGGCAGGCACTGACAAATGCCCAGCTGGTGACGACTGCCCCCGCATTGACTACAATAGCTATTCATCTATCTATTCAAGTATTCATTCATGCCATGTCACGTCATGCCGAAACCCTGCGCCAGCAACTGGCTGGCGGACTGCGCACCGCGCGGCAACTTGTTGAAATAACAGGGCTAAGTCAGCCAACGGTGTCCCGTGCGCTGGCGGCGCTGGGTGACGAGGTGCTGCGCCTGGGGGGCGGGCCAGCTATTCACTACGCACTGCGTGATAGCGCGCGCAGCCAGTTGGCGGTGCCGGTTTATCGTGTCAGCGATGCCGGGCAGATTGTGGAGCTGGGCCACCTGCTGCCAGTGCGGCCAGACGGCTTTGTCATGCAGCAGACCGATGGCGTATGGCTGCACAGCAGCGGGCTGCCGTGGTGGCTGGAGGACATGCGGCCGCAAGGTTATCTGGGCCGTGCCTATGCAGCGGCCCACGCCGCCAGCCTGAGCCTGCCTGCCAATCCGGAGCACTGGGGCGATGCCGACATCCTGCGCGCCTTGCTGGCCCATGGCCATGACATCATTGGCAACCTGCTGATTGGCGACGCCGCCCGTCAGCACTTCCTGTCCATGCCGCAGCCACAGCCGGTGGAGCGTGCCACGCACTATCCGGCGCTAGCGCTGGCTGCCAGTGCGGGCGAGCTGCCCGGTTCGTCTGCCGGGGGCGAACAGCCCAAGTTCTGCGCCTACACCGAGCACGGCCATGTGCTGGTGAAATTCACCGCTGCCGAAGACAACGCCGTCAGCCAGCGCTGGCGCGACCTGCTGCTGGCCGAGCACCTGGCGCTGGCCGTGCTGGGCGTCAGCACCGGCTTGTGGGATTTCGGCAGCCAGCGCTTTCTGGAAGTACCGCGCTTCGACCGCATCGGCCCGCTGGGGCGGGTGGCGGTGTTCTCCTTGCGTGCGCTGGATGCCGAATTTGTCGGCGCTGCCCATGCACCGTGGCCGGTGGTGGTGCAACGGCTGATAGCGGCAGGCCATGTCACGCCCCAGTCGCAAGCCGGTGCCGCCTTGCTGTGGGCGTTTGGCACGCTGATTGGCAATACCGACATGCACAGCGGCAACCTGTCCCTCACCAGCCTGCATGGCCGCCCCTACCAGCTGGCCCCGGCCTACGACATGCTGCCCATGGCCTTTGCCCCGCGCGGTGGTGGCGCACTGGCCGACACCTTGCCCGAGGCCAATCTGCGCGCGGAAGTGCCCGCCGACATCTGGCGGCAGGCCCTGACGCTGGCGCAGGACTTCCACGCCCGGCTGCGGGCGCATGACGGTTTCTCCGCCCGTTTTGCTCCCTGCATTGCTGCGCTGGGCGCGCATATCGACACAGCCGCTGCGCGCATTGCACGGCTGGGCTGAACCCGGCCCGCCGCCGGGTTTTACTCCTGCCCAGTTGTCCGGCCTTCCGCCGCCTCCACCCGCCACGCCTGTTTGTTCATCCGTCTGGCCAATAGCTGATGGCAAGCCTCCGCCAATCGCAGTAATTCCACATTGCTGCTGGACAAACCATCCGGCGCGGCAATGTGCTGGGCCAAAGCCTGCAAGGGCGTGACCTGACTATTGAGCGCCACCAGTCGGCCATGTGCATGGCGGCTGGCGTGATTGGGGGTGAAGCGCAGCGTCAGCAGCCAATGGCCGTGCTGCCAGCCTTGTCCCTGTTCCAGTACCGCACGTAATACCGCATGGCTGATCTGCTGCCCGGCCTCCGCAGCCATGGCCAGTGCCTGGTCGTGCCGTGGTGCGTCGCTTGGCCGTTGCTGCAGGGCGGGGAGGACTTGGCGATTCAGCCAGTGGCGCAGCCGTTGTGTTGCAGGGCGATGGATTTGGCGCAGCGCCTGTTGCAGGGTGTGTTCCGACCAGTAGTGTTGCTGGTTGTCGTGCTGTGGTTGCTGGCAGCCGGGGTGTTGTTGGAGGATGAGTTGCAGGCGATGGCGCAGGCGTGGGCCGAATAGCTGGATGATGTCCTCGCCGTGCAGGCAGCAGGTGTGGGGGTGGAGGTGCAGGCGGATGGGTTTGCCGAGGTAGGACAGGGTAAGGGGAGGGGGATGCAGCTTGGTTTCGGTCATGGCGATGCCCTTCACGTGCAATAGACGCAAGTTAATAGGTTGCTTACTTGGTTTTTTGCTGGTGATGGGTCGCCAAACCCGATGCGTTGTTTAACGCAAGTCTTGGAGGCTAGCGGTCAATATCCATTGCGGCAATAGATGGTTGTGCGAATGGGATTGACCAATGGTTCAGCCCTAAGCGGGAATCCGCTGCGCGGATGATGTTTTGTGTTGCCGCTTCCGCGCGGCGGACGGGAAGGAGGGCTTGAGTGGCCAAGCCCTCCTTCACCTCCAAGGCCACCCCACAAGCATGGCCTGCGGCTACCCGACAGGTCCCGACCGGGGCGAGGCGCGCCTGAACTCGCGATTTGCTAACGTCAAATCGCTCAAACAGGGCAGGCGCTTAAAACCTCGCCCCGGCCACCTGTCGGCATGCTTGACGGGGCCCATGGGCGCGTTGGTGCGGTGGTTTTCGATGGGAAAATGGATTTATTCGGCAGCGTTGCGCGGTGGATCGCCCCTATGGGGCATCCACCCTACGGGGTCGGCGTGTAGGGCGGAAGCCCCTGCGTTATCGGGGCGTTCCGCCGCGAAATATGCCCGTTTCGCTATCTGCTAACGTCAAATCGCTCAAGCATTGCAGGCGATTACATACATCGCCCGGTCACCCGTCGGCGTGTTGGTGTTGTGGGTTTGATAGTGATTGGCTGGCTATAACTATTGGCCAATATAGACTTTCTTCTCTTTATCCCACTGATAAATTCTGTGCCATGTTCCATTTTTTTCGCGCAGCAGAATATTTTTATAGCCATGTGTTTCTTTTTTTGAAATGATCAGATAGTTTTTGGCAAAGGTTTCTTCAACCATCTGTTTTGTGTGCTTGCTGTTCCATTCACCTTCAATCGATTTGAAGTAACTCATTGGGGCCGAAAAGACGACTTTCAGTTTGTCGTCAAACTGGGAAATCAAATACAGTGCAGATGAAGTGCTGCTGCCACTGCCAGCAAAACTGTTTCGCCACTCGGCATTAATGCCAAATGTTGGATTTCCTTTATTGATGTGATAGGGCGTATTGTCAATATATGTCCACACGTCAGGAAATGAACTGCCTTTGTTACATACCTTGAAGTTGCTCAGGCAGTCAGCATCATTGCCGTCTATGTTGGATGCAGTCCAGTCTACCTTGTCTGTTACTGGCATCGCTGTTTTAGCCAATAAGATATACGCTGATTGGTTATGCGTTATTTCCAGTCCAAAAACACCAAGATAGAGTTCCGAGCTTTCGTTTGAGCAGCCGTCTGTTCGAAGTTCAAGCTGATGTCTTGAAATACCATCCTTGGCGGTGCAAAGCGCAACAATGAATTTTCCATTTTCTCCTGGCCACGGCTTGATGATTGCACCAACAAATGCTGACTTGTCCTTTTGGGGCGCTATTGTTCGGAGCAGGAAATCTGAACTCCAGCCGATTGGTAATTTTTCTTCAAATGATTTGTAAGGTTCTTTGATGGGTTTTGGGGTGGCGTTGACTAATTCGGCGTGGCTAAAGCTGCTCAAAACAGCCAAAAATATCACACGGACTTTTCTTGAGTCGTTCATGCGCATCCCTTGATTTAAGAACAACTGTCGAAGTTGACTCAGGCCCGTCAGTCCAAGCCTACACAGCCGTGCCGCTCAGGGTAAATGGGCGGTCGGCTGCGTGCTGTAGCAATACACCCGGTAGCGGATTTCAACTGTCTGACCGAGCGCCGCCGCAATATTGACCAGGGCATCCAGCGAAAACGATGCAATCTGGCCGTTCATCAACTGGCTGATGCGAGGATGGCTGACTCCGCAGCGCCGTGCGGCTTCCGCCTGGGTCAGTCCTTGTTCACTCACGGTGGTGGAAATCTGGCGCATCAAAGCGGCACGCACGCGCAGATTGGCCGCTTGTTGCGGGTTGGATTCAAGCGCATCCCATACGCTGATGGTGCTGGGTTCCGTGATCATGGTTTGCCTCTCAATAGTTGGTTTAGGTGCTGCCGGATCAAGTCAATAGCATGCCTTGCTTTGGCACTCTACCGACCTTAAGGGGTGCATTCGGCGGGCTTGACGTGCATCAAGGAGGTGTCGGTACAGTGGTTTCAGATAATGAACGACTTGCTGGGCATACTGATTATGTCATTGCAATATGGAGACCATGCGAGCAAGCTGTGAGTAGTCTGCAAACAGCCAGGAAATGCATGTTGGAAGGAAGATGGAAGGGGGGCGAGATTGGTGCAGGAGATGTTACGCAGACATCGGAAAGCATGGCTCAGGCTGCCAGATAGAGATTGCTACGGCAATCGTCCGCACATCATGATGGGTATTGCTTAAAGCGGCAAACTGATATTAGAGGCGTGAGATGGTAATTTTCGGCAAGAATCAGTCCACTTTGGAAAAAGTAAACAAGGTGCTGTTTGTAATTGTTTTGGCAGAAATTCTTGCATCTTTTGTATTCGATTGGATGCAAAAATATTCTTTGGTTTCTGTTGGTATTTTAGGTGTGATTAATGTTTTAAATAGTATGATTACTAAAGAAGTAATTTATATTCGTGGTGGTGAAATTCTCTATGAGAAAAACAAAAAAACTTATATTTTTTTCATGTTTATGTATGGTGTGTTTGCATTAATGTTTCTTTATCGTGGTTTGTCAAAATTTTAGGCGCATTATCGAATCGTTCCTCCTCTTATTTTTATAATCTGTACTGACAGTAACCGGTCCCGTCAGCGCGAGCCGACACAGTCGTGCCGCTCAGGGTCTTAAGCGGTCGGCTGTCCGCAGCGGCGCGACGGTAGCGCGCCGCAAGTTCCGGCCGCGCCCTGAGCGGTGCGGCTGGGGCGGGAATTCGACGCGCTGCGGGTCGCCTTTTCTTTGGGTACTTTCTTTTGGCGAAGCAAAAGTAAAGTACCTCGACGGCGGGGCGAGACCCGCGAAGTTGTTTTTTATTATTTAGAGATTATAGATTTTACTAAGTGCTTTACGAATTAATCATTCAATGAATTTTAATTGTCAGAAGGGCGAAATATTTTTATGCTTTTTAGGGATTTATTGCCTTTTGCGTCGGTTTGAAATAATTCAGCGCCAATGTCTTTTTGGTTTGTTGTGATGAGTGGAAGTTCTGTTTCAATTGCTTTTACCAGCTTGTTGTATGAATTAATGGCTTCTAGTATTTGATCTTGAAGTTCGCATCTGGGGTCTTGAGCTAAAATGGCACTGCTTAAACCGAGAGGATGTCCGTGTATGTCGGTGATCCAACGAATGCATATCGGATATTCAAACATTGTTTCTATGATTCGCTGATGCCCTTCAGGGGATGCGCCGATCTGGCGGATCCAACTGAACCAACTTGATGGATAGTTCATCGATAATGTTAGTAATAGTAGGCAATCTCCAAAGGCAGCTATAATTGCATCCAAATGAAGATACTCTATACCCACGGTAAAAGCTTCAGTATCAAGGTGTGCTCCAATTTTGTTGCGAACCCAGCGGATAGGACCCTGTAGATGCTTTTTTCTTAGACGCTTTGCTGTTTCGTTATATATTTTTTGGTCTGTGATTGGCCACTGATTACGGGTTTCGCGAGAAGCTACGTCATTCATCTTTGTTAGAAGAAGCGCTGTGCCGTCCATGAGTTTGCAAACTGGTACAGTGACCGCTCGCATGGCTCTCCGTTGTACTTTAGTGTCAATTAATTGTTCGGCGTAAAACGTGATGTCACGGCAAGCTTCGATGGCAAGAACAAGCATGCGAGTGCGCTCGTCATAGGGTGTCCAGTGTGAAGTGGTGTTGTCGACATCAAGTAGGTCCACAATGCCAGGTGAAAGCATTTCCCCGTCTGGTCCCATTGTAATTGGTAGGCCATTAAAGCTTGAGGCGATCTTTTCTAACATGTCCTTGTCGATGATTAATTTTGGTGTCAGCACTTCTTTTTCGTCATGTTTTGCATCCATCTGCTAATCTCCTTTGTGAATCCGGCTGTATGGCGAGATTGCTAATGACTGTAACTATTATTACCTTTTATTTTTTCTTTAAAATCACTTGTGATATTTTTGTTTGTAAAAAAGCCCTGCACATGCAGGGCTTTTTTACGGCAAGATTTTTAGCATTTTTAGCTGAAATTCAAGATTGCAAATTTCAATCTTTCCAATTTCTGATATTCAAGATCAATCCCAGCTCAACGCCCCGCCAGTCTGATACTCGGTAACTCGCGTCTCAAAGAAGTTCTTCTCCTTCTTCAAGTCAATCATCTCGCTCATCCACGGGAAGGGGTTGTTCACACCCGGGAACAACTGGTCCAGACCAATCTGCTGCATGCGACGGTTGGCAATAAAGCGCAGGTATTCCTTGAACATGCTGGCGTTCAGGCCCAGCACGCCACGCGGCATGGTGTCTTCGGCGTAGGCGTATTCCAGTTCCACGGCTTTCTTGAACAGCTCGACGATTTCGGCCTTGAAGCTTTCGGTCCACAGCTGCGGGTTTTCCAGCTTGATGGTGTTGATCAGGTCGATACCGAAATTGCAGTGGCTGGATTCGTCACGCAGGATGTACTGGTACTGCTCGGCCGCGCCGGTCATCTTGTTCTGACGGCCCAGTGCCAGGATTTGTACGAAGCCGACGTAGAAGAACAGGCCTTCCATGATGCAGGCAAATACAATCAGCGAGCGCAGCAGTTTCTGGTCGTTTTCCAGGGTGCCGGTCTTGAAGGCCGGGTCGCACAGTACGTCGATGAAGGGAATCAGGAATTCGTCCTTGTCACGGATGGACTTGATTTCGTTATAGGCGTTGAACACTTCGCCTTCGTCCAGGCCCAGGCTTTCCACGATGTACTGGTAGGCGTGGGTGTGGATGGCTTCGTCAAAGGCCTGACGCAGCAGGTACTGGCGGCATTCCGGGCTGGTGATCTGGCGGTAGGTGCCCAGCACGATGTTGTTGGCAGCCAGGCTGTCGGCGGTAACGAAGAAGCCCAGGTTGCGCTTGACGATGCGCATTTCGTCTTCGGTCAGCTGGCCGGTTTTCCATTGTTCGATGTCGCGCTGCATGTTTACTTCTTGCGGCATCCAGTGGTTGGCACATTGGGCGAGGTATTTTTCCCAGGCCCATTTGTGCTTGAACGGTACCAGCTGGTTGACGTCGGTGGTGCCGTTGATGACTTTCTTGTCCACGGCGTTGACGCGGCCTGCGCTGTTGCTGTCGGTAGGGGCTACGGACGGTTTTTGTACCGGGGTGTCGTCAAAGCTCAACATGTATTGGATTCTCCGAGTTTATTTGCCGGCTACGCCTTGCGGGGCGGCTGGCTGGATCTGGTATTGCGCGCCGGGCAGGGCATGCGTGCTGGTGCTGCTGTCGGGCTGACAGGGGGCTTGTTCCAGCTGCATGGCGCTCTGGCGCATGATGCGGATGGCGGTGCGGGGGCCGGCTGGCGTTTCGCGCAGCGCTTCGGGCAGGTCTACCAGCACCAGGCCCAGCTTGCGGTAGCGGTCTTGTTCCGGGTGCTGTGCGGCGCGGCTGGCGCTGCAAAATAGGGTGGTGCTCATGCCTGTGTCCCCCGTGTGTTGTTTGCTTCCGAAGCCGGCTGGTGGGCCAACCGGCTTGAGAAGCCCGTCCGGCTTGATTAGTGGGCCGGGTGGCTGTGTTCTTCGTACTGGGCCACGCCGTAGATGCGCCATTGGCCGTCTTCCCGTTTCAGGTGGTAGGCGGTGGCAAATATCCACGGTTCGGCCTGGTCGCGCTTGGCGGTCCAGCGCACTTTCACACTGGCCAGGTCGCTGCCAAAGGGCAGTACTTCGGCCACATAGCAGCTGGCGCTGGTGACGCCCTGGTCGCGGTAGTAGTCCAGGATGCCGACGGTGGCCTGGTACAGGGCGTCGGTATCGCGTTCTCCAAAAACCGCCGTCTGGCCATGGAATACCGCCACAAAAGGGCGGGTGAACATGGCGTAGACGGCTTTTGCATCCAGTGCCGAATAGGCCTGGCTGTATTGTTTGAAAAATTCCTGAAGTGTCATGGGCATCTCTGATTGTTAGCGCCTCGTGGGCGTTGTTCAGATGATGGCTGGCCGCGGGCTGGCTGCCATCTTGTTTGCTTTTACACTTCCCCATTCTTAAGCGGGCTGCATGGCAACGCGTTTAAGAATGGGTCAGCCTCGCGGGAGGCTGACCATGTGTCTAAATCAGCAATGCCGATTTAGATTTATATCGACTTCCTTACTGGCAAGCTTCGCCCAGCCCTGCGGGCTGGACACCGTCGCTTTGCTCCGGTGTCGTCCGGGTTGTTGCTACGCACCAACCGCTGATTGTTCTGCTTGCCTTACTGGCAAGCCTCACAATCAGGGTTGTCAATGCTGCAGAACTTGGCGTCGGTGGCCGGGGTGTTGTCCACTTCGGCGACCGGGGCGCTTTGTTCGGCGGCGGCGTTGTAGGCCGGGTTCAGGCCGCTGGCCACTGCGTTGAGTTCGCCGCCGCGACCGGTGGATTTCTCGGCGCTGGAGGCTGCCAGGGTGCGCAGGTAGTAGGTGGTTTTCACGCCACGAATCCACGCCAGCTTGTACAGGTCGTCCAGCTTCTTGCCGGATGCGCCAGCCATGTACAGGTTGAGCGACTGGGCCTGGTCAATCCATTTCTGGCGGCGCGATGCCGCTTCCACCAGCCATTTCGGGTCGATTTCGAAGGCGGTGGCGTAAATGGCTTTCAGCTCGGCCGGAATGCGGTCGATGCGGCCCAGGCTGCCGTCGAAGTACTTGAGGTCGGCAACCATCACTTCGTCCCACAGGCCTGCTTTTTTCAGGTCGCGCACCAGGTATTCGTTGGTGACGGTGAATTCGCCGGACAGGTTGGATTTCACGAACAGGTTCTGGTAGGTCGGCTCGATGCTGGCAGACACGCCAATGATGTTGGCGATGGTGGCAGTCGGGGCGATGGCCAGGGTGTTGGAGTTGCGCATGCCGTGTTGCTTGATGCGTTCACGCAGGGCGTTCCAGTCCAGGCGTTCGGTGCGGTCCATTTCCAGGTAGCCGCCACGTTCGGCTGCCAGCAGGTTGATGCTGTCTTGCGGCAGCAGGCCACGGTCCCACAGGCTGCCCTTGTACGACGGGTAACGGCCACGTTCTTCGGCCAGCTCGGTGCCTGCCCAGTAAGCGTAGTAGGCCACCATTTCCATGGATTCATCGGCAAATTCCACCGCTTCCTGCGAGGCGTACGGTACGCGCTTCATGTGCAGGCAGTCCTGGAAGCCCATGATGCCCATGCCCACCGGACGGTGCTTCAGGTTGGAGTTGCGTGCCTTCTTCACCGGGTAGAAGTTGATGTCGATCACGTTGTCCAGCATGCGCAGGGCGATGCGGATGGTGCGTTGCAGCTTCTCGGCGTCCAGCTTGCCGTCGGCACCCATGTGGGCGGCCAGGTTGACCGAGCCCAGGTTGCACACCGCGATTTCGTCGTCGTTGGTGTTCAGGGTGATTTCGGTGCACAGGTTGGAGCTGTGTACCACACCCATGTGCTGCTGCGGGCTGCGGATGTTGCACGGGTCCTTGAAGGTCACCCACGGGTGGCCGGTTTCAAACAGCATGGTCAGCATCTTGCGCCACAGGCTGAGGGCCGGAATGCGCTTGTACACTTTCAGCTCGCCACGTTCGCCCATGGCTTCGTAGTGCTGGTAGCGTTTTTCGAAGGCGGCACCGTACAGGTCGTGCAGGTCCGGGGTTTCGGACGGGGAGAACAGGCTCCATTCCGCGCCTTCCATCACACGCTTCATGAACAGGTCCGGAATCCAGTTGGCGGTGTTCATGTCGTGGGTGCGGCGGCGGTCGTCACCGGTGTTCTTGCGCAGTTCCAGGAACTCTTCCACGTCGGCGTGCCAGGTTTCCAGGTAGGCACATACCGCGCCCTTGCGCTTGCCACCCTGGTTCACGGCCACGGCGGTGTCGTTCACCACTTTCAGGAAGGGAACAATACCTTGCGACTTGCCGTTGGTGCCCTTGATGTGGGAGCCCATGGCGCGTACCGGGGTCCAGTCGTTACCCAGGCCGCCGGCAAATTTGGACAGCAGGGCGTTTTCCTTCAGGCCTTCGTAAATGCCGTCCAGGTCGTCGGCAATGGTGGTCAGGTAGCAGCTGGACAGCTGGCTGCGACGGGTTCCGGAGTTGAACAGCGTCGGGGTGGACGACATGAAGTCGAAGCTGGACAGCACGTTGTAGAACTCGATGGCGCGGGCTTCGCGGTTTACTTCGTTCAGTGCCAGGCCCATGGCCACACGCATGTAGAAGGCCTGCGGCATTTCAATGCGGGTGCCGTCGATGTGCAGGAAGTAGCGGTCGAACAGGGTTTGCAGGCCCAGGTAGCCGAATTTCAGGTCGCGCTTGGCGTCCAGGGCGGCACCCAGTTTTTTCAGGTCGAACTCGGCCAGCTTTTCGTCCAGCAGTTCGGCCTGAATGCCTTTCTTGATGAATTGCGGGAAGTACTCGGCATAGCGCTCGGCCATTTCTTCCTGGCTTACCGATTCATCCATGATTTCCAGACGGATGCTGTCCAGCAGCAGGCGGGCGGTGACATAGTCGTAGGCCGGGTCCTGTTCGATCATGGAACGGGCGGCCAGAATGGCGGACTTGTTCACTTCGTCCAGCGATACGCCGTCGTAGATGTTCTTCAGGGTTTCGGACAGGATGGCGTCGATGTCGATACCGGCCAGGCCCTGGGCGGCGGATTCGATGCCGGCGCGCAGGCGGGCGATGTCCAGCGGTTGCTTTCGGCCATCCTTGCGGATGACGTTGATCTGGATCTGGGTCAGCGCTTCGCCACGGGCGGCACGCTCTTGCGAGCGTTGTTCGCGGTACAGCACGTAGGCGCGGGCCACGTCGTGTTCGCCAAAGCGCATCAGGCTCAGTTCCACCTGGTCCTGGATGTCTTCGATATGAATGGCACCGCCTTCGGGCTTGCGACGCATCAGGGCGTTGACCACCAGTTCGGTCAGCTGGGCAACCTTGTCACGAATGCTGGCGGAGGTGGCGCCTTGATGCCCCATCACGGCCAGGAATGCCTTGGTCATGGCGATGGAGATCTTGACCGGCTCGAATGCCACTACGGCACCATTGCGGCGAATGGTCTTGTAGTGGCTGAAGTCGGCCTGGGGGGCGGCGGCACGGCCGAGTTCGGCGGCGGTTTGCCCTTCAAAGGTGGTCAGTTGCATGGAGCCCTCTTTGGGTGGTTTGCGTCCTTCGCGCTGCGGCTGCCGGGTAGGCCGGGCAGGGCTGTGGACAAGTCTGTTGAAAAGCTGTGTGTTCGTTGTGAATAAACACAATATGTATGTTTGTACTGCTAAGTTGGCCCAAATTCTAGTGGTCTGTTACGGTCTGGGCAAGTCTTGACAGCGCATCGGAAAATGTGAAATCCGCGCCAGATAAGGCTTGCAGCGGTATCGGAAATTTTTGGGCGTTAACTGTCTGCTTTTGCCGTTGGCAAGAAATCCAGTAAAGACAAGCATCTGGGTGCTGCTGCGGATTTACCACAAGATATGGTGTCGGCGCTGTGTTGCGGGGGCGCTACGCCTTTGGCATGAAAAATTGATGACGTTTCATCTTTTTCTGCATTGCTTGCCAGCAGGACGGCATGAAAAAACGGCAGCCAGCGCGGGGCGGGCTGCCGTTCGGGGTGAGTCGCAGCTTAGTCTTGCGCTTGCAGCCAGATCAGGCTGGCCATGCGGCCGGTAATCTTGTCGCGGCGATAGGAGAAAAAACGCTCGCGGTCGATGACAGTGCAGAAATCCCCACCGTATACCCGGTCAATACCCAGCGCGGCCAGTCGCTGGCGTGCCAGCAGATAGATGTCGGCCAGGTATTTGTCTTCGCCAATGGCTGTGAAGGCGTGCTCGGCTGCCGGGTCCTGCGCCATGAAGGCAGCGCGCACTTCAGCACCCACTTCGAAGGCATCCGGGCCGATGGCCGGGCCCAGCCAGGCCATCAGGCTGGAGGCTTCCACACCGGTGGCGGCCACGCTGGCTTCCAGCACGCCATCGCACAGGCCGCGCCAGCCGGCATGAGTCGCCGCCACCACGCTGCCGGCGTCATTGCACAGCAATACCGGCAGGCAGTCTGCCGTCATCACCACGCATACCTTGCCGGGCGTGGTGCTGTAGCTGGCGTCGGCATCCTGCAGGGTGTCGCCCGTTTCGGCGGCATTCACCACGTGGGTGCCGTGTACCTGGTTCAGCCAGGCCGGTTCGTCCGGCAGGTGGCTGCGCAGCAGTTCGCGGTTGGCGGCCACGGCGTCGGCATCATCCCCGACATGGCTGCCCAGATTGAAGCTGTTGAACGGCTGCAGGCTGTGGCCACCCTGGCGGGTGGTGATGAGGGTGTGCACATTGGCCGGGGCGGGCCAGTCGGCCTTGATCCACTGGCTGGCAGCGTCAGTCACGGACATAAATCACCTCGATGTCGCCATCGTCGTCTTCATCATCCTCGTCGTCCCAGTCTTCTTCGTCGCCTTCTTCGCCCAGGACGGCCTGTTCCAGTCGTTCGCCGCCTTCGCCGCGCAGGGTATTGAGCAGGTGCATGAAGTCATCCGGGATGGGGGCCTGCCAGCTGCGCTCTTCGCCAGTGGCGGGGTGAACCAGCGCCAGCTTGTAGGCGTGCAGGGCCTGACGGGCCAGCAGCTTGACCGCGTCGGCCACGTAGTCGTCCATCTTGTGGCGCGGGTTGCCGTATACGGCGTCGCCGGCCAGCGGATGGCGGGCTTCACGCATGTGCACACGAATCTGGTGGGTGCGGCCGGTTTCCAGCTTGCATTCGATATAGGAATGGCTGTCGAAGCGTTCCAGCACACGCACATGGGTAATGGCGGGCTTGCCGCCAAACTTCAGCACCGCCATTTTCAGGCGGTTGTGCGGGTCGCGGCCAATCTGGGTGCTGATGGTGCCGTCAAACGGCACCACGCCATCGGCAATGGCGCGGTAAATGCGTTTTACCGTGCGTGCTTGCAGCTGGCGTACCAGTTCGGTTTGTGCGGGTACGGTCTTGGCTACCACCATCAGGCCACTGGTGTCCTTGTCCAGCCGGTGCACAATGCCGGCGCGCGGTACGTGTGCGAGCGCGGGGCAGTGGTGCAGCAGGCCGTTAAGCAGGGTGCCGGTCCAGTTGCCGCTGGCCGGATGAACCACCAGGCCGGCCGGTTTGTTCACCACCAGAATGTGTTCATCTTCAAAAATAATGGGCAAATCCATGGCTTCCGCCTGGTAAGCCATTTCTTCATTTGACTGAACAATGGTAACGTCCAGCTTTTCGCCACCCAGCAGCCTGGTTTTCGGGGGGACGACTTTGCCGTCCACCAGTACATGGCCATCCTTGATCCATTGGGTCAGGCGGCTGCGGGAGTAATCGGGGAGGAGTTTGGCAAGAGCTGCATCGAGGCGTTCGCTACCCATGGATAGCGGAACCTCCAGCTGTTGACTTGCAGATACCTCGTTTTCCGAGATATCGCTATAATCCTCCGAGTCATAGTAAGGATCGGTCATGAAAAGATACGTTGTAGCAGCAATGTTGGTGATGGGGCTTGCCGGTTGTGCAACCACGGAAACCTACGACGAAACGCGCGGCTGGACCGTGGAAAAGCTCTACTCGGAAGCTCGGGATGAACTGAACAGCGGTAATTATACCCGTGCTGTCAAGCTGTACGAAACGCTGGAAGCGCGCTACCCCTATGGTCGCTATGCCCAGCAGGCCGAAATGGACCTGGCCTACACCCATTACAAGGATAACGAACCCGAGCTGGCTGTCGCCGCTGCCGACCGATTCATCAAGCTGCACCCGGCCCACCCGAATGTGGACTACGTGTACTACCTGAAGGGTTTGGTCTACTACAACGACGATCAGGGCGTGCTGTCGAAATGGGCTGGCCAGGACATGAGCGAGCGCGATCCGAAAGCCGCCCGCGAATCCTTCCTTGCCTTCCGCGAGCTGACCACGCGCTTCCCGAACAGCAAGTATAGTGCGGATGCGCTGCAAAAGATGAACCGTCTGGTGGATGCACTGGGTGGCGGCGAAATGCATGTGGCGCGTTACTACATGAAACGCGGCGCTTACCTGGCGGCTGCCAACCGTGCGCAGAACGTGGTGAAGGAATACTCCAACACCAAGTATCCGGAAGAAGCACTGGCGCTGATGTCGGTGGCCTACGACAAGCTGGGCATGACCAAGCTGGGCGACGACGCCAAACGCGTGCTGGCGCTGAACTACCCCAAGAGCGCCTATCTGACCCAGCCGTGGCAGGTGCAGGAAATGCCGTGGTGGAAGGTGTGGAAGTAATTCATGCCTGATGCCGTATGAAAAAAAGGCCGCGTTTGCGGCCTTTTTCTTTGCCTGCCATTCGGGTGGGCCGAATGGCGCGGGCTGATCAAATCGCGTCTTCGTTGGTTTCGCCGGTACGGATACGCACCACCTGCTCAACGGCCGTGACAAAAATCTTGCCGTCGCCAATCTTGCCGGTGCGGGCGGCCGCCACGATGGCTTCGATGGCGCGGTCTACCAGATCATCGGCCAGAATCACTTCCACCTTGACCTTGGGCAGGAAATCCACCACGTATTCGGCACCGCGATACAGCTCGGTATGGCCTTTCTGGCGGCCAAAACCCTTGACTTCGGTGACGGTCAGGCCGTTGATGCCAAGGTCGGACAGGGCCTCACGCACTTCATCCAGTTTGAAGGGTTTGATCACGGCTTCGATTTTTTTCATGCTCAGGTGCTCCTTGCGGTGACTTTATTGTTCCGTAAATGCGCTGTGGACGATTGATAGCCCGACATTCGCCGCAGAATGGCCTTAATGTACGGCCTGTTTTGCTGTATTATGACGCGCTTTCCTGATACTTGTCGCGAGTGTTGCATGTCGACCATTCTCAAGCTGCGGGGCGGTGCTGCCCTGTCCCAGTTTCGTCTTGAAAAACTTCTCGCTGCCGCCCAAGAGGCCGGTTTGCCCGAGATCAGCCTGAAAGCCGAATTCTGGCATTTTGCCGAGAGCGAAAGCGAACTCTCGACCGAACAGCAAGGCATTCTGGGCAAGCTGCTCAACTACGGCGAGGCGCCTTACGCCGAAGCGCCGCAGGGCGAATTGTTCCTGGTGACGCCACGACTGGGTACGCTGTCCCCCTGGGCCTCCAAGGCTACCGATATTGCCCGCCATTGCGGGCTGGAACAAGTGCTGCGGATCGAGCGCGGCACTGCTTACTGGGTAAGCACCGCCGGTGTATCTTTAAGTGAAGAGGCTCGTCAGGTTCTGGCGGGCCTCTTGCACGATCGCATGACCGAAACCGTGCTGGGCTCGCTGGATGATGCCGACAAGCTGTTCGTCCACATGGACCCGCAGCCGCTGACCAGCGTGGATATCCTGGGTGGTGGCCGTGCGGCACTGGAAGCGGCCAACCGCTCGCTGGGCCTGGCGCTGTCCGAAGACGAAATCGTCTACCTGGTAGAAAACTTCACCCGCATGGGCCGCAATCCCACCGACGTTGAACTGATGATGTTTGCCCAGGCCAACTCGGAACATTGCCGTCACAAGATTTTCAATGCGCAGTTCGTGATCGACGGCGTAGAGCAGGGCAAGTCCTTGTTCCGCATGATTCGTGACACGCACGATGCACATCCGGAAGGCACGCTGGTGGCCTACAAGGATAATGCCTCGGTGATTGAAGGCGCGTTCATCGACCGCTTCTATCCGGCACCGGAAACGGCCGAGTATGGTTTCACCACCGAACCGACCGACATCCTGATGAAGGTGGAAACCCACAACCACCCGACCGCCATTTCCCCGTTCCCGGGTGCTTCCACCGGCTCCGGTGGTGAAATCCGTGACGAAGGCGCCACCGGTCGCGGTTCGCGCCCCAAGGCTGGCCTGACCGGCTTTACCGTGTCCAACCTGAACATTCCGGGCTTTGTGCAGCCGTGGGAAGTGTACAGCGACAGCCAGGCCGAATACGGCCGTCCGGGTCGCATTGCTTCCGCCCTGCAAATCATGCTGGACGGCCCGATTGGCGGCGCTGCCTTCAATAACGAATTCGGCCGTCCCAACCTGACCGGCTACTTCCGTACCTTTGAAGAAGTTGTCGACGGCGAAGTGCGCGGCTACCACAAGCCCATCATGATTGCCGGTGGCCTTGGCAGCATCCAGCAGCAACAGATTCACAAAAATGAAATTCCGGAAGGTGCCTTGCTGATCCAGTTGGGTGGCCCCAGCCTGCTGATCGGCCTGGGTGGTGGCGCGGCGTCCTCCATGGACACCGGTGCCAACAGCGAAAACCTGGACTTCGACTCGGTACAGCGCGGCAACCCGGAAATCGAACGCCGCTGCCAGGAAGTGATTGACCGCTGCTGGCAGTACGGTGCCGACAACCCCATCGTGTCCATTCACGACGTGGGTGCGGGTGGCCTGTCCAATGCCTTCCCGGAACTGGTGAACGACGCCGGCCGCGGTGCCATCTTCCACCTGCGCAAGGTGCATCTGGAAGAAAAGGGCATGACCCCGATGCAGATCTGGTCCAACGAATCGCAAGAGCGTTACGTGCTGGCCATCCTGCCGCAGGACCTGGACCGCTTTACCGCCATTTGCGAACGCGAGCGCTGTCCGTTTGCCGTACTGGGCGTGGCTACCGATGATGGCCACCTGCAAGTACGCGACGACCACTTCAACAACAACCCGGTGGACATGCCGCTGGAAGTGTTGCTGGGCAAGCCGCCGCGCATGACCCGCGACGTGAAGACCGTAGCGCTGGAAACACGCGTGTTCGACGCTTCGCGCTTCCCGCTCAAGGAAACCGCCTACCGCGTGTTGCGTAACCCGGCGGTGGCGGACAAGTCCTTCCTGATCACCATCGGCGACCGCTCGGTGGGCGGCATGACCGCGCGTGACCAGATGGTTGGTCCGTGGCAGGTGCCGGTGGCCGACGTTGCCGTCACCACCATGGGTTTCAACAGCTACCGTGGCGAAGCCATGGCCATGGGCGAGCGCACACCGACTGCCTTGTTCAACGCCGCGGCTTCCGGTCGCATGGCCATTGGTGAATCGCTCACCAATATTGCCGCCAGCTTTGTCAGCCACATCGGCAACATCAAGCTGTCCGCCAACTGGATGGCTGCTGCCGGTCATCCGGGTGAAGATGCCCGCCTGTACGAAACCGTGGAAGCGGTATCGAAACTGAGTCAGGATCTGGGCGTCAGCATTCCGGTGGGCAAGGACTCGCTGTCGATGAAGACGGTATGGGAAGAAAACGGCGAGAAGAAGTCGGTGACTGCACCGGTTTCGCTGATTGTCACCGCCTTCTCTCCGGTGGAAGACGTGCGCAAGACGGTTACCCCGCAGCTGCGCAACGAAAAAGACACCGACATCATCCTGGTGGACCTGGGCTATGGCCGCTGCCGCCTGGGTGGCTCTATTTATGGTCAGGTATGGAAAGCCATGGAAGGCCGTGCGCCGGACGTGGAAAGCCCGGCCCAGCTGGCTGCATTCTTCAATACCGTGCAAACCCTGCTGCGTGACGAAATGCTGCTGGCCTATCACGACCGTGCCGATGGCGGCCTGTTCGTCACGCTGGCGGAAATGATGTTTGCCGGTCACGTCGGCCTGACGGTAGACCTGCAAGAGCTGGTGATCGAGCGCAAGAATACCCAGCGCCTGATCGACGACTTTGTACAGCCCACCCCGGAAGCCGCCACACACGGCCGCATCATGCGCGTGCTGTTCAATGAAGAACTGGGTGCCGTACTGCAGGTGAAGAAGTCGCACACCGCCGAAGTAATTTCCCGCTTCATGGCTGCCGGCATTGGCCGCGAGCTGTTCGTGCTGGGCAAGATCAACAGCAAGGACCGCCTGGTCATCAATCATCACGGCGAAGAGCTGTTCAATGAAAGCCGTGTGGACCTGCACAAGGCCTGGAGCGAAACCAGCCATCGCCTGCAACGCATGCGTGACAATCCGGCCTGCGCCGACAGCGAGCACCTGCTGCTGTCCGACACCCAGTCGCAAGGCCTGTTTGCCAAGCTGTCGTTTGATACCGAAGAAAACCCGGCCGCACCGTTCATCGCCACCGGCGCACGTCCGCGCATGGCCATCCTGCGCGAGCAGGGTGTGAACGGCCAGCTGGAAATGGCTGCTGCATTCGACCGTGCCGGTTTCCAGGCGGTTGACGTGCACATGAGCGACATCATCAGCGGTCGCGTGTCGCTGGCCGACTTCAAGGGTCTGGCCGCCTGCGGTGGCTTCAGCTACGGCGACGTGCTGGGTGCCGGCGAAGGCTGGGCCAAGAGCGTGCTGTTCAACCCGCGTGCCCGCGAGCAGTTTGAAGCCTTCTTTCAGCGTGGCGATACCTTCGCGCTGGGCGTGTGCAATGGCTGCCAGATGATGTCCAATCTGTCCGGCATCATTCCGGGTGCCCAGCACTGGCCGAAGTTCCAGCGCAATGCGTCCGAGCAGTTCGAAGCCCGCTTCACCATGGTGGAAGTCACCGAATCGCCGTCCATCTTCCTGGCCGACATGGTAGGTAGCCAGCTGCCGGTAGTGGTCAGCCACGGTGAAGGCCGTGCCGTGTTTGCCCCGGGTGCACAGGACGGCGTGATCACCGCGCTGCGTTATGTGGACTTCAATGGCAAGCCGACCGAAACCTACCCGCTGAACCCGAACGGTTCGCCGGCTGGCATTACCGGTGTCACCACCGCCGATGGCCGCTTCACCATCATGATGCCGCACCCGGAGCGTGTGTTCCGTACCGTGCAAAACAGCTGGCATCCGGAAAGCTGGGGCGAGAACGGTGCCTGGTTCCGCATGTTCGCCTCGGCACGCCGCTGGGTGGGCTAAGCGCTGCTGACAAAAACGGTGGAGGCCTTGTGCCTCTGCAAAACAAAACGGAAGCCTGATGGCTTCCGTTTTTTTATGTATTCAGCAAGCTTAAGAATCAGGATGCAGCTGCATCTGTCAGGTTTTGCGGGCCGAAGGCATGTGGCAGCAACTGGTCCAGCGTGGTGTCGATGCGGGCAGTGCCATCGCAGATGCTGCGCACCAGCATGCGTGGGCCAAATTCGTTCAGCACCTGGCGGCAGGCACCGCAAGGGGAGGTGGGCGTGGCCGTGGGGGTATAGATGCAGACAGCAATCACCTGTTGCAGACCGTGCAGCACCCTGGCGGAAAACAGGGCGGTGCGTTCCGCGCAATTGCCCAGGCCATAGCTGGCGTTTTCCACATTGCAGCCGGGGTGGACCAGGCCTTTTTCGTCCAGAATGGCTGCGCCAACGGCAAAGCGGCTGTACGGCACATAGGCCTGACGGGCTGCGGCGCGGGCGGCAGCTTCCAGTGCGGCCCATTGTTCGGGGCTGGGAATAGCGGTTGCCATGGATTCTCCGGATGGGTTCAAGCAGGGCGCGTGATCTTGCGCTGCGCGCCGCACACTGTCAACCGGCACCATGCAGGAATCAATCTACTCCTGGTTGACGCAATACCTGTGCCGCGTGCTGCAGCAAGGCCTCGCTCAGCGACTGTGCCAGTGAGGATTCCACCCGCCAGTGATGCCAGTACAAGGGCAGGTCCACGTACTGACCGGGCAGCAGGTTGACCAGACGGCCGGTGTGCAGGTCGTCGTCTATCATCAGCTCCGGCAGCAGGCTGTAGGCCAGCCCCAGTCGGGTGGCCTGCACAAAGCCCTGCGGCGTGGGCAGGGTCAGGTGCGGCGTGCTGCCCTCGTATGCGGCAAACTGTTTCAGGAATTCGCTGTGCAGGTCGTCCTTGCCGCTGAAAATGATGGCCGGGGCCTGGGCCAGTGCCGCCGGCGTGAAGCCATCGGGGAAATAGCGGGCGGCAAAGGCCGGCGTGGCCAGGCAGAGGTAACGCATGCTGCCCAGAAAGTGACACTCGCCGCCCTGGATCGGCGTGGGGCGGGTGCCGATGCAGCCCACCACATGGCCGCTACGCATCAGCTCGTGGGTGTAGTCCTGATCATCCATCATCACGTCAATCAGCAGGCGGCGCTGCTGCATGACACTTTGCACGGCGGGCAGGAACCAGGTAGCCAGGCTGTCGGCATTCACGCCCACCGTCAGCGTGGTGAAGCTGCTGTCCTCGGCATCCGGCTGCAGGGTGTTGCGCAACTCGCCCTCCATCAGGCACAGCTGCTGGTAATGGCGTAACAGCAAACGGCCGCTGATGGTGGGGGCGGGCGGGCTGGTGCGGGTGAGCACCGGCTGGCCAAGGTTTTCTTCCAGCTGACGAATGCGCTGCGAAATGGCGGACTGGGTCAGAAACAGCTTGCGTGCTGCCTTGTCAAAACCGCCGCACTCCACCACCGCTGACAATGCTTCCAGTTGTTTTGGGTCCAGCACCGCGTACTCCCGCTTGAACAAGGTGGCTCATGCTAATGGCTGCGCGCCCGCATGGCAAACAGGAGGGCAGCCAGCAGCACGCCGGCCAGAAACAGGCTGCGCGCCACGCTCCAGTCGGTGCTGCCCGCCACCAAGGCAGCCAGCAGCAAGGGGCCGAGCAATTGCCCCAGGTTGGCCAGTTGCACGAAATAGCCTTGCAAGACAGCCAGCTGCACCGGGCCACGGCTGAGCCCGTGCGCTGAGGACAGGGCAGCGGGCGGCACCGCACCGCCACAAAAGGAAAGCAGCAGGCACAGCAGGTAGGCTGCATCCGCTGGCAGGCCAGGCCAGAAAGCCAGCAGGCCACTCACACCCATCAGCCCCAGTGCGCTGCAAATGAGCGTGTCGCGCGCCATGCCGCGGCGTAGCAGCCAAGCACCGGCAAGGTTGCCGGGAATATTGGCCACCACCGCCAGTGCCGACAGCAGGGCGATGGAGCTGGTGCTCAGTTCCGCCCGGGCCTGCAGCATGGTTGGCAGCCAGACAAAAACCGCCCACAACATCAGGGTGTACAGCATGAAGGCGAGGCCATAGCGCCAGACCGCCGAGTGGCGTAGTACTGAAAACGGCGCTGCGGCTTGTGGTGTGCCTGGTAATGACTGCGCGCTGCGCTGCCGGAAAACAGGTCTGCACAGCAGCAGTAACAGCAAGGCCAGCAGTTGCAGCGCCATGCCCGCCAGCCATGCCAGACGCCAGCCACCAACTGCAGCCAGCGCTGGCGTCAGCAGCATGCCGACAGCAGCACCCAGCGGCAGGTTTACCGCCCACAGACTGAGTGTCAGGCGCTTGTCCTGATCGCTGGTCAGACTGACGATCAAACCTGGCATGGCTACCGAGACCAGCAAGAAGCCGATGCCCTCGATCACCCGTGAGGCCAGCATCATGGCAAGGCCATGCGCAGGCAGCGCCAGTGCGCCGCCAAGCAGCAACAGCAGCAGGCCGATGATGCCTGCTTGCAGTGCATTCCAGCGCACCAGCAGCAGACCCATGAACAGGCTGAGCAGGATGGCCAGGCTATTGAAGGCAGAGGCGATCCAGCCGCCTTCAACCAGACTCAGGCCCAGTTCCTGTCGCAGCAGCCCCAGCACGGCCGGCACTTTGCCAAGGCAGAAGGCCCCGGCGGCTCCCGCAAATATGGCAATCAGTACGGTCGGCCAGTGCGTGGCCTGCGTGGCTGGATGCTGGCTGGGCGTGTTCATGCGGGCTGATGGCTGTTGCGCAGCCAGTCCTCGGTCAATTGTCCGAACTCACCGCGCTGATACGCCCGGATGCGGTCGTTGATTTCTTCGCTGCTATTCATCACGAAGGGCCCGTGCTTGACCAGCGGCTCGCGCAGCGCCGGGCCGGACAGCAAGACAAAATGGCAGTTCTCAGCGGCATGCAACTGCAAGTCGGCTGCCTGCGTCGCCGAGCCATCCATACCGATGCCAATGGCAGACCCTGCCGGAATGTGGATGCCTTGCCCGTCGGCGCTCAGTTGTAGCAGCGCATCGATGGCGTAGAGCATGGCATTCCAGCCGGGCGGCAGTTGATGGGTGAAATGCTGACCTGCATCAATAAATCCATCCAGCAAGGTAAAGGCTTCCGGCAATGCCGAGGTGTGGGCGGCGTGGATGCCGTTGCTGCTGCCGGCTGCCACGCGTACCCGCACACCAGGGGCGTGGTATTCCGGGATGTCCGTCGGTTCGGCATGCACGGCAAACGGTGCCTGCATTTTCTTGCTGGCCGGCAGGTTGACGAAAATTTGCAGTGCATGCACATGCGGATTGGCGCCTTCCGGCTGTTCGGTATGCACCGCGCCACGCCCGGCGGCCAGCCAGTGCAGGGCACCCGGCACGATGGGGCCCTGGTTGCCCATGGAGTCGTAATTGACATGCGGGCTGCTGGCGTCTTCGAACATATAGGTCACGGCGGAAATCCCGGCGTGGGGGTGTGGTTCGAAGGTGGGGCTGGTCATGTGAAAGTGGTCCACCATCACCACCGGGTCAATCAGACCATTGAACATCTGTTCGCCAAAATGCTGGGCCTGAAAGCCGCTGCCGATGGTGAGCGGCTGGCCTTGGGCCGGGGAGGAAATCTTCAGTCGTGTCATTGTGCTTGTTTCCTGATACCGCCGGGCCGGACGGCCGCAGCGTGGTTAAACGTCAACGGTAAAACCTGCTGCGTTCTGGCCGCTGCTGGTTTTGCTCTTGCTCTGCCTGATTTCTTGAACGTGTGCTTTAACCTTGCTCGAGTGGCAGTGCTTGCCAGTGCCGCAGCAGGCGCTCTGTGGCAAACATGCTGTGCACCCTGGCGAAGTAAGGTTGGTAATAGGCGCGCTGCAACTGCACTTCTTCCAGATGACGGCGGCTGCTCCAGCCTTCCAGCAGCAGGATGCGGCAGGGGTCGTCGTCATCCTGGAAGATTTCAAAGCGCAGGCAGTCTGCCTCCTGCTGCACAATAAAGCGGCTGAACTGCTGCAGTTCTTGCAGGAAGTCCGCCAGACTTTCCGGCTTGATGGTGAGTTCAACCGTCAGAACGTGCATGTCTGTTGCCGTGTTAAAGGGCATCGGTCAGGCCGCCATCGGTCAGCAGGGTACGGCCGGTAATCCAGCGTGCATCTTCACTGGCCAGAAATGCCACCACATCGGCAATATCTTCCGGCTGCGCCACCCGTCCCAGCGGTGTGCCATTGGCCACCGCTTCCCGGCGGGCCAACGGTGTGGCTGCGGTCATGTCGGTTTCGGTCATCGCCGGCGCCACCGCATTGACGGTAATGCCGCGTGGCCCCAGTTCCAGCGCGTAGGCGTGAGTCAGTACCGATACGGCCGCCTTGCTGGCCGAGTAAATGGCGGTACCAATGCGCGGCGAGTAGATCAGGTTGCTGGACAAGTTGACGATGCGGCCGCCGCGCTCGGGGAAAAACGGCAAGGCATGACGCGTCATCAAGAGCATGCTGCCCATATTGCCGTCGAACACCCGGGCGATATGCTCGGCATCCACATCCGCCAGCGTGCGGCCTTCAAACACGCCGGCATTGTTGACCAGGATGTCGATACGGCCAAAACGGGTGGCAATGCCGGACAGCACATCGCGCACGGCTGACTCCTGGCTGACATCGGCAGCACAGGCTACCGCCTTGCCACCCTGGCTGATGATGTCAGCAACAACATGCTCTGCCTGTTGCTGATTGCTGCGATACACAATCACTACCTGCGCGCCCTCATCGGCCAGCTTGCGGGCAATGGCTGCGCCAATGCCGCGGGAACCACCGGTGACTACGGCTACCTTGTCTGCTTGTTTCATGTCGGATTCGCTCTGTCTGGCTTGATGGGGGGGTGTGGGCAGCCAGCGCCCTCAAGCGGGCGCTGGCCGTGCTCTCTGCGTGTGCTTAGGTCTTGGTGAATCCGCTCTGGATCTGCCATACCAGCGTGGCAAACGGCATGTCCATGTCGCTGTAAACTTCACCCGCGTTGGGGTCGACATTGCTGCGCAGCATTTCCACCGCTGCGGTGGCATAGTCAGTAACCGGAATACCGGCACCCAGCAGGCGTTGCAGGCCGGCAGTGCGCTTGGCTTCGTTGTAGGTACCGGAAGCGTCCAGTACCACACGGCTGTCGTAGCCAGCGGCTTTGGCTGACAAGGCCGGGAAGCTGGCGCAGATTTCCAGTGATACACCCGCCACAATGATTTGCTTGCGACCGGTTTGCTCGATGGCGGCCCGAACGTTCGGGTCATCCCAGGCGTTGATCATGGTGCGGCTGATCACTTTTACACCGGGCAGTGCGGCGGTGAGCTCCGGCATGGTCGGGCCCCACATGCCGTCCGGCATGGTGGCAGTCACGATCACCGGCACGCCCAGGGTGCGCGCAGCCTTGGCCAGTGCCACTACATTGTGTTTGAGATCGCCCAGCGGAATGTCGCGCACACCACTGATCAGGCCGACCTGATGATCGACCAGCAGTACCACTGCGTTATCGCGCGACAGCATGTTCAGGTTGGTATTTTCATGTTGTGACATGGTGTTCCCCTCGCTTTAAAAGAGATGCTGATGATGCGTACGCTGCGGCCAGTGCCTGACTGCAGACAGGCGCTGGCCGGACTCACAGCAGCGGCTTACTTCTTGGTGAAGCCGCTTTGCATCTGCCATACCAGGGTGGCAAACGGCATATCCAGGTCGCCGTAGACATCGTGTGCCTTGGGATCGGTATTGCTGCGCAGCATTTCTACTGCCGCACTGGCATAGTCGGTGACCGGAATGCCGGCACCCAGCAGGCGTTGCAGGCCGGCAGTACGTTTGGCTTCGTTGAAGGTGCCGGAGGCATCCAGCACGACACGGGTGTCGTAGCCAGCGGCTTTGGCCGACAGGGCCGGGGAGCTGGCGCAGATTTCCAGCGATACACCCGCCACGATGATTTGCTTGCGACCGGTTTTTTCGATGGCGGCACGTACGTTCGGGTCATCCCAGGCATTGATCATGGTGCGGCTGATCACTTTTACACCGGGCAGTGCGGCGGTGAGCTCCGGCATGGTCGGGCCCCACATGCCGTCCGGCATGGTGGCAGTTACAATCACTGGCACGCCCAGGGTGCGCGCGGCCTTGGCCAGCGCAACCACGTTATGTTTCAGATCGCCAACCGTGGTGTCGCGCACGCCGCTGATCAGGCCTACCTGATGATCAACCAGTAGCAGTACGGCGTTGTCACGCGACAGCATGGTGAGATTGGCGTTTTGCTGGGTGGCGGCGACGGTTGTCGCGGCAGCTGCCGGCAGGGAAATGCTGGCGGCAGACAGGGTAGCAAGGCCAAACAGGGTGGCGTTCAGGATGTGGCGAAGTTTCATGGCGAAGTCCTTGTATGTGAGTGAGTGCGCATGCAGGTTTCGTGCTTGTGAGGAAGCCTGACTGGGTAGTGCTGTCCTAAAGGCCTGGATGCGTGGAGATAGTATGGGCAGTGAAACAGGACAAAAAAATAAGAAAAGTCTTGTTTATCGTTCTATCAATGGAACATTAGGATGATGAAAACGGGAGGGGGGGATGACTGCACTGCCACTGGATCTGAATGATCTGTTTCTGTTTTCCCAAGTGGTGCAACGCCAGGGCTTCAGTGCGGCGGCACGTGCGCTGGGTCTGCCAAAATCCAGGCTGTCACGGCGTGTCAGTCTGCTGGAAGAGCACCTGGGGACACGCTTGCTGCAGCGAGGGCCAAGGGCAGTGAGCCTGACCGATGCCGGTCAGGCACTCTATGCTCATTGTCTGGCCATGCTGGCCGAAGCCCGCGCCGGTGAAGAAGCGGTCAGGCAACGCCAGCACGAACCAAGCGGCACGGTACGGCTGAGTGTGCCGGTAGCGATTGCCGATGCAGTGCTGTCGCGCCTGCTGCCGCAGTTCATGCTGCATTACCCCAAAGTGCGCCTGGCCGTACAGGCTTGCAATCGCCAGGTGGACTTGCTGGAAGAGGGGGTGGATGTGGTGGTGCGCGGTATCAATCATGCCTTGTTACCCTCCAGCCTGATCCAGGTTCCGCTGTGTACGGCACGCTGGGGCCTGCTGGCTGCGCCATCCCTGGTATTAGGTACTGTTCTGCAGCCGCAACAGTTGACGGGGTGCAATGCCTTGCTGTTTGCGCCGCAAGGAGATGGCAGTGATGTCTTGCGTTTACGTGGACATTCTGAAATGAGTTGCGATGTACAGATGAACGTCCTGCTGCGTAGCGACCATATTCCCACCCTGAAACAGGCGGCACTTGCCGGTATCGGCATTACCGACCTGCCTTTGTATGCCTGTGTGCAGGAACTGGCCAGCGGACAGTTGCAGCATGTGCTGCCTGACTGGCATCCGCGGGATGGCCGGCTGGTGATGCTCTACCCCAGTCGGCGCGGCCTGTCACCCGCGGTGCGAGTGCTGATCGACTTCGTGAAGCGTGAATTGCCTGCACTGCTGGAGTACCGCGCGGATGAGTCTGTGATTGAAAATTAGAAATACTTATTGTGTATAAAAATTATTAGTTTAACTTTTTATCGCTGTGGCATTAGTCTGTGGGCATTGTCAATCAAGCAGGTCTGGCCGGCAGGCGGGTAGACCTCCGTGCAACGGGAAATCCATGTTCAACTTGAGTGTTTATCTGGCCGCACTGGGCCTTTCCGGTAGTCAGATCGTGGGAATTGGTCCGCAGAATGCTTTCATCATCAGGCAGGGAATAGGGCGCAGCCACATTCTGCCCATTGTGCTGATCTGCATTGTGGCGGATGTCATCCTCATCAGCTGTGGTGTATTGGGCATGGGCAAGATCATTGGTGCCATCCCCGGTTTTGTACAGACCGTTGCCTGGCTGGGTGCCGGTTTCTTGCTGTGGCTGGGTTTCAAGTCATTCCGGGCGGCGCTGCATCCCGGTGCACTGAAACTGGAGGGCTCGGTGGAGCGGGACAGGAAAAAGGCGATTCGCACCATTTTGCTGGTGACCTTGCTGAACCCCTATGTATGGCTGGATACGGTCATCCTGATCGGCAGCGTGGCTTCGGTATACGGCAGTCAGTCTGCGCCGTCTTTTATTCTGGGCAGCATTACCGCCTCGGTCAGCTGGTTTGTCGGTATCGGTTTTTTTGCCAGCAAACTGGCGCCGCTGTTTCAGCAGGAGCGTAGCTGGCGCATTCTGGACTGCGCCATTGGCCTGATCATGCTGTTTACCAGTAGCCTGCTGGTCTGGAATTACGGCCTTACACACTAAGCCACCGTTGCAGAATGCAAAAAAGCCGGACGCTGTCCGGCTTTTTCATTAGGTGCGATAGATGCGATCTGGCTTATTCAGCGGCAGCGTCCAGTTCCAGTCCCTTGATCAGGTCGTCGCGGGTCAGCAGGAAGACAAAGCCATCGCCGCTGGCGGTTTCCATCCACATGAAGG
>NZ_JAYSDA010000012.1:233-117370 GCF_041914625.1 Aquitalea pelogenes | reverse complement strand
CGGGGGTATAGCTCAGCTGGGAGAGCGCTTGCATGGCATGCAAGAGGTCAGCGGTTCGATCCCGCTTATCTCCACCAACACAAAAGCCGGAATCACACGATTCCGGCTTTTTCTTTGCCTGCGTCAAATGGCTGCCGTCCCCGGCGGCCCCAGCAACGGCACCAGCTGTGCCAGCCTTGCCTGTACCTGCAACAGCAGCGGGTGCTGCGCCATGCCAAAGCCCTCACCCACCAGCGCCAGCACAAAGCGGATACCGTGCAATACCAGCACGGCGGCTTCTTGTTCTTGTGGCAGCAAGACATTGTCACCAGGCCGTTGCCGTCGCCGCCGCTCCGCTACCCGCGGCGCAAATGCTGGCGATGGCAGTTCCCCGGCCTGCCTGCTGTACAAGCGATAAGGCAAGGGCCAGTCATCCACCACAACGGGCTGTCGCCCGGTCAACTCCTGCAGCACCTGTCCCCATTCCTCAACCAGACGCACCAGGCGTTCCAGCCCGCTCCTGGCCTGTCCTCGGCCACCCTGCATCATCTGTTCGCGCAAATGCTGGACGCGCCGCAACAGAAAACGCAGCTTGGCCAGGGCCAGCTGGCGCGCATCTTCATCCCGTCCGCTACCGGCACGTCGTGCCAGATCATCCAGCATGGCCACCCAGTCCAGAAACTCTGCCAGGGCCACGCTTTCCTCTACGCCATCCCGGTCTGGCATGCGCCGTGGCAGTTTGCCACGCCGGGCCTGTGGTTCAGCCATGGTGTTGAACCAGACATTCTGCTTGGCGGTGATTTTCATCGCGATGCCTCACTCAGCGGACTGCCCACCACATTTTCAATAATTGTTTGTTTTATTTTAAATCTATCGACCAGTATCGAGAATACTTGAATCGTTGAGCAGCAAACAGCGTAAGCAGCATGAAAAATGCCAGCGCATGGCGCTGGCATCGGGAAGTGCGACAAAAACGGAATGATCAGGAAAACAGCATGTGGCCCAGCTTGGCGGCCTTGGTATCCAGGTAACGATCGTTATGCGGGTTGCGCCCCACCATCAACGGCACCCGCTCCACCACGTCGATACCGGCGGTCTTGAGGGTTTCCAGCTTGCGCGGGTTGTTGGTCATCACCCGCACGCTGTTGATATTCAGCGCATCCAGCATGTGGCGCGCCACGCGGAAGTCACGCATGTCCGCCGGGAAGCCCAGTTGCTCGTTGGCTTCCACCGTGTCCGCCCCGCCATCCTGCAATTTGTAGGCGCGGATCTTGTTGATCAGACCGATACCACGACCTTCTTGCCGCAAATAGAGCAAGGCACCACGGCCTTCCTTTGCAATGGCTTCCAGCGCAGCTTCCAGCTGGAAACCGCAATCGCAACGCAAGGAGAACAGTGCGTCACCGGTCAGGCATTCCGAATGCAGGCGTGCCAGCACCGGCTCACCATCGGCCACGTCGCCCATGGTGAGCACCACATGTTCGCGCCGGCTGTCCTGCTCCTCAAAGCCATGCATGGTGAACACCCCGAACGGCGTAGGCAGCTTGCAACTGGCCACGTAATCAACGACGGGTTCAATCTGCGGGTTGGGGTATTGCGCGGCCATGCTTGCTCCGGAATCTGTTCAGGAAACTTCGCGCTTGCTACGCGAAGCCATGTGGTGGGGAATATTCCGTAACTGAGGGCAATTTACGCCTTTTCAAGCGGCGGCATGGCAGCAAACGGTGCGGCCAGCAAGATGGCCAATGCTGCCAGCCATACCTGACGGCTGGCATCAAAGTAGCCCAGCTGACTGGATTCGGCATCCAGAATACCCAATACCCGGTCGTGTTCATCCACGATGGGCAGGCAGACTTCACTCTTCACCTTGGGGTCGCATTCGTAGTAGCCGCCACCTTCGGCGCGCCAGGCGGCGACATCGTCAATCAGCACGCCCCAGCCGGTCAGGCCAACGCGGCTGTTATTGCTGCCTGCGGCAAATTCTTCGGTCAGCGGGAATTCAGCCCGGCTGGGCAGGCCCTGATAGGCCAGCTTTACCAGACGGGCATCCTTGCCCTCACCGGCGCGGCGATAAATGCCCAGCCAGTCTGCACCGATCTTCTGGTTGACCGAATCGACCAGTGCATTGAAATTGGTCAGCAAGCTACGCGCAGCTTCGGTTTCGCCGCCGAACCATACCGACAGGTCGTACGGTTCATCAGCCAGCTCCTCCACCAGCGAGCAGGCACCGTCTTCGCTCAGCTCGGGCACCTGGTAGCGGAACAGATCGCGCTGCACCGGGGGTTTTTCCACATCCAGCACGGCCTGCAAGGTCATGACGGCAATTTGCAATTCGGTTCGATCTAGCTTCAGGCCCTGTTCACGCAGGTAGTCGGTCAGCTGGCGGGTCGGTATCATCAATACTCCTGGCATTGCTTGGAACACAGACAGCCAAACACGGCCAGGCTGTCTGATAAAACGCGTTAGCATACCAATACTGCCAACAAAAGTCGCCCTTCCCTCTGCCTGCATCGCTGCCTCATGACTGCCATCCATATTCCGTTTTCTCCACTGCGCATCCGCGCGGGTCACCGCACCATCTCCCTGCTACGACAACACGGCCTGCCAGCCGACCGGGTTGGCAGCCTGCCCGGTGCTGCCGGAGGCCCCAAGGCGATTGGCTTGTGCGGGCTGGATCAGGCGGTGTTCGGCTGGCTGGCCGACAGCCCGCGCCCGCGCGAGCTGGTGGGTGCATCCATCGGCAGCTGGCGCTTTGCCTGTGCCATGCAGGCAAAGCCGCAACAAGCGCTGGCCCGGCTGGCCGAACGCTATACCGCGGAATGCTATGCCGACGATGTCGACATCGCCGGCATTACCGCACAAACCCGGCAGATGCTGCAGGACATCCTCGGCCCGGACGGCCTGCAAGCCATCCTGCACCACCCGCATTACCGTTTGTCGTTGCTGCTGGTGGCATCGCACGGTTTGTTAAGGCATGAGGCACCGGCCTTGCTACTGCCCGGCCTGGCCTTTGGCGCCACGCTCAACGGCCTTGGCCGCAACTTGCTGCGCCACTGTTTCAGCCGGGTGATTTGCCACGATGCCCGCAGCAGCCTGCATTTTGTTCCGCACGATGGCCTGCCCACCCGTTTGCTTGCGCTGGGTGAACATAATCTGGCTGCCGCGCTGATGGGCAGCGTCGCCATCCCGGGGGTATTGCACGGGGTAAGCCTGCCGGGTGCGCCAGCTGGCGTATACCGGGATGGCGGCTTGCTGGATTACCACCTGGACCTGCCCTTTGCCAGTCAGGATGACATCACGCTGTATCCGCATTTCGGCCCGCGCATCGTGCCGGGCTGGTTCGACAAATTCCTGCCCTGGCGTCAACACCAGCCGTCCAACCACAGCAATACCCTGTTGCTTTGCCCTTCCGCCGACTATCTGGCGCGACTGCCAGGCGGCAAGCTGCCGGACCGCAGCGACTTCAAACGCTTTCGCGGCCAGGACAAGCTGCGGCAGCAGCAGTGGCGCACCGCCTGCAGCGAAAGCCAGCGCCTGGGGGACGCCTGGCTGGAATGGCTGGCGCGCGGCTGCCCGCTGGATGTGGTGGAAACGCTCTAGCGATTGCGGCTGGATGACCAAAGAAAAAGCCCCCGAACGGGGGCTTTGGCTTGCAGATACGGCAATCAGGCTCAGCCGGCACGGCCCAGCTTGAAGTTCTGCCACAGGCGGGAATAGATGCGCAGGGTTTTCGGGTCTACCGACTTCATGATGAAGCCCTTCTTCACATCGTCAGCCGTCGGGAAAATGCTGCGGTCAGCCAGATACTTCTTGTCGATGAAAGGACGTGCAGCCAGGCTACCCGGTGCATAGGTCACCTTGTTGGCATTGGCTGCAGCAACATGCGGGTCCAGCGTGTAGTTGATGAAGGCCAGTGCGTTGGCAACATTGGCGGCATCCTTCGGAATGGTCATGCTGTCCACCCAGAAGGCAACACCGGTCGACGGCATCAGCACCTTGATGTTGACGCCACGCTTGGCTTCTTCGGCACGACGCTTGGCGATGTTCAGGTCGCCACCGTAACCCATGGCCAGGCAGACGTCGCCGTTGGCGATGTCATTGATGTAGCCGGAGGAAGAGAACTGGGTGATACTGCTGCGAATGGCCGCCAGTTGCGGGGCAACGGCCTTGTAATCAGCCTCGTTGTTGCTGCCCGGCTGTTTGCCGTAGTAATGCAGCACCTTGGGCAGTACGTCAGAGGCGGAATCCAGAATGCTCACGCCGCAGGATTTCAGCTTGGAAGCATATTCCGGCTTGAACAGCAGGTCCCATTCATTGGCCGGCAGCTTGCCACCCAGGGCCTTCTTCACCTTGTCTTCGTTGATACCCAGGGTAATCACACCCCAGAAGTAAGGTACGGCAAACTTGTTGCCCGGGTCGGATGCTTCCATCAGCTTGAGCAGGGCCGGGTCCAGGTTCTTGTAATTGGGGATCTTGCTCTTGTCCAGCGGCTGGAACAGACCACCCTTGATGCCTACTTCCAGCACATTGTTGGACGGTACGGTGATGTCGTAGCCGGAGTGACCGGTCACCAGCTTGGCATTCAGGGTTTCCATACTGTCGTAAACGTCGTAACGCACCTTGATGCCGGTTTTCTTGCTGAAATCCGGTACGGTGGTCGGTGCAATGTAGTCAGACCAGTTATAGATGTTTACGACCGGTGCGCCGGCCTGAGCTGCCAGTGCAGTGGCGGCCAGCAGGCCACCGATAATCATTTTTTTCATTGTTTCCCAACTCCTTCGGTACAGGTTTGTTGCATCATGCCTGTTTAGCATATCAGTACATTTGTGATCAAATCTACCATTTCCTTAAACAGCCTTCATCCGCTGCTTGTGGAAAATGCCATGCAGAATGCAAAAAGCCGCCAAATATGGCGGCTTTCACGCGTACAGGCAAGTGTAGTCGGTCTGTGCTCAACTCAATGCCGCGCTTCGCGCACGGCGGCAACCAGGTCGTAATCGAACAGCTCGTTGGCGTCCTCTTCATCAAACACATAGTGCTGGTTGCAGTAGTCGCAGACAATTTCCACACTGCCCTGCTCCACCAGCACCTCACCCACCTCCTGACCGCCCAGCATCTTCAGCATATTGCCCACGCGCTCGCGGCTGCAATTGCAGGAAAAGCTGACGGCTTCGGGTTCGAACACCCGCACGGTTTCTTCATGGAACAGGCGGTGCAGGATGTCGGCTGCCGACAGGGTCAGCAACTCGTCGGCTTGCAGTGTGCCACCCAGAATGCGGACGCGGTCCCAGCCTTCCGGCTCGCCATGGCCGTCGGGCAGGCGTTGCAGCAGCATGCCGGCTGCGGTGCTGTCATTGCTGGCCAGTACCAGGCGGGTATCCAGCTGCTCGGAACGCAGCATGTAGTTTTCCAGCATCTGGCCGATGCTGTCGCCTTCCAGCGCTACAATGCCTTGCCAGGTTTGCGACTTGTCCAGCTTGGGTTCGAGCGTGATGACAAACTGTCCGGCACCACCCAGCAAATCCAGAATGGGAGCTTCGGGCAGGTCGCCATCCCACTTGGCAGTAGCGCGCACCGTGCGGTCATGGTTGCACTCCACCACAGCCAGGCGCAGCGGGCCGCTGCCATGCAATTGCAGGATGAGGGCACCGTCAAATTTCAGATTGGCCGACATCAGCTGCGCAGCTGCCATCATCTGGCCCAGAATGTTCTTGAGTGGTGCGGGATAGGCACGGCGGGCCAGCACCTGTTGCCAGGCGCCATCCAGACGGACCAGTGCGCCGCGCACCGGTGCGCCATCAAACAGGAATCGTTGCAAAGTATCGTGTTGGCTCATGTTTATTCCTTGGCGGTGTCTTCTGCCACTTCTACGGTATAGACGGTCATCGGCAAGCAGGAATTGACGTCGAATTCACAACCGGCACGTACGCCCAGCTCGGCAATTTCACGCGCGGTCAAATCCTGCTCATAAGCGGCAAACATCGCGCCCATGGCGAATTTGCGGCCCGAGCCTATCGCCCAGAAACGCGAAAACTGGTAGATCTCGCGCATGGGGTAAACACCGAAAATACCGTGGGGATTGGCAATCACCACCATCATCTGGCTGGATTCATAAGGGTCTTCCTCGTCCTCTTCCGGACGCAGGTAAAACCCGTCTTTCAATTTGGGATGCAGCTTGCGAAAGGTATCGAAAATGCCTTTGCGGCTGGAGAAATCCTTTTTCTTCAGTTCCTTCAGCGCACCTTGCAGCACCAGGTCATGGGCGGCAGAACCGGAAATGGCAAGATAGCTGTCTCCATGCTGGAAAATCTTGTTATGGAAACAGTCGTAGTTGGCCAGTAGTTTCTGGTCGTCACCAAAGGTGGTCTGGCTGTCGGCGGCAATGGCAATCTGCCCGCCTTTTCTTACTGCCACAATGGTTGTCATTGCCGGATGCGCCTGCTTGCAAGGGAAGGGGCTAATATAGGGCCGCATGGCAAAAATGCAAGCCTGCCCCGCAACAGGCAACAAGCCGACTTGCGTCGGCCTGTAACCCTGACTGACCAGCCCTGCTTACAACACCACGGCGGGCTTTTTCACAGGCTTGAGCTTGTTACCGGCTGAATTATAGGACTGCGGATTCGTCACATTCTGCGGCTCGGCCTGCTGTTCCACCGGCATGCCCTCCTTGGGCGGCAGGGATAGCCAGCGCACGGCGGCCAGTTCACCCGGCACACCGGGCTGGTGCTTGCAGGTGAGGCACACCGGCTTGCCGCTGCGCTCTTTCAAGGCCTGGTCTACCCGACGCCCCACCACGGCAACGCCGTGGGTGCGCTGCCACTCCAGCAGGCTGTCAGCCAGATGGGGGAAGGACGGGTCATCCTGCTTGTAATGGTTTTTATAGGCGGTGAGCCACAAATCGCCGGCCGGGTCCTGATTCAGCAATACCGTCTGATAGGCAATGGTGACCGCCGCGCCCTTTTGCACGGCATCGGCCAGGCTAAGAGCATCCGGGTTCTTCAGACGGATGCAGCCATGGCTGCGAAAACCGGGCACGGAAGCCGGCGCATTGGTACCGTGAAAACCCAGCCCCAGGCGAGCCTCGCCAAAGCGGATGAACACCGGGCCAAGCGGATTATCCGGCCCCGGCGGCACCACGGTGAGCACCGGCTTGCCCTGGTTCTTCTGCTCTTCCTGAATGGATTTGGGCACATGCCAGCTGGGATCGCGGTACACCCCGGTAATGGCATAGCTGCCAATCGGGGTCTGGGTCAGCATCTTGCCGACCGCCACCGGGTAAATCTTTTGCAACTGGCCATCCTGATAAAAAAACAGGCGAGCCTGCGGCAGATTCACCACCAGATGCTGACCGGCCTGACTCAGCTGGATATCAGGTTCGGGCATGCTGGCAGCCATGATCGACGCAGAGCAGGACACCCAGACAGCAGCAGGAACAAGAAAGGAAAGCGACAACTTCATTGCGCACCAGACCCATGGTTTTTCACGAAAAACATGATAACAGAAATCAGCAAATTCCCGCCCCGGCAAAAACCCCTGCGCAGCAGCGCATATTTTGAGAAAATCCCGGTTTTACGCCTGATTTCCCACATCAATACAATGACTCAGCAACAGACCATTGCTCTGGTCGAATCCCTTGACCACGAAGGCCGCGGGGTCGCCCACGTCGACGGCAAGACCATTTTCATCGACGGTGCATTACCTTATGAAAAGGTAATATACAGCGCATACCGCAAAAAACCCACGTACGAAAACGCCGACACCACCAGCGTGCTGAAGGAAAGCTTCATGCGCACCACGCCGCGTTGCCCGCACTTCGGGACCTGTGGCGGCTGCTCGATGCAGCATGTGGAATTCACCGCCCAGGTGGCCATCAAGCAGCGCGTGCTGGAAGACAACCTCAAATTCATCGGTAAGGTTAAGGCTGAGCGCATTCTCACCCCGATTGCCGGCCCCACCTGGCATTACCGTCACCGCGCACGCCTGTCGGCCCGCATGGTGCCGAAGAAAGGCGGCGTGCTGGTGGGCTTCCACGAAAAGCATTCCAGCTATATCGCAGAAATGCGTGAATGCCATATTCTGCCGAAAAACATCTCCGACATGATCATGCCGCTGCGCGAGATGATCGCCAGACTGTCGATCAACAGCCGCATGCCACAAGTGGAAGTGGCGGTGGGCGACAAGGTGGACATTCTGGTATTCCGCAATATGGATGCCATCAATTCCGCCGATGAAAAACTGCTGCAACAGTTTGCCGACACCCATCGCCAGCCCGATCGTCCGGTACAGATCTGGCTGCAACCCGGCGGCCCGGACACCTGCTACCCCATCTATCCGCTGGATGCACCGCGCCTGACCTACAGCCTGCCGCAATACAGCGTGGAAATGCCGTACTACCCCACCGAATTCACCCAGGTGAACCCGCAAATCAACGCGGTGATGGTATCGCGTGCGCTGGGCTTCCTCGACCCGCAGCCGGGCGAGCGCATTGCCGACATGTTCTGCGGCATCGGCAACTTCACCCTGCCCATTGCCCGCTCCGGTGCCACCGTGCATGGCATGGAAGGCAGCCAGGCACTGGTGAAGCGTGCGGTGGAAAACGCCACCCACAACGGCCTGCAGGACAAGGTGAGCTATGAAATGGCCAACCTGTTTGAAGTCACGCCGGAAAGCTTTGCCGCGCTGGGCAAATTCGACAAGATGCTGGTCGACCCGCCACGCGACGGCGCCATCCAGCTACTCAAGGCCATGACCGACGACACCGCGCCGCAGCGCATTGTCTATGTGTCCTGTAACCCGGCCACGCTGGCACGCGACGCTGGCGTACTGGTCCACACCAAGGGCTACACCCTCAAGGCGGCAGGCATCATTAACATGTTCCCGCACACCGCCCACGTGGAGTCCGTTGCCTGGTTTGAAAAAACCGGCCCGGCCAAAAGCCTGAAGGAAGTGGCTGACATGGAAGCCGCGGAAGAAGCCATCCGCGAAGCCAAGCGTCAGGCCCGCAAGCAGCAGGAAGCCGAGGCAGAAGCCCGTAAACAGGCGGAACTGGCCGAAAAAGCCGCGGCTAAGGAAGCCCGCCGTCAGCACTATCTGGCCAACAAGGACTACTACGACGCCCGTAGTGCTGCCCAGCAGCAGGCACGAGATGCCGCTGCCGCTGGTGAGGATGTTTCCAGCAAGGAATAAGCTGTTTTGGGTGTTTGCCTGTAGCGTTCGACCCCGGTTGTCACCCCGGAGCGAACCATGCAGGCGCACCTGACCGACAGCTATATAGCCAGAATCAAGACCCCGGATTCACGTGTTGAACTCAAGGACACGCGGATACCGGGGTTTACTTTGCGCGTAGGAAAGCGCGCTAAGGTGTGGTACTTCCGCAGCACAGTACGCAGCGAACGGGTAAGCATCAAACTAGGTACATGGCCTGTAGTGAACGCAGAAATGGCCAGAGCACGCTGTATACACTGGCTACAGCACAACCGTGATACCTACACGGTAGACAGCGGCAATACCCCTTCCAGGGCCGTTAATCAGCCCATCCCCTCCCCTACATTGCAAGAGGTGTACGACCAGTACATCAAGGCCAAACAGCTCAGGCCAGCTTCAGTAGCTACCTACAGCAAAACACTTCGGCTGTACCTTTCTGAGCACACAGCAAAACCCCTTACAGGGTTTACGTCACAGCTTGTGCGTAAGTTATATGCAGGGTTGAAAAACAAGATTTCGGTAGCGAAGGCAAATTCAGCAGTTACATTGCTAAAAGCAATCTGGCGATGGTGGGGTGCTACGCAGGAAGTTGAACTGCCGGATGTGTTCACTGCACTTACGGCATCAGGTGAGAAACAACGCACACGGGCTAAGGATGACGTATTAATTGACAGTGAAATCAAAACAATTTGGGATGAGGCTCAAAGATCAAACAACGAAAAATATAAATTTATTCAACTAGGCTTACTTACTGGGCTGAGGCTGTCAGAAATACTAAATCTCACACCCTTAAATATTGACTTTGAACATAAAAAAATTCAAATACGTGAAACAAAGAATGGACGAAGTCACTCACTACCAATAACAAGCCAACTCAATTCCATACTGAAGTATTTATGCGTTGGCAAAGCAAAAAATGCCAAATTATTTTCAGCACATGCTAAAAATTGGTGCTCCTCTATATCAAATGATTTATCCATTAATTTCACAACACATACATTACGAAGGACATTTGCATCCATCGCAGCAAAAATTAACTTAAACTCATACCAAATTAGGGCCCTACTAAATCACCATGCAAATGCAGACGTAACCCAACTTCACTACGTAAGACTCACAACAGATGACCTAGCAGAGCCAATACAACGAATTAATGACTACATATCTAATTTACAAACTATTGATAATAATTGAGCAAAGCCGAAAATGCCTTTTCTGATATTTCATCTTTATATTTTTCAGCAAGTGCCGAAACAAAATCCTGATACTGTTCCTTGTTAACAAACCTAGGCAAAGCACTATTAATCCGCGCAGGCAAAAAACAACATGTTTCAGGAGAATACATTACCAAACCAGGACTAGACAGTAGATCTTTATCAAGTTGATACTTATCTTTATCATGCCCTAGCTGATCATAGAACCATTTTGCAAATTTTTGAAAGTCCAGAAATTCATTAGAAATTCCAACTCCCATATAACATGGCTTATGATCGAAGTTCGCATTAACAACACGATCAATCATAGCACTCCAACGCCTATACGCATCACTATGCACTGAAGGACTATATGGACCCGCCCCAAGAAAAGCAGTACCACGTACTGTTTTATCATATGGTGAAGAAAACTTCTCCTCTGCAAGATTAGACATGGGAAGCAATCCAAAACAGTCTAATCCAAATTCCATACTTTCAAAACAAACCAGTGCCAAACAATCATCCCAAACCGCAATGAGTTTTGCAAAATTTTCATATTTATTTTTATACCACGCACCAACAATTAATGGCATTTTTTCATTATTCACTTACGTGACCCTCTTTCTAAACTCAGATTCAATTGCTTCAGCACAGAGCCTTAGCGCCTCAGCAAGTCTTCTGGAATGTCGCTCAGACATCCACGTTCTCACCCTAACCTCATGAGAGGTTATAACTGGCATAGTAGAAATCAATAAGAATAATTTCCATGGAACTAATCCACGGACACCACCCCAATCTAAGGCACAGACCCCCTCCACAATATCATCGATGAATGGATAATTAAATGCGACCGATTCCAATGATGGATATTTATTTAATAGGTTATAGCAAAATTGATTACTCCTCTCGACTCCAGGCCGCCCCCTATTTGTCACAAGCACTTCTGGTGGAGTATGAGTTGAAGGAGTACCAACAGCTTTTACAAGTGGATAGCTAAGTTCATCAAAGCTTTCAAAATATATGTTTTTACAGGGCAATGCACCTGAATGAGAAAAAAACAGACTCTCACCGGTATCTTTTGCCACTATCCAAAATCCGTTTGACATCAAAAAATTTGTAGGCTAATTCTTCTGCTCCAGCGTTGTAATATAAAAATGAATTACGGCCACCTAAGAGAAATGCCAATTTCTAAAAATTGCGAAATACATCCAACCAGTGGATAAATCATCCTGCTTAGCAAAAGTGGTTTTCACACGATATTTCTATTTTATTTATTAACTTAGTTGCAACTAATACACTCAAGCATCACTTAGCAGTAGCCAAGATACCCAAGACTAGTTTCTTTGAAAAACTAAAATATCAAGAAGGGCAGCACGTAGAAAGGTATATATAGATTACATATACCTGTGCGGCTGACAGGAGAAGATAATATCAATATGGAAAACAGGAAGGAAGCAGCAGTACTAGCATCGTATACATCTTGCCAGCACTGCTGATAGTTCATGCGAAAGGGTTAGACATTGTATAGAGCACGTCTTGCTGCATGGTAAGACATACCAAGAGCCGCACACTCTTGCTCAGCACAGATATTCTTGCTGGTGTATTTACCACTCTTCCATGCCGCAATCATCTTGGCACGCTTTTCCTTGGCACCATTACTCTTGCTATGCCGTGCATTAGCAGCTTCCCGTGCAAAATAGCTACGCATCCTAGCTTTATCATCAGGGTCGAATTCCATATCAGACTTTCCTAGAAATTTATAAGTGAAGCCTCTGCAGAGACGGCGGCATTTAAGCATGTCACAAATAGGTTTTCAACATGAAAGTTAATATTTTTTCCTGAATAATTTAATCGCTACATACTAATATGACAATGTAAAAACGAGTCATGATGTATATATATGCATTACGTGTTAACAAATCAACTGAGCAGTCTGCACATATATACAGATTGATATTAATACATCAAATAAAACTATCTAAATATTGACTCTGTCTTATTCTATATCATTTCACATTGAACACTACAAATCAAATTAATGTAAAGAATGATCTTTCCCTCTACAACAAAACATCGAAAACAAGAATATTCTTAAATAGCACTACTAAACTTATCTGACTTTTTCACTTGGCTTAACAGAAAAAACTAAGAACTTTTAATTTGCAAATTCAATCAACATTTCAATACCAATGAATTTATCTATCAGTATAGTTGTGATATTGAAACCACAAATTAATTATGCAAAAATGATGGATTCATACTAGAAAGTATCTCGATGAAAAAAAGTCTATATGTATCATTTCTTGCAGTAAGTGTTCTTACTGGCTGTGCAGCAACGAATCCGAACTATCAGGCACCGAATATAAAACCGAATGAACCCGCAATTGTAATAACTGGAACAAATCAAGCATCGGCATGCTTTGGAACTATTTTAATTGATGGGACATATGCTGCTGATGTTGGACCATATGAAACAATTTCCATACCAGTTCAACCGGGAAGACACTTTGTCAGATGGGATATAGAGAAGAAAGGCTCATGCATAGGGCACAAGCAAGACATAGCGCACAAAATGGTTGAAGTGCGCGATGGGCCAATAATGCTAAAACTTGACATATCCGGGATAGGTAAGGCATTTATACCAATCTATGGTATTTTTACATCTCCCGAATTTAGTATCATAGAGATTAATTAAGAATAAAAACGACCACATGTTAAGTGTGTGTCGTTTTTTTTAATTTACTGCTTTGATATCAATTTTAATATCCGTTGTACTTGTATTAGTGTCCAGCGCCCACCACGGCTTGCTTTAATATCAAGTTCATTTAGTTCCTCAACCATTCTTCTCTGTGAAATACCACGCATTTTCATACCTACAAAAACACTGCGTAGTTTTTCTGCAAACTCTTTAGCTTCCTGCTGGCGTTGTTCTATATTTGGTTTTAAATTTGTAAAACCAGCCTTGCCAAGTACTACTCCCCTAGCCTTAGCCGCAGCAAGAGCAGCTTTGGTTCGTGTACTGATCTGATCACGCTCCCATTCAGACATAACAGCATGCATCTGAATCATGACTTTGTTTGCGTGTGGCATATCAGCAGCGACGAACTCTACCCCGGCCTCTAGTAGTCCAGAGACAAAGTGTACGTTTCTCGCTAGTCGATCAAGTTTAGCGATGATCAGTGTTGCCCCGTGTTTCTTGCATGCGTGTAACGCAGCCTTTAGCTGAGGGCGTCTGTCCAGGGCATTGCTACCCTTTCCAGTTTCAACCTCGTGGAACGAGTCCAGGAGTTCCCACTCTCCACCGTTTAGATACGAGAGTACAGAACTCTCCTGTGCCTCTAGCCCAAGCCCACTCTCACCTTGCTTCGCGGTGGATACCCGGTAGTACGCGATGAACTTACCTGACGGCATAGATGACTCCCGGTGACTACATTACTAGTTGTTCATTTAATATGTAGTCATTATATATAAATATTATATACTAACAAATATTCCAACCGCACATATCTCAACTACATAGCCGCACTATATCGTGGTGTTGTTAGTTCGATGAGACGCAATCCAGATATACAAATTAGATAGGGTTGTACCATCTCACTATATTGACCAGAAGAACGACGCAATGAAGGTGCTACACAAAGCGCATCCAGGCAATGCTCTAGACGAACAATGCCATACCTAAAATCTATATTAGCTATAATTTTAATTAAATATTACAATGAAGAACACACCCGTGGCAACTTCGAATCCAGGACAACACACGCATCCAGCGTCTTGCCATGGAAAAATGAACACAATGTTCTTCAGTTATAGGGTCTTTAACAGATGGCCATACCCGATGGTTTGACGTAGCACGAATAAGATATCATCATATGTATCATGAAAAATTATGAAGTAATTAATCACAAGGTAATTTAAATTATTCAAAAATACAACTCTCTAGATAAATTTTATTTCTCATTATTATAAACCTAAACTCACAGAATTGGAACTCAACATGCAAATTGAATCAATTCAAATTAAAAACTATCGCTTATTTCGTGACACTAAACTTGAAAGAATACCAAAATTATGCGTACTTGTTGGAGCAAATGGAACTGGAAAATCCACTCTATTTGATGTATTTTCCTTTTTAAAAGACTCTCTAAGCATGAATGTCGGCAAGGCAATATCCAAACGTGGTGGATATAAAGAACTTTCAAGCCGAGGACATTCTACGGAACCTATTGAAATTACAATGCAGTTCCGGCTAGAAATTACCGGAAAAGAACGACTTGTTACTTATTTATTAAGAATTTCATTAGGAACAAATGGAAAGCCTATTATTGAACGAGAAGTATTAAGATATAAGCGCGGATCATACGGCGCGCCATTTCATTTCTTAGACTTTTCCAATGGGAAAGGATATGCAATAACAAACGAAGAAGATTTCTCAAAACCTGATGAAGCACTGAATAAAGAATATAGTGAGCTTGATGCACCAGACATCCTAGCAGTTAAAGGACTTGGCCAATTTGAAAAATTCAAAGCTGCCAGCGCATTTCGTCTGATGATTGAAAATTGGCACATTTCAGACTTTCACGTCACAGAGGCTCGCCCTAGTCAAGAAGAAGGATATGCAGAACATTTATCTTCCCGCGGTGAAAATTTACCATTAGTTGCAAATTATATCTTTGAAAATCATTCAAAAATATTTAAAAGAATTATCAAATCCATGAAAAAGCGTGTCCCTGGAGTTTCGGTTGTTGAACCCAAACAAACCGAGGATGGCAGACTAGTTTTGCGCTTTCAAGATGGCAGCTTCAAGGACCCATTCATTGCTAGACATGTATCAGATGGAACAATAAAAATGTTTGCTTATCTGATATTACTTAACGATCCTAATCCATATCCTATGCTAGCGGTTGAAGAACCTGAAAATCAACTGTATCCAGAATTGCTACCAGAATTGGCCGAAGAATTTAGGGACTATGCAACCAGAGGCGGTCAAGTATTTATTTCCTCACACTCCCCTGATTTTTTAAATGCACTATTACTATCTGAAATATATTGCCTTCGTAAAGAAAATGGCTTTACAAAAATAACAAAAGCAAGCGATTCAGAAACTCTTACCTCACTTAACAATGAGGGAGATTTGCCTGGCTACCTTTGGAAGCAAGGATTATTTGAAGGACTGAATTAATGCAAGGGCGCATAATTTTTTTACTAGAAGAGCCTTCAATGAAGGAATTACTCGAAGTCCTGATACCTCGATTTTTCCCAAAAATGAAAAGCGGAGAGCACTTTCTTTGTGTTAAACACGAAGGGAAAAGTGATCTAGACACAAGCATTCCTCAAAAACTAAAAGCATGGAATGTACCGAATGACAGATTTATAATACTACGAGATACAGATGGAGCAAACTGCATCGATCTAAAAAAGAGGTATATTAAAATTTGCAAGGACTGTAGAAGAGAAGATACTTTAATAAGATTAGTTTGCCAAGAATTAGAAAGTTGGTACATTGGAGATTTAGCTGCACTTTCAGCTGCATTTACAGATCCAAAACTTAACTCACCAGTAAATCGAAAGAGATTTATTAATCCAGACGAATGGGTTAAACCATCATCCGAACTTACTCGCCTAATTAAATCTTTCCAAAAGGTAAGTGGTGCTAGATTAATGGCAGAAACACTTAACATGCAGGGAAATAGGTCTACCAGTTTTAATTTTTTTATTTCTGGTTTAACCAGGGTAGCCACAGAAATGGGTTATTGAATATTTAATAATTCTAAATTTCATCAAGATTTGGAGGCTTGCGAAAACGGTATACTCAAGACGTAAGCAAGCCTACTTTTCTTAGTCTATAAGTGGCAGAACTAACCAGATGTTCTTTCTATTCAATGCTAACATCAATTTAGTGCATTACCTAAGATGTGATAATATTGAAAATACACCATTTCAACCCCTGGCAGCACTTCACTGCCCACTGGAGTCGCGCTAGCCAAACGTAAATAACAGCTATTCCTAATTGGGTAACATGTTCCCGCACACCGCCCACGTGGAGTCCGTCGCCTGGTTCGAAAAAACCGGCCCAGCCAAGAGCCTGAAGGAAGTGGCTGACATGGAAGCCGCGGAAGAAGCCATCCGCGAAGCCAAGCGTCAGGCCCGCAAGCAGCAGGAAGCCGAGGCAGAAGCCCGTAAACAGGCGGAACTGGCCGAAAAAGCCGCGGCTAAGGAAGCCCGCCGTCAGCACTATCTGGCCAACAAGGACTACTACGACGCCCGTAGTGCTGCCCAGCAGCAGGCACGAGATGCCGCTGCCGCTGGTGAGGATGTTTCCAGCAAGGAATAAGCTGTTTTGGGTGTTTGCCTGTAGCGTTCGACCCCGGTTGTCACCCCGGAGCGAACCATGCAGGCGCACCTGACCGACAGCTATATAGCCAGAATCAAGACCCCGGATTCACGTGTTGAACTCAAGGACACGCGGATACCGGGGTTTACTTTGCGCGTAGGAAAGCGCGCCAAGGTGTGGTACTTCCGCAGCACAGTAGGCAGCGAACGGATAAGTAGCGCACCAAGCACATGGCCACATGACACGAGCGAGGTAATCCGCATTGCCTTGAAGATTGACCTGGCGCTGGCCAATGAACTCTGAACAAGTATCGGGTATTGATTGAAGCGGCCAAGCGTCGCTGTAATCATTTTTCTGGTTTTGATCTAGAATCTAAGCGTTTATTCAGCGTAGTAAGCGAAAATCATGCCCCACATCGGCTATCAATGGTTGGCCAAACACTATGGGATCACCCCGGTGCATCCCTTTGCCGTGCATAGCGAGATTGGTCGCACACGCAGCACCGTGGTGGCCGATGGCGTGCGCCGTGAAGTATATACCGAGCATTACCGGCCACAGGCCAATCTGGCAGATCAGCTGACCTTTGCCTTCAAGTATGAAGGCATCCATCTGGAGTTTCTCGCCCGGCTGGCACCGTTGCCAGGCGTCAAACAGGCGTTGGAAGAATGGATAGCGCGTGAGCCAACCGGTGCCTACGCGCGCCGCGCCGGTTTTTACTACGAATGGCTGACGGGTGAGCAACTGGCCTTTGCCGGGGTCAGCAAAGGCAATTATGTTGACGCCCTTGATGCCGAGCTGTTTGTGACCGGAAGCCCGGTGAATAACGCCCGCTGGCGTGTGCGTGACAATCTGCCGGGCAACAGGGACTTCTGCCCCATCATCTGGCGCAGTCCTGCAGTGCGTGCTGCGGAAAGCTACGACATTCCACAGCATCTGGCTGCACTGGAGGCTGATTACGGCATCGACCTGGTGCTGCGCAGCACGGTATGGCTGACAGTCAAGGAAAGCCGAGCCAGTTTTCTGATCGAGCGGGAGCAAGAACAGGAAGACCGCATCCGGCGCTTTGCCGCGGTGATGGAGACCGAGTGCGGCATACACCCGCAACCACTTGCGCCAGACACACTCTCGGCCCTGCAACGAGCCATCCTGGGGGATGCCGCCCTGCGCTACGGGCTGCGCCGTTCTCCCGTATTTGTTGGCCATACCGCACGCTATCAGCAGGTGGTGGACTACATCGGCCCGCACTGGGATGAAACCATCCCGATGCTGCAAGGCCTGGCGCAGTTTCTGGACAAAACCAGGACAACATCTGCGCTGGTGCGCGCGGCAGTGGCATCCTTCGGCTTTGTTTACATTCACCCCATGGCGGATGCGAATGGGCGGATCTCGCGCTTCCTGATCAATGATGTGCTGCGGCGCGATGGCATCCTGCCACCACCAATGATCCTGCCCGTTTCAGCCACCATCACGCATAGCACCTATAACCGTGCCGATTACGACCGGGTGCTGGAAAAATTCTCCCGTCCGCTGATGCAACGCTATGCCAGCCATTACCGTTTTGCCGAGGCGGTGCAGGCGGAAGACGGTGTGGAATACAACTTCCACTTTGATGCCTATCAGGACGCCCTGCCCGCCTGGCGTTACCCGGACCTGACGCCCCATGTCGCCTATCTGGCAGATATTGTTGACCAGACCCTGACACGGGAAATGCGGCAGGAAGCGCAATTCCTGCATGCCAACGAACAGGCACGCCAAGGCATCAAGCAAGTGCTGGAAGCACCGGATGCCGAGCTGGACGTCATCATCCGCAGTGTGCGGGAAAGTGGCAACCGCATCTCCGGCAAGCTGGGCAAACGCTATCCACTGCTGGCAGAAAAACCTGCGCTGGCAGCACGAATCATCGACGCCATCTCCCGCGCCTTTGGCGATGACACTGCCGAACAGGCCGGAGACGAGCATGCAAGAACAACTGAAGACAACAATCATGACTGAATCCAACGCTGATCTGGACACCCTGCTCAACCAACAGTTTGCCGGCAAGGTGGTGCGCAAAGACCTGACGAAGATGATCAAGGAAGGTGCCAACGTCCCGGTTTACGTGCTGGAGTATCTGCTGGGAATGTAAAGCGCATCCTGGCTGAGAATTATGTGCGGCGAGACCAAGCCAAGCAGATCAATGGGAGTAGCAATAGCTTGTGATTTGCTCTGTATCGGACTTGCCCTGATAGCATTCATAAACAACCCTATAAAATATGTGGTTTATCATCGACATCCCGCAAATTAACAATTGTAAATAAAGAAAAATCCCCTCTAGAATTCACTCATTACAGGCAAAGCCGGTGAAAGCCGGTGACGCAAAACTAAAGGGACTACCGGAGGCCTTGCCCCCATGTCAGCCAGTTGCCCGCCACGCGATGTGTGGCTGCATGTGCACCTTTGGGTTTGTTGGATACTACTGAAGGAAAGCACATGAGCGCCTCCAATACCCTCTCTCGTCAGTCGAACAACCCGCTGGACAATGCTTCCAACTCGCAGACTGCCGACACGATATTGACGGGCTTTGCCAACAACGTGTTGCACGATGTTGCCGTCCCCCTGCAAGGTGCCATGCTGCGTTCGGCGCTGCCCTTTGTCAGTGCAGCAAGCGTAAGCACCACAACCACGGCATCCACTGCCGCCCTGGCCACGACCATCAACCAAACCACCAGCACCACGGTAAAAACCGGCAGCACCACCGCCCCCAGCTGGATTGCCACGCTGACCGATGTCGCCTTGAAAGCCGACATGAACGCCATGTCCGGCAACGTGACTGAAGCTGGCCTGGCCAAGATGGTGACCGACCTGGCTGCCGAACTGACCAGCAGCAAGAGCACGCTGTCCACCAGCCAGTTCAACGACCTGAAAACCATTGTCACCAACCTGAATGTCGGTGAAACGGCCTCGTCCTATTCCCAGTACACCCTGAATGCACTGGTAAACGGCAATGCTGCCAACAGCAGCTGGACCGGTGGCGCGGCCAGTTCCAGTTCGCTGGGCAATCTGGCTGTCGGCTCCAGCGCAGCCCAACTGAGCAATCTGAACGGCAAATGGCTGCAAGGCACTGACCTGCCCACATCCACCGTCACCGTCAGCGGCTCCACATCCAAGATTACCTACGCCACCAGCACGGCTTCCCTGTTTGGCAGCAGCGGCCCGCTGGCCAGCGACATCAACCAGGGCAAACTGGGTGACTGCTATTTCCTGGCGTCGATTGCCGAGGTGGCAGTCAAGAACGCCGGCATCATCAAGAACATGATTACCGACAACGGTAATGGCACGTATGGCGTGGCATTCCACGTCAAGGGCGCGACAGAATACGTTACCGTCAACAATGTGCTGCAAACCGGTTGCAACTCCGGGCCCAATATGTGGGCCACCTTGCTGGAAAAAGCCTACGCCCAGTTGCAGGCCATCAATGTCACCACCGGTAACAGCTATACCGGCAACAGTTTTACCGCCATCGGCAACGGCGGCCTGCCGGAATATGCACTGGAGTCCGTAACCGGTGCTTCGCAAATCACCGACTACAGCGGCAGCGGCACCAGCTGGCTGTGCCGTACTTACAATTCTTCCTTGTCCGGTACCGGCTCGCAAAGCGGCCTGAGCAATGCCACGGTATTGAGCTCGCTCAAAACCCATCTGGCTGCCGGTGATGATGTAGTGCTGTCGTCCTACACCTGGAGCTACGACGCCGCTGGCAAGGTGCAACTGGTGGCCGGCCATGCCATGTCGGTTTACGGCATTGATGCAGCCAACGATTATTTGCAGATTCGTAACCCGTGGGGCAGCCAGACCGGCCAGTACTGGAACACCACTTTTGAAGTCAGCCTCGCTACCCTGCTGGCCGCTGGTGACACCATCACCGTGGACAATGCCGGTGGCTCGGTCCCCGTCACCCCGAAAGCACCGGTAATCAGCGCCCAGACCGCCAGTCAGACGGTTGCCGCCAACCACGCCTTCTCGGTGTCGCTGGGCAATGTGTTTACCGACCCGCAAAACCAGACGCTGAGCTATAAGGTGACCCAGGCCAATGGCCAGGCCTTGCCGTCGTGGATGACTTACAACGCCAGCACCAACACCCTGTCCGGCACCACACCGGTGACCAGCAGCAGCACCCAGATTCTGGTAACAGCCACCGACACCTCCGGCCTTTCCGCCAGCGAAACCTTTTCCATTACAGATACCGCACTGGCACCGACCTTGGCCAAGGCGACCGCCACCCAGGTGGTGACACCGGGCCGTACTTTCAGCTTTGCCCTGCCCGCCGGCACCTTTAGCGACCCGCAAGGCGAAACCCTGAGCTACACCGCCAAGCTGGCCAGCGGGGCTGCGCTGCCGTCCTGGCTCAGTTTCAATGCCCAGACCCAAACCTTCAGCGGCACCGCACCCACGGCCAATACATCGGTAGCCGTGCAAGTGGTGGCTACCAATCAGGCCGGACTCACGGCATCGGAAAGCTTCACCGTCAACGATGCCTATGTCGCCCCTACCCTGAAGGCGCAAACCGCCAACCAGACGCTTGCCGCCAACCATGCCTTCTCGGTATCGCTGGCCAATGTCTTCAGCGACCCGCAAGGGCTGGCTCTGAGCTACAAGGTGACCCAGGCCAATGGCCAGGCGCTGCCGTCGTGGATGACTTACAACGCCAGCACCAATACCCTGTCCGGCACCACGCCGTTTGGCAGCAGCAGCACCCAGGTGATGGTGAAGGTGACAGACACGGCCGGCCTGTCCTCTTCGGAAACCTTCACCATCAGCGATACCGCCTACGCACCAACGCTGAGCAAGGCCACCGCCACCCAGCTGGTGACGCCGGGCCATACCTTCAGCATTGCACTGCCAGCCGGCACCTTTACCGACCCGCAAGGCGAAACGCTGAGCTATACCGCCAAGCTGGCCAGCGGGGCTGCGCTGCCGTCCTGGCTCAGCTTCAACGCCCAGACCCAAACCTTCAGCGGCACCGCCCCGACGGCCAGTACTTCGCTGTCGCTGCAAGTGACCGCCAGCAACCAGGCCGGTTTGTCCACCTCGGAAACCTTCACCCTGAACGATGCTTACGTGGCCCCGACGCTGAACCAGCAAACCGCCACGCAAACCATCAATGCCGGCAAGGCCTTCAGTTTTACCCTGCCGTCCACCACTTTTATCGACCCGCAAGGGCTGGCGCTCACCTACAAGGCTGCGCTGGCCAATGGTCAGGCTTTGCCCGGCTGGCTGAACTTCAATGCCCAGACCGAAACCTTCTCCGGCACCGCGCCCACCACGGCAGGTAGTTTCTCGGTCAAGCTGACCGCGACCGACAGCGCAGGCTTGTCCACCTCGGAAACCTTCTCCATCAACGATATCGCCACGGCACTGAAGGCACCGGTGGTGAACCCGCTGCCCCTGATGGTCGGTTTCAATGCCAATGGCACGCTGAATATCAGCGTACCGCAAGGAACGTTTACCGATCCGCAAGGCCTGGCACTCACCTACGGTGCAAGCCAGTCCAACGGCCAGGCATTGCCGAGCTGGATCACCTTCAACGCCCAGAACGACAGCTTTACCGCCACCCTGGGTCACCAGACCGAATCGGCCATCATCACGGTGAAAGCCACCGATACGGCAGGCCTGTCCGCCAGCGAAACCTTCTCGCTGACGCTGGGTGCCGTGGCCGCCACCCCGGGGCTGGTAGGTTCGGCCGGGCCGGACATTTCGCTGGTGGGCGTACAGCAAGTGGCTCACACCGACCTGCACGCAGCCTGAGCCGGTCAGCAACAAAAACGGCCTACTGTCCCTGGACAGCAGGCCGTTTTGTTTTGGTCCCGGCCCTGCCGTCAGGGTGAGGGCTGCGGCTTGCCCTGCAGGAAGTGGCGGTCCAGCAGCGCAAGGTCCGTCTGCTCGATGGCACCGCTGGCCGCACGCAGTGCAATCCAGCTCACCAGCTGGTTGTACTGGGCAAGCAGCAAATCACGCCGTGCCTGATACAGCTGCTCCTCGCTATTGAGGATGTCGGTCAGCGTCTTCACCCCGGCCACCAGTCCAAGCTTGCTGGCCTTTACCGTCTCGGCGCTGGAGAACACTGCTTTTTGCAGCGAGGCCACCTTGCGCGCGCCGGTGCTCACGCCGTAATACTGTCGGCTGACTTCCAGCTCCACCTGGGCGCGGGCATTGTCCAGTTCCGCCTGCGCCTGCCGGTACAGCGCCGCGCTCTGCGCCAGCTGGGCGCTATTGTAGCCACCGTTGAACAGCGGCAGGCTCACCTCCACGCCAATCACGTTCTGGCTGATGCGCTGGTTGATGGTGGAGACCGAACTGGCACTGGAACGGTCCTTGCTGGCGACCAGATCCAGCGTCGGATAATTGCCGGCGCGGCTACGCTTGACCTCTTGCTCGGCAATGCGCAGGTTCTGTTGTGCCGCCTGAATGTCCGGGCTGCTGGCCAGGGCCTTGTCGCGCCACTGTTCCAGCTCGCCCTCCGGACCCAGATAGCGGCCGATGTCTTCCTGTGGTTCGGCCAGTTCGCTGCTGCGCTGGCCGGTGGTGGTTTGCAAGGTACGTTCGGCAATCTGCTGCATGCTGCGCGCTTCCAGCAATTCCGCCTCGGCCATGGCCATGCGGGCTTCTGCATCATGAATGTCGGTCACCGTGCCATCGCCCTGATCAAACAGCTTCTGTGCCTGGGTACGTGCGGCTTGCAGCGCATGCAGCTTGGCTTCGCTCAGCGCCAGGTTTTTCTGTGACAGCAACACCCCCAGATAGGCCGACAGATAGCGCAACACCAGCTCGTTTTCCTTGCGGGCAAACAGCGCGTGGCTGTAGTCCACCCGCGCCAGTCCCTGCTGGTACAGCGCCCAGCGTTGCAGGTTGAACAATGGCTGACGCAGCTGGATGGCGGCGTCCTGACTCATGTAATTGAGCGGCGAGGTGGAGATGGCACCGGTAAAATCCGGTGCGGTATCGCTGCCGGTGACCTTGCTGCGGTTAAAGCTGGCATTGACGGTGGGCAGCAATTGCGCGCGGCCCATCGGACCATTGGCTTCGCCAGCTTCGCGTTCGGCGGTAGCCGCCTGATATTGCGCATCGTAGGCGCGGGCCAGTTGCAGGCCTTCCAGCAAGCCATAGCCCGCAGACAGGGCAGGCATCGCCAACAGACAGGCCGCAGCCAGCAGCGCCGGGCGAAACAGCGGACGGTCGGTCATCAGCTTTCCTTGAAGGCCAGATTCATGCGATCGAGCACCGGCTTGAGCAGATAACGCAGCATGGTGCGCTCGCCACTCTTGATGACAATGCTGGCCGGCATGCCGGGCTTGACCTGCTGATCGCCCAGCAAGCGCATGCCGGCCGGGGTCACCTTCACTTGTGCCAGGTAGTAGGGCATGCCGGTTTTGGCATCCAGCAAGCGGTCGGCCGAGAAGGTGGCCACCTCGCCGGGAATCACCGGGGTGGTTTGCTGGTTGAGCGCCGGGAAGCTGACATCCACCGGCAGGCCGGGGCGTACCTTGGCACTCATGGCCGGATCCACCATGGCTTCAATCAGCAGGGGCTGGTTCTCCGGCACCACTTCCATCAATGGCTGTCCCGCCTGCACCACCCCGCCCACAGTATGTATCTTCAAGCCCAGTACCCGGCCGGCCAGCGGCGCGCGGATGGTGCTGTTGTGCAGCACATAGCGCTGGGCAGCCAGTCGGTCCCGCAGGGTGGCGGTTTCTTTCTGGATGTCGGTAAGCTGCGACTCCACTTCTTTCTGGTAATCCTGCTTGCGGGCCAGCTGGCGCAACCGGGTTTCGGCAATGCCGTCCTGCACCCGGCCAATGCTGGAGATGGTGTCGGCCAACTGGCCACGGATTTCTGCCGCGCCACGCTCCAGCTGGTACAGGCGGTTCTTGGGCACATAGCCACCGGCTGCCAGGTCGCGAATGCCTTCCAGCTCCCTGTCCTGCCATTTGCTTTGTTCGGCACGGGCGGCCTTCATGCCTTGCAGGCCGCGTAATTGCTCCTGCAGGCCCTTGATGTTTTCATCCTGCGCCTGCAGTTCGTCACGCAGGCCGTCGCGCCGGGTATGAAACAACTGGGTTTGCAGCTGCTTGGCCTGCTGCACGCGGGTTTCATTGCCCGGCAGTTCCTGACCCAGCTGATCCAGCTCGGCAGAAAAGCGCAGGCTGGCACTGCCCTCGCGCTCGGCCAGCAAGCGGTCTTCAATGGCACGGGCGGTGATGAACTGCGCCAGGATGCTGCCCATCTGCGCCCGCACTTCGGTATCGTTCAGTGTCAGCAGGGCCTGGCCTTTGCGCACCACATCGCCTTCGTTCACCAGCAGTTTTTCCACGCTGCCACCAGTCAGGTGTTGTACGGTCTGACGGTTGCTGGCGACGATCACGCTGCCGTTGGCGGTCACGCCCTCGTCCAGCGGAGCCAGTGCCGCCCACAGCACAAAGCCGCCGAAACCGATCAACAACACTTTCAGTCCCCAGCGCCCCACGCGTTTGTCGTCGGTATCCACCCGGCCAAAGGGTTCAATCGCAGACGGGGCAGCAGGCGTAGCCTGATCCCGGCGCAATGCAGTCAGTTTGCGGAACAGATTCATGCCACGCTTTCATCCGGATTCTTGCCTGCCTGCTGCTGCATGGCGGCTTGTTGTTGCAAGGCCTGCTGGGTGGCCTGGTTCAGGGCATACAGCACCTGGTCGCGCGGGCCGAATAGATGCAGCTGGCCATCCCGCATCACCAGCAGTTTGTCCACGGCATTGAGGATGCTGGTGCGATGGGTTATCAGCACCACGGTGCAACCGCGTGCCTTGAGGTCCATCACGGTATGGATCAGGGCTTGCTCGCCCACGTCATCCAGATTGGAATTGGGTTCGTCCAGCACCACAAAGGCCGGGCTGGCATAGATGGCACGCGCCAAACCAATGCGCTGTTTCTGGCCACCGGACAGCATGTTGCCACCATCACCCAGACGGGTATCGTAGCCTTGCGGGAAGCGCAGAATCATTTCGTGCACCCCGGCGCGGGTGGCGGCTTCAATCACCAGCGCCGAGTCCACCTTGCCAAAACGGGCAATGTTTTCGGCAATGCTGCCTTCAAACAACTCGATATCCTGCGGCAGATAGCCGACATGAGGGCCCAGTTCGTCCTTGTTCCACTGGAATACATCCGCCCCGTCCAGCCGCACCTTGCCCGACTGCGCCGGCCAGATGCCCACCAGCAGGCGCGCCAGCGTGGATTTGCCCGCGGCACTGGGGCCGACAATGCCCACTACGTCGGCATGCTGCATGGCAAAGCTGATGTTTTTCAGGATGGGCAAGGCACTGCCGGGCGCAGCCGCCACCAGGCCTTCCACCTGTACATTGCCCTGCGGGCGCGGCAGGCTCATGCCGCTGATACGGGCAGGATATTCGGTCAGCAAGTCATCCAGCCGCTGGTAAGCCGCACGGGCCGAAATCAGCTGCTTCCAGGTGGCGATGGCCATTTCCACCGGCTGCAAGGCGCGGCCCATCAGGATGGAACCGGCAATCATCATGCCGGGGGAAATTTCATTCTGGATGGCCAGCACCGCACCCACCGCCAATACCAGCGATTGCAAGGCCAGCCGGATCAGCTTGGAAACCGCACCGATGCGGGCGGCACGGTCCGAGGCTTCCGTCTGTTTTTCCAGCACCCGGCTTTGCAGCAGGAACCAGCGCTCGCGCAGCGCCGGCAGCATGCCCATGGCCTCAATCACCTCGGCATTGCGCAGATTGTTGTTGGCATAGTTACTGGCGGCAATCGCTGCCTGATTGGCTTCACCCAGCGGTTTGCGCGTGGATAGCTCAGTCAGCCAGGCCAGCGCACACAGGATCAGCATGCCGGCCAGCACGAACAAACCCAGTATCCAGTGGAACATGAAGGTCACCACCAGATAAATCGGTGCCCAGGGCGCATCGAAAAAGGCAAACAGGCCATTGCCGGTGAGAAACTGGCGCAGCGTGGTGAGGTCGTGCAGCGCCTGGCTGGCATTGCCGTTGTTACGGCGCAGATTGCGTTCGAAGGCCGCGGTGAACACGCGGAAGTTAAGCTGCATGTCCAGCCGGTTACCCACGCGAATCAGCACCGAGGAGCGCACCATCTCCAGCACCGACATCAGCCCGTACAGGCCCACTACCATCAGGGTTAGCATCAGCAGTGTGGTTTCATTGCGGCTGTGCAGTACCCGGTCGTAAATCTGCAGCATGTAGATGGAAGGCAGCAGCATCAGCAGATTGATGACTGCACTGAAACCCGCCAGCTGATAAAAAGCCTGCCGGAACAGCAGCATGACCTGTGCCAGTTCGGAGCGCGACTGCAAAAGACGTTTCATTGGATGGTGTCTCGGAATGGCATGCGTGGCACAGTCAGGCTGCGCGGCCTGCTGGGCGTGTTAAAAAATGCAAGCAATCTTACCATTGGCATGTTTCTCCCCCTACCCCCATTTTAGTGGCAGGGTTTATGCTTTGCCGCGCCATGTCATCCGCCAGGCTTGTTGGCGGGACGTTCTGTACTGGGGTATGGTAGGCCGCGTATTTGCCATCAGAGAAAGAACAAATCATGTTTGTCCAGGACAGCAGCAGCATTGTCTATCGTCAACTCAGCACTGCGGATGGCAAGGTGTTTTCAGTGCCGGAGTTCATCCTGCGCATGGATGAGGCCAACTTCCATGGCTGGCAGCTGCGCTATGGCGAATGGACCGACTTTGCCGACCTGCCCGGTGCCGATGGCAGCGCCCATGCGCTGCAACGCGCAGTGGAAGAAATGCTGGAACGGGTGGAATACCGGGGTAAATGAACAGGCCACGCCCGGTGACATGGCCTGTTGTTATGCGGACTAAAGCTGGTACTGGCTGATGATGTTCATCTGCTGCTCGGCCTGACTGCGCAGTGACCTGGCATGACCCGCCGTTTGCGCTGCCACCGCATTGGCCTGCTCCGACATCTGGGCAATGCGCTCCACCTGCCGGGCAATGCTGTTGCTGGCTGCGCCTTGCTCCTTGATGGCCATGGAGATGTCAGCCACCATGCCGGTGGTTCCGGCAGCCGCTTCGCCAATACTGAGGATGGCCCGGTCTGCTTCATCCGCCCGGCTTACCCCACCCTCCACCAGCTGCTCGGCATTGTTCATCTGCGCCACCACCGCTGCGGAAGCCTGCTGCATGGCCTGCAGGCTGGCTGAAATTTCCTGGGTGGAGCTGGCAGTACGCTCAGCCAGCTTGCGCACTTCGTCGGCCACCACGGCAAAGCCGCGTCCCATTTCCCCGGCCCGCGCTGCCTCGATAGCGGCATTGAGCGCCAGCAGATTGGTCTGGTCTGCCACATCGCGTATCACCTGCACCACCGACATGATTTGCTGACTCTGCGCATTCAGGCCACGCAATGCCTGACCGGCACTGGCAATGGCGGTTGAAATATCGCGAATATCGCTGATGGTCTGGCTGATGGTGACCGATCCCGCCTCGGCTTGCTGGCTGGATGTCTGCGACAGGCGCTGCGCTTCGTCGGCACGCTCGGCCACATGGTTGACGCTCACCGTCATCTGCTCGATGGTGGCTGCCACTGCCGCAGAGGATTCGCTCTGCGCGGATGCCGCCTGGAAAATGGTATCGGCTGCCTCGTTCATCTGGTGCGACGATGCCATCACATCCTGGGCACCATGCTGCAGCTGTTGCAGGTTCTGTTGCAGGCTGTCCAGCAGCGAATTGAATGCCTTGGCGGTACGACCCAGTTCATCCCGGCTGTCGTTGCGCACCCGCAGTTTGAAATCCCGCTGCCGGCTGAGCAGCTCCATGGTGTGCTGCATGTCGGTCAATGAGCGGGTAATGGCCCGGATCAGCCACCAGCCGCCAATGGCGGTCAGCAACAAGGCTGCCAGTGCCAGCGACATCTGCAACCACTTGGCCATGGCATAGGCCGAATGGTTGGCTTCGTTCTGGCGGTTGCCCAGCTGGTAGTTGTAGTTGATCAGCTTGTTCAGGTCCGCTTCCAGCTTGCCGGACAACTGATACAGCGTGCCGCTCTCCAGCATGGCCGTGGCCACCGACATGTAATTGGACCGGGAGTTGTTGAAAAACTCGTCCATGGCAGTACGGTATTGCGCCATGTCGGCCTTGGCCTGCTTCACCATCTGCCGGTCGGTGTCATCCACCGCCAGTTCGGTCTCATATTGGCCGACAGCCTTGTCAAACTGCAGGCGTTTGCTTTCGATGGCCTTTTCGTCTTCCTGCTTCTTGTCCTGCTGCACATGGGATACATGGTTGCGCAGCGAGGTCCGCATGTCGTACATGGCGACTTGCGCACTTTGCAAGGCTTTCAGACTGGGAAAGGTATTGCTGCTGATGTACTCGAAACGGGCCTGTGCCGCACTCAGTTGCCACAGCCCTACTGCGCTGACCACCAGCAGTGCCAGCAAGGCAATGGATAGTAGCAGCGTGATTTTCAGCTTGATTGTCATCCTCCAACTTCCTTTTCGGTTTGTTATTGTTGGACATGCTTCTGACTGGTCCTGCCCCATCTGTAAATGACCGGCCGGGAAAGTGCCGGTCATTGCGCAGGGCTTGCTGTTTTATACATGAGTGCCCGGATGATGACGATGAGAACTTGCAGTCGCTGCGGCAAAACAGACAGGGCTGGTCGTACCGAGATTCGCCTTGAAGTAGCTTTGTCAGCTGCTTATAAGTGAAGCAGGTGATTTTCCAGATCAAACAGGTGGGCTTCAGCCGGAGACGTAAGCCGGTCAGGTACAGGACTGTGAAATTAATCCATATCAGCGATACGCATCTGGGCAAAAATGATAATGCACTCCGCTTCTCCCGCCTGGTGGACCAGCTTGTCACCGCGCCCCCACTCCCCCCGCAGGAATGCCTGCTGATTCATACCGGTGATGTCATCGATAGCGCCAGTGCCGAAAACCGCGCAGCGGGTTGCCAGCAATTGGCCCGCTTGTCCGCCGCCGGCTATCGGGTGTATCTCTGCCCCGGCAATCACGACTATGGCAATGCAATGGCCATCAACAACCAGGCGGCGCATGCTTTTCTCCATGATTATCACCAGTGGATTTTCCACGATCAGCCCGCCAGCTTTCCGGTGGTGCATCACCTTGATGCTGCGCATGTGCTGATCCTGCTGGATTCCAACGCCGCAGAACTGGTGTGGTACCAGCGCTGGTTTGCCGAAGGCCATCTGGGCAGCAGCCAGCTGGCGGCACTCAACACCTTGCTGGACCAGCCCGACATCAGGGACAAGCGCATCATCCTGTGCTTGCATCACCACCCGTTTTACTACGGCTACAGCGTCGCACCGGATGTGGGAGACGGTCATCTGGCCATTCACCTGCTGGCTGGCGTCACCCGCAGTTTCCGCCGGCTCAAGGATGCGTACTCCTTGTGCAAGATCATTCAGGACCGGGTGCAATTACTGCTGTTCGGTCACATGCATTACGGGCTTGATTGCAGTTCGGAAAGTCAGAAATACGGCATCCCGCAGGCGTTTGATGGCGGATCGTCCACCGCTACCGATGATGATTGCGACCGCCTGCGTTACCGCCAGATCGACACCGACACCCGCGTGGTGCACACCAGCATGCTGCGCCTTGATTAACGGCCGGAGGGGAATGAAAGCACATGAAAATCATCGACAAGGTTTTGTTGCTGTTGCTGGCCATATTGGCGCGCCCCGCCTATCTGCTGTTGCGCTTCATGATGATTACCACCCTGTTCAGCCCATTGCTTGTGTTTCTGACATGGCTGCTGCCGCCCGCTTACCGCGCCATTTTCCTGTCCTCGGCCATCACCCTGCTGTTTGTGCTCAATCTGTTTGGCGTAGCCCTGCCCCCCTCCCGCCCCACCTACTGGGGCAATCCGCAATATGGCGGCTGGAAAGGCTTGGGTAATTTCCTGATAGACCGCCTCATCAACTGGATAGGGACATTGAAATACGCAAGCTTCCGCAGCGGGCCAATCAGCATGGCTTACTGCGTGCAGGAGGATCCGGGCGGTTACAAAATTGATGCACGCGCCATTCGCAGTCTGCTTGAAGGCGGGCAGGATGGCCTGCCATTGCAACCGGGCGATATCCTGCTCAGGGGTTTTGACCATTTCATTGATGGCGCTTTCATCAATATGGCGGGCAATAGCGGAAATGACGCGCAGTATTATTCCCATGCCGCCTTGTACGTGGGTGAACTGACCGAGGCCGACCGCAAACTTGCCGCCAGTGAACTCAAGGTAGCCAGCGGCAATGCAGGCTGGACGGAAGCCAGCGAGGCAGAAAAAGAAGCTGTCAGGCATGACCCGGCCTATTTCCAGACCGGACGGCAGATGGTGATTCACTCAATGTCGCGCGGCGTGTTTGTGGAAGACATCCTGACCTTCACCCGCTGCGATTATCTGTGCGTTATCCGTTTGCAAGGCCCGTTACAGAAAGAGAGTGGCAGCCTGGCAAAATCCCTGCCCGGAATGGCAGCATTGAGCGAACCTGAGTCGGCTATAAACCAGCAATTGCAGCAGCATTTGGCGGTGAATGTGGCCGATGTGGTGTGTGCAGCACGGCATGCTGCACTAAGCCGTATCGGTAGCGCATATGACTTTCAATTTGATGATGGCAAGACATTTCATCGTTTCAGCTGCTCCGAGTTTGTCTATTTTTGCTATAAAAGTGTACATGGGTTGATTGGTTTGCAACTGCAACGTCACGCTCTTTTCAAGGTCCTGTTTGCCCGCAACTCCATCACTCCACCTGACATATACAAAACAGCCAAGGCAGGGAAGTTCATGAGGATTGTCTGGCGCTGTTAGCGTGCTTGGTCGATGCGATCGGGGAAATCATGACCAAAACTGCCAGAGCGCTCATCACTTACGATGCAGTGCTACGTACGGTGTGCTCACTGCTGGGATTGAATGTACAAGCGGTAAGCACTTTGGAGGAAAGGCGCAAGCAGGCGGTCATCGCCATTGCACTGGCTTTACCCGTCACCCTGGTGTTTGCGCTGGTCAATTATTACCAGTTTCACTTTGAAGAACTGGCACAAGCCGAAATCATCGTCGCCGTCCTGTTCTTGCTGCCCGCGTTTTTATTGCTGAATATCGAGCGGGCCATTCGCTGGGCGGAATCACTCATCCTGTGGTACGGCATTTTCATTTCCAGCGCACTCATCGTATACGGGGGACTGGAAGGCAGTGGCGTACTGTGGGTATTCACCTATCCATTCCTGGCATTTTTCATCAAGGGACAACGCCTTGGCTGGCTGTATTGCCTGGCCTGGGTGGCCGTATGCTGGCTGGCGGTAAAGCTGCTTGGCAATCTGCCGCATGCCTGGCATTACCCGGATGCTTATGTGGGCCAGATGATTCCGGCCTTGCTGTTTTATTCCACCATGGCCGCGGCATTCAATCTGGTACGGGCCCGCTTTGAAGAAATGCTGCACGACAAGGTGGAAACCAATACCGCACGCGCACGCGCCTATCTGGATCAGCTGCAGTTTCTGGCCCAGCATGATGAAGTCACGGGCTTGCCCAACCGCAATCGGCTGAACGTACTGCTGGAGGAGGCCATCGCACAGTGCAATCCGGCTCAGGAAGCCATCGTGGTGATTGACCTGCGACTGGAGCGGCTGTTTGAAATATCGAACATCCTGGGGGAGAGAGGCGGAGACTTGCTGATGGAGTCCATTGCCCGTTCGCTGCAGGACCGCTACGGCAAGATAGGCTGCCTGGGACGGCTGCGCCGCGACGAGTTCGGTTTTTTCTACCAGGCCGATTTGCAAAATACCCAGCCTTGCAAGCTGGCCGAAGCGGTATCCGACATCTCGCTGAGCTATCAGGTGGATAACTACCCCATCCACATTGAAAACACCATCGGCATTGCACTCTACCCCCAGCATGCACAAACCCCTGCCGAGCTGTGGCTCAAGGCAGAGCAGGCCATGCTGCATGGCCGTGCCAACAAGCTGGACATTTCCATTTACAACGAGGAGCTGAACCAGCAATTTGTCCGGCGTAACCTTTTGTTTGGTCAGCTGCGCCATGCACTGAGCACGCAGGAGCTCAGCCTGCATTTCCAGCCGCAAATCGACCTGAAAACCGGCAGGCTGGTGGGAGCAGAAGCACTGGCGCGCTGGCGTACCGGTAGCGGGCAGTATATTTCCCCGGCCGAGTTCATTCCGGTTGCCGAAAGTTCAGGCCTGATCAAGCCATTTACCAAATGGCTGCTGTCCGAATTTTTCCGCCAAACGGCACAATGGCGGCAAGCAGGCATGAACCTGCACTTTTCAGTCAATCTGTCGGCACGCAACCTGGCCGACCCCGAGCTGATTTCAGACCTGCGCCACTTGCTGGCCTTTCATGCAATACCTGCTGAAAACATTGTGCTGGAGATTACCGAATGCTCGTTTTCCGACTCGCCAGACCAATTCATGATGACGGTGGATCAATTGCACAGGATGGGTTTCCGGCAATCAATTGACGACTTCGGGACTGGTTATTCGTCGCTCTCCTACCTGAAGGACCTGCGGGTGAACGAACTGAAGATAGACCAGAGTTTCGTCACCAACCTGACAACGGAGAAAAGCTGCATCGCCATTGTGAAATCCACCATACAACTGGCGCATAACCTGGGGCTTACCGTCGTGGCAGAGGGAATAGAAAGCGAGGAAGTGGCAGCCTTTCTGAGTCATGCCGGCTGCGACATTGGCCAAGGCTACTACTACAGCAAACCACTGCCGGTGGATGCATTCTTCAGCTATGCATCATCGAGCACAACGCCCTGATACGGGTGCCCATGCAATCCGGGGCAATGTGGCCGGCCGAAGGGAAAAACAAAAAGCCCACCATGGAGGTGGGCTAAATGCTTGAATCTGTTGGCTCCCCGAGCAGGGCTCGAACCTGCGACCTGCGGATTAACAGTCCGTCGCTCTACCGACTGAGCTATCAGGGAATCGCCTAAAGAGAAAGCTATTTTATAAACTCATTGCGAAACCGTCAAGCCCCTGCACGTAGTTTTTGCAGGGGCCATGCACGACATCAGCTGTTGCGGGTTTCCACCTGCTTGAGTTCAATCGCTACCGGCTGCTCTTCAGTCTGACGAACCACATCACGACGACGCGGACCGGCAGGTACTTCAACCTGCGGCACCACAACTTCAGACACCGCCTTGGTGGCAACCATCACCAGACCACCCAGATCAGCCGGCAATTCGGCTTCGATCTTGGGCTGGGCTGCTGCCACAGTTTCCACGACCACCGGTGCCACGGCCACAGGCTCGTTCACGGCAACTTCTGCAACTTGCGCAGCAGCAGGCTCAACGGCAGGTACCGGTTCGGCGGCAACCACCACCTCGGCCTGCTCAAGCGTGGTTTCTGCCACGGTGGTGACCTGCTCCAGCGGGGCAGCCACTTCGGCGACTTCCACAGTCTCGACAGCCACAGCAGCTTCGGTCACGACAACTGCAGCAGGTGCAGCCACTTCGGCCACCACCACTTGTTCTGCCTGCACAACCGGTTCGGATGCTGCTTCAACCGGGCTGGCTTCAACAGCAAGCGTCTCAACCGGTGCAGCCGCCGGAGCAACAGCTTCTTGCGCTACCTCGGCCGGGGCTGCGGCAACTTCCACCGCGTCCACTGCAACGGCAGCTTCTGCAGCCGGCTGGGCGACCGCTTCGGAAACCACCGCAACGGCAGCAGCGGCAGCCACACCAGCTACAGCTACTTCGGCAGTCACATCGCCAGCGGCAGCTTCTGCCACCTGAGCGGTGCTATCACCTTCGACATTGTCACGACGACGGTCACGACGGCCACGACGACGACGACCACGTTCGCCACGCTCTTGCTGTTCGGCGGACTCGGCAGCCACTTCCACGCCTTCGGCACCATTCAGGTTCAGTTCTTCCTGAGCGGCAGCCAGCGGCTTGTCGGCTTCGTTGCGTTCAGCCTGCTGGCGACGACGGGACGGCTTCTCGGCGGCTTGCGGTGCAGCCTGTTCGCCACGCTCTTCAGTCTGCGGACGCGTGTTTTGCTCGCGCGCTTCGCGGTTTTCACGCGGCTCGCGTTCGCGGCGCTGACGCGGTTCGCGTTGCGGCTGCTCGCTGCGCTCGGCACGTTCCGGACGCTCTGCGCGTTCGGTGCGCTCGGCACGTTCCGGGCGTTCTACGCGTTCCGGACGCTCCTGACGATCACCGCGCTCGCCACGCTGACGACGGCCATCTTGGCGCTCGCCGTCGGCACGTGCTTCGGTCGGGCGCTTGCCCGCCTCTTCACCCTGACGGCGATCGTGATGGTCACGGCGAGCCTGGCTGCCCGGACGACGCTCGTTATTACGCTGGCGGTTGCCATTGCGCTGACCTTCGCGCTGGCCGGCAGCGGCCGGTTTTTTCTTCTCGGTTTCCTGCGGAGCAGCTTCCGGCTCGGCAAACAGGCTCTTCACCCAGCCGAAGAAGCGGCTGACCACGCCCTGCTCGGCCACCACCGGTGCAGCTGCGGCAACGGGCTGGGAGGATACCGGAGCCGGCTGTTGCGGGGTAATGCCCTTGACTGCGGCTTCCTGACGCTCGGCCTTCGGCTTTTCCTGACCAAAATTGGTGATGATGTCTTCTTCCTGCACTTCCACGCGCAGATAGCTCGGGCCATCACCCAGTTCAGCCAGATCGTCGTGACGGATACGGGCGATCTTGTAGTGCGGGGTTTCCAGATGAATATTCGGAATCAGCACCACATCCACGTCCAGACGCTCTTCGATGGAGTGGATTTCGGCACGCTTCTCGTTCAGCAGGAAGGTGGCAACATCTACCGGCACCTGTGCGTGTACCGCACCGGTGTTTTCCTTCATTGCCTCTTCCTGGATGATGCGCAGGATGTGCAGTGCGGAGGACTCGGTACCACGGATGAAGCCGATGCCATGGCAGCGCGGGCAAGGCTCGTGACTGGTTTCACCCAGCGACGGTTGCAGACGCTGACGCGACAGTTCCAGCAGGCCGAAGCGGGACAGCTTGCCCATTTGCACGCGGGCGCGGTCGTGCTTCAGCACATCGCGCAGCTTGTTTTCCACTTCACGCTGGTTTTTCGGGTTTTCCATGTCGATGAAGTCGATCACGATCAGACCGCCCAGGTCGCGCAGACGCAACTGGCGGGCGATTTCTTCGGCGGCTTCAACGTTGGTGCGCAGTGCGGTTTCCTCGATGTCGGCACCCTTGGTGGAACGGGCGGAGTTGACGTCGATGGAGACCAGCGCTTCGGTATGGTCGATCACGATGGCACCACCGGACGGCAGCTGCACGCTGCGCGAGAAGGCGGTTTCGATCTGGTGTTCGATCTGGAAGCGGGAGAACAGCGGTACGTGATCCTTGTACAGCTTCACGCGGTGCACCATGTTGGGCATCACGTGGCTCATGAACTGGCGGGCCTGTTCGTAGATTTCGTCGGTATCGATCAGGATTTCGCCGATGTCCGGATGGTAGTAGTCACGGATGGCGCGAATCACCAGGCTGCCTTCCTGCAGAATCAGGAAAGGCGCGCTTTGCGAGCCGGCCGCGCCTTCAATGGCACGCCACAGCTGCATCAGGTAACCCATGTCCCATTGCAGTTCTTCCAGATTGCGGCCGATACCGGCGGTACGGGCAATCAGGCTCATGCCATTGGGGACTTCCAGCTGGGAGAGCAGGTCTTTCAGTTCCTGACGTTCTTCACCCTCGATGCGGCGCGATACACCACCGCCACGCGGGTTGTTCGGCATCAGGACCAGATAGCGGCCAGCCAGGCTGATATAGGTGGTGAGGGCTGCGCCCTTGTTACCACGCTCGTCCTTTTCTACCTGGACAACCACTTCCATGCCTTCGCGCAGCACGTCCTGAATGCGCGGACGGCCGCCGTCATAGCCCTGGAAATAGGAACGGGATACTTCCTTGAACGGCAGAAAGCCGTGACGTTCGGTGCCGTAATCGACAAAGCACGCTTCGAGGGAGGGCTCGATACGGGTGATGATGCCCTTGTAGATATTCCCCTTGCGTTGTTCCTTGCCAACGGTTTCGATATCGAGGTCAACAAGCTTTTGCCCGTCGACGATGGCAACGCGCAGCTCTTCAGCCTGCGTTGCATTAAACAACATGCGTTTCATGAATATTCCCTGCGCAGGCACTCACGCAAGGGATGCAGCCAGTATTTGACGGCCCAGAGACTAGTGATGGGCGCTTTCCGAAAGAAGTGTTGGTATAAAGATCATTACAACCGAGATATCAAGCCTACTTCCTGACGTAATTTCACACGAGCCCGGGGGTTTGAGCGCATTAGCGCAACGGATATTTTCTTCCGGGTTGCCATCACGGGCAGCCTGGACAAACTGGAGAGCATCGTGCCGGGTCAAACTTTGCTGCAATATCTCCTGACTGGCTTTGCATCAGGAAATGGAATACTGGTGAGTGCGTTATGCGACTAAATGCATTACCATCGCTGCTTTTTGGTGAGCGAGTTAACCTTGGCTGCGGCCGGTTGACGCGGCATCAGGTCAGGGTCATTACCCTGCCGGCCGGTTCACTTTCCCGCAGCAGCATCACGCGGCAATACTGCCTGTGACCATGGCTTTCCGGAACGCTGTCATCGCACTGAAATGTGCGGTCGAGCGCACGAAGTATAAGCAATATGACTGACATTCGCAAAGACTCCGTCACGTTTCTTGACGTGGACGAGGGAGATTCCGGCCAGCGGCTGGACAACTTTCTGGTACGCATCCTCAAAGGCGTGCCAAAAAGCCATATTTACCGCATTCTGCGCTCGGGCGAAGTCCGGGTGAACAAGGGGCGCAGCGATGCGTCCTATCGCATCCAGGCGGGCGACAGCATCCGCATTCCGCCCATCCGCCTGGCCGAGCGCCCGGTCAATGACGTGCCGCCGGGCAGTTTCCCGGTGGTGTACGAGGACAATGCCCTGCTGGTGATCGACAAGCCAGCCGGCGTGGCCGTACATGGCGGCAGCGGCGTATCCTTTGGTGTGATCGAACAGCTGCGCAAGGCCCATCCGGACTGGAAATACCTGGAACTGGTGCACCGGCTGGACCGCGAAACTTCCGGCTTGCTGATGCTGGCCAAGAAGCGCTCGGCCCTAGTGAAGCTGCACGACATGATGCGTGCCAACGTGCCGGACAAACGCTATCTGGCACTGGGTATCGGCCAGTGGGACCCCAGCAAGAAAGCCGTCAAGCTGCCCTTGTTCAAGTTCCATACCGCCGACGGCGAACGCCGCGTCAAGGTCGCCGAAGGTGAGGACGGCCAGTTTGCCCACACCAATTTCAGCATTGTGGAACGCTTTGCCGACTTCACGCTGGTGGAAGCCCACCTGCGCACTGGCCGTACGCATCAGATCCGCGTGCACATGCAGGCCAGTGGCTGCCCGATTGCCGGTGATGAAAAATACGGCGACTTTGCGCTCAACAAGGAACTGGCACGCAGCGGCCTCAAGCGCATGTTCCTGCACGCGCGCAGCCTGACCCTGCCCCACCCGCTGACCGGCGAGACGCTCAAACTGGAAGCACCGCTGCCCGCCGAGCTGGAAAATTATTTAAAGAAGCTGAGAAGCTGATGGCACGCGCATACGATTTACTGGTATTCGACTGGGACGGTACGCTGATGGACTCCACCGCGCACATTACCCACTCCATCCAGAATGCCTGCCGCGAACTGGGCCTGCCGGTGCCAGACCGTCAGGCCGCCAGCCATGTCATCGGCCTGCGGCTGGACCAGGCCCTGCACATGGCCTGCCCCGGCCTTGACGACACACAGCACAAAGCCCTCACTGAAAGTTTTATCCGCCATTACCGCAGCAGTGACGATGGCGTGACGCTGTTTGATGGTGTGCGCGAAGGCCTGCACGCCCTGCGCGAACGCGGTGTGTTCATGGCAGTAGCCACTGGCAACAGCCGGATCGGCCTGAATCGCCTGCTGGCGGAAACCGGCCTGGGGCCTTTGTTTGATGCCACCCGCACCGTGGACGAATGCCATTCCAAACCGCATCCGGCCATGCTGCAGGAACTGAGCGACGAGTTGGGTGTAGACCTGGCGCGCACCGTGATGATTGGCGATACCAGCCACGATCTGAACATGGCATTGAATGCGCGCGCCCATGGCGTGGGCGTGAGTTACGGCGCACACGACGTGAAGCTGCTGCAGGACTGCCAGCCGCAAACCATCGTCCACAGTTTTGCGGAGTTGCAGCAATGGCTGCTGGAACGACTGGACTGATCTGCGATAGTAGCGCGCTGGTCGATAGCGGCCGCGCGGTGCGCTTCGAAGTCACCGGCCCGGATGGCAAGCCACAGCCGGCTATCGCCCTGCGTTATCAGGGCCGGGTGTATGGCTATGTCAATGCCTGCCGCCACATCCCCATCGAACTGGATCTGGAAGACGGCAATGTGTTCGACCTGTCCGGCCAATACCTGGTGTGCAGCATGCACGGCGCGCTCTACCTGCCCAATAATGGCCGTTGCGTCAGCGGCCCCTGCCGCGGGCAAAGCCTGCAAGCCCTGCCTTTATATGAGGCAGACGGTAAGGTGTGGCTGAATATCATGCCAGACTGATTTTTTGTTAGACTGCCGACATTCGCAATCAAGGCAACTGCAATGAACGACACTCCGAACTGGGAACGTCAACTGGTGGAAAAACTGGCCATGGCGGCCCTGGTGGAACAGCGCCGCGCCCGACGCTGGAAAATCTTTTTCCGCCTGGTGTGGCTGGGCATTATTGGCGGCCTGTTGGCCACCGCCTTCCTGCGCAATGAAGACAAATCGGCCGAAGCCCTTACCGGTGGCGGCCACACCGCTGTCATCAGCCTGGAAGGCGTGATCGACAGCGAGAACAATACCGCCGAAAAACTGAGCGCCGCCCTGGAAGACGCCTACGGTGACAGCGGTACGCGCGGCATCATCATCGAGGCCAACAGCCCGGGTGGCAGCCCGGTGTTGTCCGGCATGGCCTATGACGAAATCCGCCGCTTGAAGAAGCAGCATCCGGCCATTCCGGTGTATGTCACGGTGCAGGAAGTGTGCGCCTCTGGTTGCTATTACATTGCCGCCGCTGCCGACAAGATCTTTGTCGACAAGGCCAGCATCATCGGCTCCATCGGCGTATTGTCGGACGGCTTTGGCTTTACCGGCCTGATGGACAAGCTGGGCGTGGAGCGCCGCCTGAAAACCGCCGGTGAAAACAAGGCGATGGGCGACCCCTTCTCCCCCACCAACCCCAAACAGGAAGCCATTCGCCAGCAATTGCTGGATGACATCCATCAGCAGTTCATCAAGGCGGTCAAGGACGGACGCGGCAGCCGCCTGAAGAGCGACCCGCAGCTGTTTTCCGGCATGGTATGGATTGGTGAAAAAGGCATTCCGCTGGGGCTGGCAGATGGCCTGGGCAGCACCCGCTCGGTGGCACGCGACGTGATCAAGGCGGAAAAGACTGTGGACTACACCCAGCAGGATGACCTGTCCAGCCGTGTGGCACGCAAGATTGGCGTGGAGTTTGCCGGCGGCGTACGCAGCCTGTTCAACACCCGCCTGTTCTGACCCTTTACCGTCACGGAGCACTCAATGGCACGCAGAAGACGCCGGCAGGAAGAAGAACACGAAAACCACGAACGCTGGCTGGTTTCCTATGCCGACTTCATTACCCTGCTGTTTGCCTTCTTCGTGGTGATGTATGCCATTTCCTCGGTCAACGAAGGCAAATACCGCGTGCTGTCCTCTGCCATTGTCGACGCCTTTCGCAGTGGCTCCACAGTAAATATCCAGACTACCCCGCCCACCGGCGGGGCCAATACCATGATTCAAATTCCCGACACCAAACCGATTGCCAAGGCGGTGAAGGGAGACCACCACATCGACCCGGCCTCCAAGCAGGGTTCACTGGCGGCGGACCTGGCCAAGGTGATGGACCCGCTGGTCAAGGGCGGTCAGGTCAACATCACCCAAAGCCCCAAAGGCGTTACCGTGGACATCCGCGATACCGCCCTGTTTCCGGTAGGCCAGGCATCGCCGAATGACCAGTCGCGGCAGATCATGGCCGGCATGGCTGCCCTGCTGTCCAAGGTGGACAACCAGATCCGGGTGGAAGGCTTCACCGACAACGTGCCGATCAAGACCTCCACCTACCCTTCCAACTGGGAACTCTCTGCCGCACGTGCAGGCAGCGTGGTGCGTCTGTTCCAGGAAAACGGCATCAATCCTTCACGCCTGGTTGCAGTTGGCCGTGGTGAAAACCTGCCGGTAGCGGACAATGCCACCCCGGATGGCCGCGCCACCAACCGCCGCGTATCCATCACCGTGCTGGCCGAAGACCAGAACGAGGCAGAAGTCTTGCCATCACAACCGTCCACCACTCCGGCACCCGTGGCTACGCCGCCGGCAAAATAATCATCAGCCCAGAACAAAGCCCGTCAGGAGGAGACCATGACCACCCCGCTTTCCACCACTGCACTGGAACAGCTGTTTTACAATGCACGCACCCACGGCCACTGGCAAAACCGTGCCGTGAACGATGAAACCCTGCACCAGCTATTCGACCTGCTGAAGCAATGCCCGACCAGCGCCAATGCGTCTCCCGCACGCTTCGTCTTTCTCAAGAGCGCTGCGGCCAAGGAAAAGCTGCGTCCCTTCCTGATGGAAGGCAATGTGGAAAAAACCCTCAGCGCACCGGTCTGCGTGATCGTGGCACAGGACATGCAGTTTTATGAACACCTGCCGCGCCTGTACCCGTATGCCGATGCCAAGAGCTGGTTTGAAGGCAATGCAGCGGCGATTGAATCCACTGCCGCACGTAACAGCAGCCTGCAAGGCGCTTACCTGATCATGGCTGCGCGCTCGCTGGGACTGGATTGCGGCCCGATGTCCGGCTTTGACAATGCCGGCGTGGATCAGGCCTTTTTCCCGGATGGACGGTTCAAATCCAATTTCCTGATCAACCTGGGCTATGGCGAAGCCGGCAAACTGCATCCGCGTGCGCCGCGCTTCGATTTTGACGACGCCTGCCAGATACTCTGAACCTCCATTCTGACGGTCAGCCCTCCTGCTGACCGTCAAAACTTCGGTTTCACCGGCCGCCCCGGTTATACTAGCGGCCATATTCACTCCGGAGACGCCGATGCTCTACCCCCTTCTGCGCCCTCTGCTGTTCAGATTTGACGCAGAAACCGCCCACGAACAAACCCTGCACCTGCTGGACAAGGCACACCAGCTGCGCCTGCTGTCACTGGCAACACCGGCCGCCACGCGCGCACCGGTCAAGGCCATGGGACTGACCTTTCCCAATGCCGTAGGACTGGCGGCCGGACTGGACAAGAATGGTGATCACATTGATGCACTGGCGGCTCTGGGCTTCGGCTTTCTGGAAATCGGCACCATCACACCCCGTCCGCAGGATGGCAACCCCAAACCGCGCCTGTTCCGCGTACCGGAACACCAGGGCATCATCAACCGCATGGGTTTCAACAACCGTGGCGTGGATGTCCTGCTGAACAATGTGCGCAACTGCCATTTCAATGGCGTGCTGGGCATCAATATCGGCAAGAACGCCGTCACCCCGATTGAAAACGCGGTGGACGACTACCTGATCTGCCTGGACAAGGTGTATGCCTATGCCAGCTACATCACGGTCAACATTTCTTCGCCCAACACCAAGAACCTGCGCCAGCTGCAACAGGGCGATGAACTGTCCCGCCTGCTGTCCGCCCTGAAAACGCGCCAGCAACAACTGGCAGACCAGCATGGCCGCTATGTGCCACTGGCGGTCAAGATTGCCCCGGACCTCGACGACGAACAGATTGCCGATATTGCCCGTCTGCTGACCGTCAACCAGATTGATGGCGTCATCGCCACCAATACCACGCTGTCACGGGTGGAAATTGCCGGTCATCCGCTGCAGGATGAAGCCGGTGGCCTGTCTGGCGCACCGGTACGGGAGCGCTCGACGCAGCTGATCCGCAAACTGGCTCGTGAACTGGATGGCAGCTTGCCCATCATAGGTGTTGGTGGCATTTGCAGTGGTGCAGATGCCGTGGAAAAACTGCAAGCCGGTGCTACGCTGGTGCAGCTGTACAGCGGCCTGATCTACCAGGGCCCTCCGCTGATCAGCCAATGCAGCCAGGCGATTGCCCGTCACTTGCAACAACAAACCCGAAACTGATTTCGAGGAGCCGAAATGTTCTACAAACTGACTCGATTGACCTTGCTGGGCAGCCTCTCGCTCGGCCTGCTGGCTGGCTGCGCCACCTCCGACTCGGCTGCCGTCTATTCCCAGGGACAGATGCGCCGCGCTCAAACCGTAGAGCTGGGTACCGTGGTTTCGGTAAACAATGTCAAGATGGAAGGCAAGAACAACGAACTGCTGACCCTTGGCGGCGCCGCCTTGGGCGGTCTGGCTGGCAGTGAGCTGGGCGGTGGCCGCGGTTCGATTGCTGGTGGTATTGTCGGCGCACTGGCCGGTGGCTTTGGCACCCAGGCAGCCCAGCGCAGCCTGGGCACCAAGAATGCCCTGGAAGTGACTGTCCGGCTGGATGGCAGTGGCCGCCTGATTTCCATTGTGCAGGATGCTGACATCCCGCTGGCCGCCGGTCAGCGCGTCCGCGTCCTTACCGGCGGTGGCGACGACCGCGTGGTTCCGTACTGAAGCACTCTGCGGTAAAAACAAACAGGCTGACAATGTCAGCCTGTTTTTGTTTCAGCCCGCTCAAGCAGCATCTGGCTGCTGCATCGGTATCCAGCGGCCATCACGCAATAGCTCCAGCGGCCGGTACTGGGATTTGTAAGCCATCTTTCGGCATTCCCCGATCCAGTAGCCCAGATACAGGTAAGGCAGCCCCCATGCACGGGCAAGCTCCACCTGCCACAGCACATTGAACACGCCATAACTGGCCTTGGCATCTTCCGGCTCATAAAAAGTGTAGACCGCCGACAGGCCATCCCCCAGCCGGTCAATCAGGCTCACCATTTTCAATGCGCCGTCCAGACGAAACTCCGCCAGCATGCTGTCCACCCCGCTCTTGAGAATGAACTCCGAATATTGCTGGACATTGTCTTCGGCCATGCCACCACCGGCATGACGGGATTGCTGGTAACGGTGATAAAGCTGGTAGTGGTCGTCACGGTATTCCAGCGGCAACAGGCTGACCTCCATGGCCTGCAGACGCTGCCAGCCACGGCGCTGACTGCGGTTGGGGCTGAAGTCCGCCACCGGCAAGCGCACCGGCACACAAGACTGGCAGCTGTCGCAATACGGACGGTAGGTATACAGGCCACTGCGGCGAAAACCCAGCTTCACCAACTGGCTGTATACCGCGGCATCAATGGCTTCAGCAGGAATAGCCACCTGCGAACGCGCTTGTCGTCCGTCCAGATAGCTGCAGGGATATGGTGCGGTGGCATAGAAATGAATGGCAACCGCTTGCGGGTGATCACGATGGCTCATTGTCGAAACGATAGGTCCACATGCCGTCCGCCTGGGGCTCAAGCGTACTTTGCTTCAGCTTAGCAAGAAATTTCGCTCTTGGAATCAGCATTGCGCCCAGGCTTTCCAGATGCGGGGTGTGCATCTGGCAATCGATCATCTCCACTCCGTGACGCGCCAGGTGACGTGCCATGTGGACGAAAGCAATTTTGGAAGCATCGGTACGGTGCGAAAACATCGATTCACCGTAAAACATCCGCCCCAGCCCCACACCATACAGCCCACCAGCCAGCTCACCATCCATCCACACTTCAAAGGAATGGGCGGCACCCAGTGCATGTAACCGGCAATAGGCATCCACCATGGGCGGGATGATCCAGGTGCCGGCTGCACCCTCGCGTGGCGCAGCACAGGCCTCAATCACATGCCGGAAAGCCGTATTGATGGTGACGCGGTAGGGTCGGTTGCGCAGCACTTTGTCCAGTGAACGCCGGACATGCAGTCGCTCGGGAAACAGAACCATGCGGTGGGAAGGCGACCACCACAGGATGGGTTCCCCCTCGGAGAACCAGGGGAAGATGCCCAGTGAGTAGCCCAGCAGCAGCCGCGCGGGAGACAAATCGCCTCCGGCTGCCAGCAAGCCATCCGGCTCGGCCAGTGCAGTGCGAACCGGGGGGAACGCCAGTTCTTGGCCAAGCCAGGGAATCATTACTTGGTTTTGGCGCCGGATTTACCCTGGCAATCGACACATTCACCGTACAGGTAGAGGGCGTGCTCGGCGATGCGGAAGCCATGTTGTTCGGCTATGCGATCCTGCAGCGCTTCGATTTCCGGGTCGAAGAACTCCATCACGCTGCCGCACTTCACGCACACCATGTGGTCGTGATGGCCGCCCTGGTTCAGTTCGTAAACCGCCTTGCCGGACTCGAAATGGTGGCGTACCAGGATACCGGCCTGTTCAAACTGCGTCAGGACACGGTAAATGGTGGCCAGGCCGATATCGATGTTTTCGGCCAGCAGTTTGCGATAGACATCCTCGGCAGACATGTGGCGGTCATCGCTCAGCTCGAACAGGTCGAGAATTTTCAGACGTGGGCCGGTAGCCTTCAGGCCGATATCTTTAAGGTGACTGGCTTTGCTCATCGTGATATAAATTGGGTCGATTTTTGAAGCATGATAAAGCCTTTTTGCGGCTTTGCCTAACATCGCCTTTAAATAATACTCAGCTCATCGGAGTCTCATGCGCGCCCTGATCATTGCTGCCATCCTTGCCCTCGCTGGCTGCACCTCCATGAATCCCCTTCACTGGATCAGCCCTTACAAAATGGAAATCCAGCAGGGCAACTATGTCACGGAAGATGCCGTGGCAAAACTCAAGCCAGGCATGACTCGCTCGCAGGTACGTTTCCTGCTGGGCACGCCTCTGCTCAGCGACCCTTTCCACAGCAACCGCTGGGACTATCCTTATCAGGATACCAAGCAAGGCACACTGGTGGACAAGAAGCTGCTGACCGTGTTCTTTGAAGGCGACACCATGGTACGGGTTGAAGGCACGGCACAACCGGCCGAGCGCGCCGTACTGCCGCCTGATGCTTCCGCTCCCGCCCAGGAAACCGTAAAACAATGAGTGAATTGAATATCGTCATTGTCGGCGCAGCCGGCCGCATGGGTCGCACGCTGATCGAATCCGTACTTGCCACGCCCGGTACCCGTCTGCATGCCGCCATTGACCGTGCCGGTTCCGACTTCATCGGTCAGGATGCCGGCCTGTTCATCGGCCAGCAGACCGGCGTGAAGATTGCCAGCGATTTTGCCGCCGCCCTGTCCGGCGCCGATGTGGTAATCGACTTCACCCGTCCGGAAGCCACGCTGGACTACCTGCAACACTGCCAGCAGCACGGCGTGCAGATGATTATCGGCACCACGGGTTTTGACGATGCCGGCAAGGCAGCCATCAAGGCTGCCAGCGAAAAGATCGGCATCGTGTTTGCCTCCAATTTCAGTGTCGGGGTCAACCTGACCTTCAAGCTGCTGGACATGGCAGCCCGCGTGCTGAACGAAGGCTACGACATCGAGATTACCGAAGCCCACCATCGCTTCAAGGTGGATGCCCCGTCCGGCACCGCCCTGCGCATGGGCGAGGTGATTGCCGACGCACTGGGCCGTGACCTGAAGCAATGCGCGGTTTATGGCCGTGAAGGCGTGACCGGCGAGCGCGACCCCAACACCATCGGTTTTGCCACCGTGCGTGCCGGTGATGTGGTTGGCGATCACACCGTGCTGTTTGCTGCACTGGGAGAACGCGTGGAAATCACCCACAAGGCCTCCAGCCGCGCCACCTTTGCCAATGGTGCGGTACGCGCGGCCAAGTGGCTGTCGGAAAAGCCGTCCGGCCTGTTCGACATGCAAGACGTACTGGGTCTGCGTTAAGCCCCGCCAGAAGCCTGCCTTGCACGGCAGGCTTCACTGCTCACTCCCTTCCTTCGCCTTCCCGATGTCACGCACCCTGCATGTTTGCCTGCTCTTGCTTGCTGCCTTGCTGCTGACCGGGCTGGGCAGCTTGCTGCACGACAGCGGCGTCAGCCTGCATGTCTTGTTGCACCCTTCCTCTCTGCCTGCACTGGAAAGCCAGTTGCTGTGGCAATTACGCCTGCCACGCCTGTTAATGGCCGCCTGCAGCGGCATGTTGCTGGGCTGCGCCGGCAGTGCGGTGCAAGCCCGTTTTTGCAATCCACTGGCCGAGCCCGGCTTGCTGGGCATTTACAGTGGCGCAGCACTGGCCGCAGCGCTGGCACTCAGCCTGAGTGCCGGACTGATGGCTGTCTCGCTGGCAGGCTTTGCCGGCAGCGTGCTGGCACTGTGCTTGCTGCGGGCGCTGGCGGGCCAGGCCAGCGGCACCCGTTTATTGCTGGCTGGGGTTGCCATCAGCACCTTGCTGGCCAGCCTGCTGACCTTGCTGATCACCACCTTGCCCGATGGCGCGCTGCGCAGCGTCACCTTCTGGCTGATGGGCAGCTATGCCGGTGCACAATGGCAGCAGGTGGGCTTGATGCTGCTGGCCACCCCGCTGGTCTGGCTGGGCCTGTTCCGTCATTGGCACTTGCTCAATGCCCTGCAACTGGGCGAAGCGGCAGCGTTTCATCTTGGCTTTGATGTACGGCGGGGAAGCTGGCTGATCGTGTTGCTGGCCTCCATGGCGGCCGGTGTGGTGGTGGCCAGCTGCGGCATGATCGGTTTTGTCGGCCTGCTGGCACCGCATCTGGCCCGTTTGCTGCTGGGCAGCGACGCCCGGCGGCTGTTGTTGGCTGCCCCATTGTTCGGTGCCTGGCTGACGGTGGGTGCCGACTGGCTGGCGCGTAGCCTGCTGGCGCCGGCGGAGCTGCCGGTTGGCGTGATTACCAGCCTGCTGGGCGCGCCATTCTTTCTGTGGCTGCTGCGTCACGCCAAGGACGAACATGCTTGAACTGCAAGAAGTCAGCCTGAAACTGGGCAGCAAAACCGTTATTCGCCAGGTGTCACTCCAGGCGCAGCCGGGTGAGTTGTGCGTGATTCTTGGCCCCAACGGGGCCGGTAAAAGCACGCTGTTGCAGCTGATGTCCGGCTATCGCCATCCGGATGACGGACAGGTATGTCTGGCCGGCAAGCCGCTGTCTGGTCAAAGTGCCGCCAGTCTGGCCTTGCAGCGTGCGGTAGTGGAGCAACACCCGGTCCTGCCTGCGGGCTGGCGGGTGTCCGAACTGATTGCCACCGGGGCGTATCAGGCCCGCGCGATGGTATCTGACAGTGCCTGGCAACAAGCGCTGGCATTGAGTGATACCGGCATGCTGCTGGAACGCACGCTGGGCAGCCTTTCCGGGGGTGAAGCCCAGCGGGTGCACCTGGCACGCGCGCTGCTGCAATTGCTGGTTTCTTCCAGTCCCGAAAGCTACTTATTGCTGGATGAAGCCACTTCGGCACTCGACTTTGCCATTGCCGATGCCATGGTGGTGCGGCTGCACCACATCGCCGGCAGTCTGGGGATAGGCATTGTGGCAGTGATGCATGACCTGAACCTGGCCCTGCGCCATGCCGACCGAGTCCTGCTGCTGCGCGATGGCTGCGCCGTGGCCTGCGGCAAGACGGCAGAGGTAATGCACAAGCAGCAACTGGAAGCCATTTACGGTGTTGCGCTGGCAGAATTGACGAGCCCGGACGCACAGGTCCGGGCCTTTGTACCGCACACTGGCAGCTGAACACTGCGGCTACAGGCGTTGCAGCTCCAGATTGGATTTCACTTCAAAACGCTGGGTAATGCTGCCATCACTGTCCGCGCTTTCCAGCCGCACATCAAAGCCCCACAAGCGCCCTACGTGCTTGAGCACTTCCTGCGCACTGCCTTCGTCCAACGGACGGCGATTGTGCATGGTGTGACGCAGGGTGAGGCTGCGATCCCCGCGTACATTCACCGACCACACCTGGATATTCGGCTCGCGCGAACCCAGATTGTATTGCTCGGCCAGCTTGCTGCGGATGTCGCGGTAGCCGTTTTCATCATGAATGGCCGACACTTCCAGCTTGTCCTCATGGTCGTCATCACGAATGGCAAACAGGCGGAATTCGCGGATCAGCTTGGGTGACAGGTACTGCGAGATGAAGCTCTCATCCTTGAAGTTCTTCATGGCGAATTCCAGCGATGCACGCCAGTCGCTACCGGCCAGGTCAGGGAACCACGCCTTGTCTTCCTCGGTAGGGTTCTCGCAAATGCGCTTGATGTCCTGATACATGGCAAAACCCAGCGCATACGGGTTGATGCCGTTATACCAGCGTGCAGTCACCGGTGGCTGATACACCACATTGGTGTGACTTTGCAGAAACTCCATCATGAAACCATCGGTCACCAGCCCTTTCTCGTACAGGCGGTTGAGTATGGTGTAGTGCCAGAACGTGGCCCAGCCCTCGTTCATCACCTGGGTCTGGCGTTGCGGGTAGAAATACTGCGCCACCTTGCGCACGATGCGCACCAGTTCGCGCTGCCATGGTTCCAGCAGCGGCGCGGATTTTTCGATGAAGTACAGCAGGTTTTCCTGCGGCTCTGCCGGAAAGCGCGGCGGTTCGCGGTTGGCGTCATCCCGGTCACGGCGCGGAATGGTGCGCCACAGGTCGTTCACCTGCATTTGCAGATATTGTTCGCGCTCTTCCTGCCGCGCCTGTTCTTCGGCCAGCGACAGTTTTTGTGGCCGCTTGTAGCGGTCCACGCCGTAGTTCATCAGCGCATGGCAGGAATCCAGCAGCTCTTCCACCGCATCAATGCCATAGCGTTCCTCGCATTTGCTGATGTAGGACTTGGCAAACACCAGATAATCGACAATGGCCGAGGCATCGGTCCAGGCACGGAACAGGTAATTGCCCTTGAAGAAGCTGTTGTGACCATAGGCAGCATGGGCAATCACCAGCGCCTGCATGGTCATGGAATTCTCTTCCATCAGGTAGGCAATGCAGGGGCTGGAGTTGATGACAATCTCGTAAGCCAGGCCCATCTGGCCGCGCTTGTAGCTTTTTTCGGTGGAGACGAAATGCTTGCCGAAGCTCCAGTGGTGATAATTCACCGGCATGCCTACCGAGGAATAGGCATCCATCATCTGCTCGGCCGTAATCACTTCCAGCTGGTTGGGATAGACATCCAGCTTGAATTCATCCACCGCAATCTTGCGGATTTCGCGGTCGTACTCGTCAATCAGGTCGAAGGTCCATTCGGACCCGGTGGAAATGGGTGTCATGCTGTTTTCCCCTTGGCTGGCAGCCCTTGCGCTCAAGCACGCGTGGCTGGCTGGCGTTTGAACAGCTCCCGGAAAACCGGATAAATGTCGGAGGCCGAGCGGATTTTCTGCATGGCAAAGTGACGCTGACGCTCCTTGACCTTGAGGTACTCGTACCACAGGTTCTGCGGCTCCCCTTCGGTGATTTCGATGTAGGCGAAATACTGGCAGTAAGGCAGCAGTTGTTCTTCCATGATGCGACCGCAATTGGCCGAATCACTGTCCCAGTTGTCGCCGTCGGATGCCTGGGCGGCGTAGATGTTCCACTCGCTGCTGCTGTAGCGTTTCTTGACGATGTCCGCCATCAGGTTGAGCGCGGAGGACACCACGGTGCCGCCGCTTTCGCGCGAATGGAAAAAGTCCTCTTCATTCACTTCCACCGCACTGGTGTGATGGCGGATGAACACCACTTCGATCTTGTCGTAGTTACGCTGCAAGAACAGGTAGAGCAGGATGAAAAAGCGCTTGGCCATATCTTTCTTCTGCTCGTCCATGGAGCCGGACACGTCCATGATGCAGAACATCACCGCCTGGCTGGTGGGCTTGGGCTGCTGGATGCGGTTGTTGTAACGCAGGTCGAAGGGGTCGATGAAGGGAATGCTGCCCAGCTTCTCGCGCAGCAGATGGATGCGCTTGCGTTGTTCGCGCACTTCCTGGGTGCTTTCATCGTCCGATTCCAGCAGCGCGTCCAGGTCCTCCTCGGCCTCGCCCAGCCGGGCCAGCGTTGGCGCAGCCATGGCTACCCGCCGCGCCAGCGCACCGCGCAAGGAACGCACGATGCTGATATTGGCCGGCGTGCCGTCATTGGTGTAACCGGCCCGCACCTGCTTGAGTTCTTCCACCCCCATCAGCTGGGTCTTGATCAGGTTGGGCAGCGCCAGGTCATCAAAAAACACATTGAGAAATTCTTCGCGCGACAGCTCGAAGACAAAATCGTCCTCTCCCTCGCCATCCTGGCTGGCCTTGCCACCGCCTCCGCCCCCTCCTCCGCCTTGCGGACGGGCAATGCGGTCGCCACGGATGAACTCCTCATTGCCCGGATGCACCTGTTCGCGCACCCCGCCCTGGCCATGATGGAATACCGGCTCGGAAATATCCTTGACCGGAATGGACACCTTCTCGCCACTCTCGATATCGGTGATGCTGCGCCCCTTTACCGCACGGGAGACGGCTTCCTTGATTTGCGCCTTGAAGCGGCGCAAGAAGCGCTCGCGGTTGACCGCGGACTTGTTCTTGCCGTTCAGGCGTCTGTCTATGATGTGGGACATGGCAACCTCGCTGTTGTCTCCTGCGGCCTGACGGGGCATAGCTGCATACCTGCGCCAAGCCATGCCGGACCTGTCAATTAAGACAGGCCGGGCCAGAATTGGTGCCGCCATGCCGGGCGCATGCACCCGGCAGGCACGGCTTGGTCAGGAGGACTTGCGTACCCGCAGATACCATTCGCACAACAGGCGTACCTGCTTGGCGGTATAGCCCTTTTCCACCATGCGGTTGACGAAGTCTTCGTGCTTCTTGGCATCTTCCACGCTGGCCTTGGCATTGAAGGAAATCACCGGCAGCAGCTCTTCGGTATTGGAGAACATCTTCTTCTCGATCACCGTGCGCAGCTTTTCGTAGCTGGTCCAGGTCGGGTTCTTGCCACCGTTATTGGCCCGGGCCCGCAGCACGAAGTTGACGATTTCGTTGCGGAAGTCCTTGGGATTGGAAATTCCGGCCGGTTTTTCGATTTTCTCCAGTTCGCCATTGAGTGAGGTACGGTCGAAGATTTCGCCGGTGTCCTGATCGCGGTATTCCTGGTCCTGAATCCAGTAGTCGGCGAAGGTGACATAGCGGTCGAAAATGTTCTGCCCGTATTCCGAGTAGCTTTCCAGATAAGCGGTCTGGATTTCCTTGCCGATGAACTCGACATACTTCGGTGCCAGATACTCTTTCAGGAATGTCAGATACTTTTGTTCCTGCTCGGCCGGGAACTGCTCGCGCTCCACTTGTTGCTCCAGCACATACAACAGATGCACCGGGTTGGCGGCTACTTCCTGATTATCAAAGTTGAACACCTTGGACAAAATCTTGTAGGCAAAGCGGGTGGAAAGCCCGTTCATGCCTTCGTCCACCCCGGCATAGTCGCGGTATTCCTGCAGCGACTTGGCCTTGGGGTCGGTGTCTTTCAGGTTATCACCGTCGTACACCTGCATCTTGCTGAACAGGCTGGAGTTTTCCGGCTCTTTCAGGCGCGACAGGATGGCAAACTGGGCCATCATCTTCAGCGTTCCCGGTGCGCATGGTGCATTGCCCAGGGAAGAGTTGCGGATCAGCTTGTCGTAGATCTTGATCTCTTCGGTCACACGCAGGCAGTACGGCACCTTGACGATGTAAATACGGTCGAGGAAGGCCTCGTTATTCTTGTTGTTGCGGAACTGTTTCCACTCCGATTCATTGGAGTGCGCCAGCACGATGCCATCGAATGGAATCGCGCCAAAGCCTTCGGTCCCCTTGAAATTGCTTTCCTGAGTGGCGGTCAGCAGCGGGTGCAGCACCTTGATGGGCGCCTTGAACATTTCCACGAATTCCAGCAAACCCTGGTTGGCCAGGCAGAGGCCACCGGAGTAGCTGTAGGCATCCGGGTCGTCCTGGGCATATTTTTCCAGCTTGCGGATGTCCACCTTGCCCACCAGCGAGCTGATGTCCTGATTGTTTTCATCGCCCGGTTCGGTCTTGGCCACGGCAATCTGGCGCAGCACCGACGGATAGCGCTTCACCACCTTGAACTGGCCGATATCGCCATTGAACTCGTGCAGCCGTTTCACCGCCCATGGGCTGGGGATGGTTTTCAGGTAACGGCGCGGAATGCCGAATTCTTCTTCCAGAATGGCACCGTCTTCTTCCACATTGAACAAGCCCAGCGGCGACTCGTTCAGCGGACTGCCTTTCAGGCAATAGAACGGCACTTGCTCCATCAGCTCTTTGAGCTTTTCGGCAATGGAAGACTTGCCGCCACCCACCGGCCCCAGCAGGTAGAGAATCTGTTTCTTCTCTTCCAGCCCCTGGGCAGCATGGCGGAAATAGGCCACCACCTGCTCGATCACCTCTTCGGTGCCGTAAAACTCACGGAAGGCAGGGTAAACCTTGATGACCTTGTTGGAGAAAATACGCGACAAACGCTGGTCGTGGCGGGTATCCACCAGCTCCGGTTCGCCAATGGCCGCCAGCATGCGTTCGGAGGCGGTGGCATAGGCAGAGGGATCACGCTTGCAGATCTCCAGATACTCCTGGATGGTGTATTCCTCTTCACGGGTTTTGTCGTAACGGGAGGCGTAGTGGCTCAAGATATCCGGGTGCATGGCTCTCTCCTGGCTGGTTGCAGAGGTCCACACGGTGTGCGTGATGCACCCGCCGTCCCCTTGCAAAATTTAGAGTACTGACTGGCTTTCAGATTCTCTTTTTTTGGGTATAGCACATGCAGGGAAGAGCAAGAGCAAAAGCAACAAAACAATTGAAAACACTAAAAAATCTAGATAAGTGTCTGAATTTGATAGAGAATTTTCTTAGTATGACTAAAGAAAAAACCATGAGAAAGAGTTTACCATTGGCATGGTTAAATTTTTATCTTTTAAAATCAAAGACATAAAAAAACCCCGACTAAAAGTACTGGGGTTTTTACAGATGTATCAATTTGTAAGCAGCTGTTTCAGCTTTTGCGCTGGATGATGCGCGTGCCAATTTCATAGACCTGGCCACGCTTCACCTCGTTGCAGCGCCTGACTTCCACTTCCGCAGCCAGCGGCTTGCCCGGCAAACCACCCACGGCCGGGGCCAGCACAATCACCGACAGGCGTTCGCCATGCTGGGGGACGTAGGAGCAACGAAAGGCCATGCCATCCACCGACAGGTCAACACACTCGCCATAGTGTGTTTCACCGGTGTGCAGCGACTTGATGCGTGCCTTGCAGCCCATCTGCAAGCGGCGCGCACCGCGCCGTTCGTGGTAGGGGTCAAACGGCGGCACCAGGCAATCTCCCGTCCAGATGGGCAGCCAGCCAATGCAGGCCGACAATGGACTTGCTGTCGCAGATTTCACCGCTCAGCGCCATTTGCATCACCTGCTCCAGCGGCAGGGTGAAGACTTCCAGAAATTCGCCTTCGTCCAGTTCGCGCTCACCCAGTTCCAGATCCTCGGCCAGGTAGTAGCTGATCTGCTCGTTGGAATAACCAATGCAGGGATACGCCGTGCCCAGATGCAGCCAGCGGCCGGCGCGATAACCGGTTTCTTCCAGCAGCTCGCGTCTGGCGGTCAGTGCCGGGGCTTCGTCGGGGTCTATCTTGCCGGCTGGAATTTCCACAAACACACGGCCCGCCGGGTAACGGTACTGGCGCTCCAGTACCAGTTGGCGGTCGGCCGTGAGTGCCAGGATGGCTACCGCACCGGGGTGCAATATGTATTCTCGGCTGGCCTCGGCACCATCGGGCAGCAATACCTTGTCCTTGTGTACCTGAAGAAACCCCCCTTCGTACACCAATGCGGTTTGCAATTGCTTTTCAACAAGATCCACGTGCTGCCTTTCTTTTCTTCCAGTTACGCACTACCGCCCAGCGCCAGCCCAGCATCACCAGCACATAGCCCGACACCGACAACAGCAGCCCCAATACCAGCAAGCCCAACAACAAAGGCCAGCCCAGCAGTAACAGCCAGTCAAGCAACTGGCGGCTCCATTGCCACAGGGTCTGGTTCTCCCAGAGTGGAGGCTGGCTCATTGTACCTGCAGTGGGGTCCCCCAGTAACAGCAGTCCGCAGGAATAAGCCAGAAAATAAAGTGGCAGGATGGTGAGCGGGTTGCTGTACAGCGTTGCCAGCAGGGCTGCCGGCACATTCAATTTCAGGCAGAACGCCAACAGCAAGGTGGACAGCCGCTTGGGCGGGCCGGGCAGCAAACCGGTGGCCAGCCCCAGTGCAACACCGCGCGCCACTTTGCGCCGGTTCAATGCCCAGCAGGCCGGGTGGTCCAGCAATGGCCCCAGCCAGCGCAGCGAGGGGCGCTGCAACAGGTGGTGACGCCCCTTGCTGACACGTTGCAGCAGTTTTCGCAAAGCGGACATGAAGATGATGCTTCCCGTTGTCGTAATGCCACACCAGCAGCAGCCTGCCGCTAAAAGATGTTGTCAAAGCCGGCGGAATAATTTAAACAAGCGTTTGAATTAAGCGCATGCAATCAAACCGCCTTGCGTTCACGGCTATTCGACCCGGAAAACCCGGGCAGCGCAACCTACAGGAGAAACACCATGCCCGCATACAAAGCACCATTGCGCGACTTTGACTTCGTACTGAACGAACTGATCAAGGTGCAGGACATCATCCCGCAGCTGCCCGGCTACGAAGAAGCCACCCAGGACATTTTCACTTCCTATCTGGAAGCTGCCGCCCAGTTCTGTGAAAGCGAGCTGGCACCCCTGAACCGCCAGGCCGATGAAGAAGGCTGCCAGTTCGACCCCAGCACCAAGTCCGTCACCACCCCGCCGGGCTTCAAGGAAGCCTACAAGCAATATTGCGAGCTGGGCTTTCCGGCACTGGACTGTGACCCGGCCTATGGCGGCCAGGGCATGCCCAAATCACTGGCTTTCCCGGTGATGGAAATGCAATGTTCGTCCAATGTGGCCTGGTCGATGTATCCCGGTCTGTCGCACGGTGCCTATGCCGCCATTCACGCCCACGGCAGTGATGAACAGAAAGCCACTTACCTGCCGCGACTGGTGGATGGCAGCTGGACCGGCACCATGTGCCTGACCGAACCGCACTGCGGCACCGACCTGGGCCTGCTGAAAACCCGTGCCGAACCCAATGCCGATGGCAGCTATCGCATTACCGGCACCAAGATTTTCATTTCCGCTGGCGAGCACGACATGTCCGACAACATCATCCACCTGGTCCTGGCCCGCCTGCCGGATGCGCCGAAGGATGTGAAGGGCATCTCGCTGTTCATCGTTCCCAAGTTCCTGGCCGATGGCCGCCGTAACACCGTGGCCTGCGGCAGCCTGGAACACAAGATGGGCATCAAGGCCAATGCTACTGCGGTGATCAATCTGGATGAGGCACAGGGCTGGCTGATTGGCGAAGCCAACAAGGGCCTGGCCTGCATGTTCACCATGATGAACGCTGCGCGTCTGGGTTGCGGCATGCAAGGCCTGGGCATTGGCGAAGCGTCCTTCCAGGGCGCACTGGCTTATGCACGCGAACGCCTGCAAATGCGTGCGCTCACCGGCAACAAATGCCCGGACAAGCCGGCCGACCCCATCATCGTGCATCCGGACGTGCGCCGCATGCTGCTGACCCAGAAAGCCTATACCGAAGCCGGCCGCGCATTGACCGCCCTGCTGGCCTTGCAACTGGATATCGAAGACAAGCATCCGGATGCCGCGCAGCGTCAGGACGCGGCGGACCTGGTGGCGCTGCTCACCCCGGTGGCCAAGGCCTTCATGACCGATAACGGTTTTGAAGCAGCCAATATGGGCATGCAGGTATTTGGTGGCCATGGCTTCATCCGCGAATGGGGCATGGAGCAGCTGGTACGCGACTGCCGCATCTCGCAAATCTACGAAGGCACCAATGGCATCCAGGCGATTGACCTGCTGGGCCGCAAGGTATTGCTGGATCAGGGCCAGAAACTGCGCAAGTTCACCAAGCAGATTCACCAGTTCTGCCAGGCCAATGAAGGCAATGACAAGCTGGCCGAATACATTGCTCCGCTGTCCAGGCTGATGAAGGATGTGGGCGAAGTGACCATGGGCGTGGGCATGGCCAGCCTGCAGAACAAGGACGAAGCCGGTGCAGCCGCTACCGACTACCTGCGCCTGATCGGCCATCTGACCTATGCCTGGCTGTGGGCGCGCATGGCTGAAGTGGCACATGCCAGCCTGGGCAAGGGCGATGATGCCTTCTACCTGGCCAAGATTGCCACCGGTCGCTTCTACATGGCCAAACTCTTCCCCGAAGTGCATACCCTGCTGGCGCGCATCAAGGGCGGTGCTGCACCGCTGATGTCGCTGGATGAAGAGCACTTCGCGTTCTGATTGATTGCTGGCTCTACCCTTTGCACGGCCCTGCAGGGCCGTTTTTTTTCGCCCGATTGCCGCCAAGTGGCTGTCGGAAAACAAAAAAAAGCCCGGAAAAACCGGGCTTATGAATAAAGGAATGAAAAAAAGAGAGCTCGTACTCTCGGTTTCATTCTAATCAAAACCGTCACGCACTGTCATGCTTTTTGCATGACAGCACGGGCAAGCAAGTACTCATGTCCAGCAGGAAGCAATGCAACTCAAGCCTGCAAATACACCACATGACTATGCGTGTACTCGTACAGACCATGCTTGCCGTCAGCCCCACCGATGCCGGATTTGCGCACTCCGGCATGAAAACCTTGCATCGCTTCAAAGTTTTCCCGGTTGATATAGGTTTCGCCAAAGTCCAGTTCACGCATTGCCTGCATCGCCTTGGCCAGATCGCGGGTATACACGGATGAAGTCAGGCCGTACTCGGAATCATTGGCCAGGGCAATGGCCTCCTCCATGCTGTCCACCACCTGTATGGGCAATACCGGGCCGAATATCTCTTGCCGCATGACCTCCATCTGCCCGTGGCAGCCGGCCAGCACCGTTGGCTGGAAATGGAAGCCAGACCCCAGATCCGCCACCTGGCCACCGGTAATCAGCTGCGCCCCCTCCTGCACCGCCTGCGACACTTTTGCCTGCACCCTTTCCAGTGCCTGACGGTTGATCAGTGGCCCCATGTCGATATCCGCCACCGCCAGCGGGTCGCCATAGCGGGTTGCCGCCATTGCGCTGGCCACCTTGTCGATGAAGGCATCCGCCACCTTGCGCTCGACATAGACCCGTTCGGCACAGTTGCACACCTGACCGGTATTGATGATGCGAGAGGCGTGGATGGCTCTCGCCGCCAGATCGAGGTCGGCATCGGCCAGTACGATGGCTGGTGCCTTGCCGCCCAGCTCCAGATTCAGTTTGGTGATATGCGGGGCTGCCGCTGCCGCAATGCGCGCACCGGTTGCCACACTGCCGGTAAAGCTGATCATGTCGACGTCCGCGCTGCCAGCCATGTCAGCTCCGGTCGCACCCCGACCATACAGCACATTGAACACCCCGACCGGCATGCCTGACTGCGCCACCAACTGGCTGAACAGATGACAGTTGATCGGCGTTTCCTCGCTGGGCTTGATCACGATGGTATTGCCGGTCAGCAGGGCCGGCGCCATCTTGCGGGCAATCAGAAAGAAAGGAAAATTCCAGGGCAGGATGCCGGCCACCACACCCAATGGCTTGCGCAGCAGGAATATCTGCTCGCCGGCACGGTCGCTACTGATAACCTCGCCTTCAATGCGTCTTGCCCATTCGGCCATGTAGTCCAGGTAATCGGCCGTAAAGCCCACTTCAACCTTGGCCAGCGCCAGGGTTTTGCCTTGTTCTGCGCTAATGGTATGGGCCAGTACATCCACTTGCTGACGAACAAGGGCGGCAATACTGCGCAGATAAGCGGCACGCTCGATGGCCGGTCGCGCAGCCCAGTCACGCTGGGCGGCACGGGCAGCACTCAGGGCATCAGCCACCTGCTGCGTGGAGGCCTGCGGAGAATGGGCCAGAATCTGGCCATTGGCCGGATTACTCACCACATGGTGATCGACCCCTTCGATAAAACGGCCATTGATGTAATGACGCAATTGCTGAATTTCAGACATCGGCATGCTCCTGGAAAATCATGTTGCCATGCCGGGCGCACATCACCGGCGTGCGCCCTTGTAGGGGGATGGTTAATAGCCCTGCTTGCTGGTGACGGATAAAGAAGAAACACGGAAACGTGCCAGGCTGGCCAGTGCCGCCTGACGCAGCAGCGGGATGTCGATGCTGATGGCAATAAAGCTGCAACCCCACTCGGCATAACGGCGGGCATCCTGCTCATTGGGCGCCAGAATGCCGCAGGCCTTGCCGTGCGCCAGGCAGCTGTCAATGACGTGACGGATGCTGTGCTGGACGTCGGCATGGCTGGCATTACCCGCGTGGCCCATGCTGGTGGATAAGTCGGCCGGGCCGATAAAGATGGCATCCATGCCTTCCACAGCGGCGATCTGCGCCGCGTTTTGCACCCCGAGTGAAGATTCGATCTGCACCACCAGGCACAGCGCCTGATCGGCCTGCGGTATGTAATCCGCCACCGCATCCCAGCGAGTGGCGCGGATCAGTCCGCCACCGACACCACGTATCCCCGCTGGCGGGTAACGCATGGCCCGCACCAGAGTGGCGGCCTGTGCTGCGCTCTCCACCATCGGCACCATCAGGGTTTGTGCGCCGATATCCAGCACCTGCTTGATCAATGCCGGGTCGCCATGCGGGATGCGCACCACTGGATCGACGGGATAAGCCGCCAGCGCCTGCAGCTGTCCCAACAGCGTGGGCACGGTATTGGGCGCATGCTCGCCATCGAGCAGAATCCAGTCATGGCCGGTGCCAGCCAGTATTTCCGCGTGATAGGCGGAAGCCATGCCAGCCCAGATACCGTACCGGGGTGATATTGATGACATCTGCTGCAAGGCAGATTTGAAATGATTGTCTGGCAGCTGCATGGGCAACTCCTATTGCAGATTGACATACATGCCGCCATCCACCAGCAGGCTGGCCCCGGTGACATAGCGCGCCAGGTCCGAGGCCAGGAATACCGCCGGGCCGACCAGATCCTCCGGCTGCCCCAGCCGCCCCAGCGGGATGCGGTTTTGCATATGGCTGCGCTTGTGCGGGTCGGCCAGATCCTCCCGGTTGATGTCGGTTTCTATGGTGCCCGGCAGCAAGGCATTGCAGCGGATACCAAACGGCCCCAAGGCAATGGCGCAGGACTGCATCAGCGACAGCAAACCTGCCTTGGTGGGGGTGTAGTGGGTTTGCATGCCACCGCCCACCAGGGCACTGATGGAGCTGACTGCAATGATGGCGCCACCTTCAGCCTGATGCTGCATCTGCCTTGCGGCCGCCTGTACCGCAAAATAGGCACCGTTCAGATTGGTATTCACCGTGCGGTAATACGTCTCGTGCGGCATGTCCAGAAAGGCATGGAAAGGACAGATGCCTGCATTGCTGATGAAGACATCCACCCCGCCCAGGCACTCCACCGCCATGGCAATCAGCGCAGCACCGGTGTCGGGGTCGGCAATATCACCCGCCTGATCGGCCACCTTGCGCCCCAGAACCTCAATCTGGTGGCGCAGGGTCAGGATGTCATCCGCGCTGCTGCGGCCACTGTGGCCCAGCATCACATCCGCCCCATGGCGGGCACAGCCCAGTGCAATGGCCCGCCCTATGCCACGGGACGCCCCGGTAATCACCACTCGCTTACCTGCTAACAACATCGCTTGTCTCCTCAGAAATACCGGCGATACCAGCCCGATGTGCTACAGCAAACCCTTGATTCCATGCCCACCACCGCAGGCCGGGACCAAGGACAAATCCCGTTTTGCCAGCCGTGCTTAGCGCTGCTAACAAAACTCCGTAGAGAACCCGGGCCAAGGCGCGCCGCCGCAGACAGTACAAGGCGTACGGCAAGGCGGCGCAACGCTGGAGCGGGGGTTTTGTTGGCGAGTCTTAATGGACTGCACTACCAAAACCCACCATGCCGATGGCGGCAATAATGACCACAATGCCCAGCGACAGGATGCGGCGTGTCTGCGGTGCAGTACCGCGCCATTCGCCCAGGCAGACACCCCACAGATTGGAAATCAGGATGATGAAAGACATGTGCAGCACCCACGAGCTGGTGGGGTTATGCAAGCGACTTTCGCCCATGCCATAGAAGAAGAACTGCAGATACCACAGCAAACCGCCCAGCGCGCACAGCAGGTAGTTGCGCAGCAAGGGGGTGTTGCGATTGACGAATTCGCCCAGACTGCGACGGCGCAAGGACAGGTGCAGACACCACAACGCATTGGTGGTGAGGCCACCGAGCATGATGACGGCAAAGGTCAGATTGTTCATGAACAGGGAATTGGCACCGTACGCCACGGCAGCCAGCGCCAGAGGTTTGCCCGCATTGATGCCGTAGCTGAAGCAGGCACTCAGGCAACCGGACACCAGCGCAACCGCGATGCCCTTTTTCATGTTGAATTCCCTGACCGCACTTTGCTTGGTCGCCAGATCGACTTCGCGCTCCTTGCGCATGCCGGCCACCCCGCACAACACGATGCCGATCAGCGAGCCCAGCACGCCCAGCAGCACCATCTGCCCACCGCTGCTGAGCAGCATCTGGCTCAGGCGCAAACCGTCCTCGCGGCCAAACAGGTCATTGAACAGCGGCGGCATCAGGGCACCCAGGGCGGATGTCAGGCCCATGATGATGGACATGCCCAGCGACAGGCCGATATAGCGCATGGCCAGGCCAAAGGTGAGGCCACCGATGCCCCATAACACGCCGAAGAAGTAAGTCCAGCCCAGTGTCCCGCTGTCTGCAGTCTCAAGGATGGAAGCAAAACCCGGAATGGTCAGCGCAATGGCCAGCCACGGGGCAATCAGCCAGGAAAACAAGCCGCCCAGCAGCCAGAAGTTTTCCCAGGACCACAGCCGCACGCTGCGATACGGCAGATAAAAACTGGCGGACGAAAACGAGCCGATGAAATGAAACAACAGGCCCAGCAGAATGATGGCCATCTGGCTAGTCTCCCAATTGGTAAAAGCGCCAGGCATTGTCGGCAAACATGGCACGCCGCTCATGTGCCGCAGCCTGCGCCAGCAAATTGTCATAGGCCTGCCACAGCCTGCGGTAGGAGGTGTACAGGCTGCACACAGGGAAATTGGAAGCAAACATGCAGCGTGCGCTGCCGAAGGCATCGATGGCCTCGTACACCAGCGGCCGCAGACTGTCCTCGGTCCAGTGGTGGTCGAGCATGCCGAAACCGCTCAGCTTTACCTGCACATTCGGGCAGGCTGCCAGGGCCCGCATGCCATCCCGCCACGCGCGCCAGCCGACAGGGGCATGGCGATCCACATACATGCCGGCATGATTCAGCGCAAAGCGCACCGCCGGATAACGCCTGGCCAGCGCAGCGGCTTCCTGCATTTGTGAGGGGTAGATTTGCAATTCGAAGATCAGGCCGTGGCGTTCCAGCAAGGCCATCCCGCACTGCCATTGCGCCTCGCGCATGTAGTGGCGGCCCACATAGTCGAACTGCGGGTCGGCATGCACGTTGAGAATCTGCCGCACGCCACGTACGCGAGTGGAAGCTGCCAGTTGCCGGGCAAGCTGATCCGCCACCTGAGGGTTGGCCAGATCGAGAAAAGGCAGCAAAGCAACTGGCAAGGTATCGCCGGACAAGTCGAGCATGTGTTCCAGTTGGCGGGTTTCCTCCAGCACATCCGTCGCATTGGCTTCGATATGCACCACGCCCGCCAGCTCGATATCGGCCTGCTCGGCCAGCTGTCTCAGGTCCGGCAACAGGAAGTCACGTGCCAGCGCGGTGTAATCACCCAGCAGATTGGGCTTGCGCCGGGTCAGCCAGGGGTACTGCCCTCCCCCCAGCCACCAGAAATGGCAATGGGCGTCTACGATGCGCATGGCGGTCCCTCCCCCGTACTCAGCACGAACATGCTGCGCAAGCCTACCTGTACCGGCGCAAAGTCCGGCTGGGTCACCATGATGTCGGCCATATTGGCCCACCATTGCTGCATCACCGGCAGGCTGGGCAGTTCCGCCAGCCGGTCGGGCTGCCGGCAGTACAGCACGGCAAACAAGGCATCATCCTTGTCATCATGAAAAATGCGGTACTCGACAATGCCGGCATCCAGCAGCGCGGTTTTCAGTTCCGGCCAGATGGCGGCATGGCGCCGTTGATATTCCTCGGCTTGCCCCGGAAACAACTGCATGCGGAAAGCCAGGGTGCAAAGTGCTTGTCCATGCGTCATCTCAGCCTCCCGGCGTGTGCAGGTAGGGGCGATGCAAGGCGCAGGCGGGATTAAGCTCCACGCCGAAACCGGGACGGTCCAGCCGCGATACCGGCATGCGGCCGTTTTCCGGCACTGGCTCGTGCAATAGCTGTGGACTGAACATCGGCACCACCTGATCGGCCTGCGGTGCCATCATCAGGAATTCGGCAAACGGGCTGTTGTGACGGGTGGCGACAAAGTGATAGCTGTACACGCTGGAGCCATGCGGAATCACCAGCGCCTGATGCGCATCGGCAAGTGCCGAGATTTTCAGCAGTTCGGTAATGCCGCCACACCAGCCGACATCGGGCTGGATGATGTCGCAGCAGCCCATTTCCAGCAGCATGCGAAAACCCCAGCGCGTGGCCTCGTGCTCGCCCGTCGTGCACAACATGCCCGGCGGCAGTTGCTGCCGCAAGGCGGCATAGCCCCAGTAGTCGTCCGGCGGTAGTGCTTCTTCTATCCATTTCAGGCCAAACGCCGCTGCCGCCTGTGCCAGACGGGTGGCGTAGTTCAGGTCCAGGCTCATCCAGCAGTCGATCATCAGCCAAAAGTCCGGGCCTACCCGCTCGCGCATGCTGGCCAGCAAGGCCAGGTTTTTTTGCAGGCCGTCCTCCCCCTCTGCCGGCCCGTGGTGCAGCGGCATTTTCCCGCCGATGAATCCCATTTCGCGGGCGAGGTCTGGCCGTGCGCCGGTGGCATAAAACTGCAGCTCGTCCCGCACCGCACCGCCAAGCAACTGGTACACCGGCTCCTGCCGCACCTTGCCCAGCAAATCCCACAAGGCCAGATCCACCCCGGAGATGGCGTTGAGCACCAGGCCCTTGCGTCCGTAAAACAGGGTGCCGTGGTACATCTGGTCCCAGATGCGCTCGATATCGCAAACCCGGGCCCCTTCCACGAAACGCGCCAGATGGCGCTCGACGATGAAAGCTGCCGGTTCGCCGCCTGTCGTCACGGCAAAGCCGACATTGCCAGCGCTGTCCTCCACCTCCACCACCAGCGTGCCCAGCACATTGATGCCAAAGCTGCGTCGGCTTTGCCGATAGGCCGGGTATTTGGACATCGGCGTGGCGATGTGGTCGTCAATCCAGTGGCCATCGGCCTGATCGTGATAATCCGCACCACCACCTCGCAAGGTAAAGGCACGGACGTGTTTGATGACTGGCATTTGCTTCATGGTGGACTGCTCCGACGTTGAATATCCGAATCCAAACTGATCAGAAAAAACCAATATCCGGGATGAATTTACTGGGATGACTGACGAAATTAATCACAGCCGATAATAAAAACCGACATAAGAATATTCACCCCCTTCAATCAGGAATTATCCTTATTTTCTTTGGTAAATATCAGGCTATTGATGGCACTCAGAAAATAAGCGGCAGCAGTAAAACTACGACATACTCGCAGAACCATCCAATTACATTTAATTAACTGGCAATACCTTCTGCTTATGGATAAAACCGCCATGCTGCCAGCAACACGGCACCGTCATTTACTGCAACGCCTGCGTTACAAGCATTTGCAAATGTTGGTGTTATTGGGGAATAGCCAGAATATGAAACGGACGGCGGAAGGCATGCATATGTCGCAACCAGCTGCCAGCCGCATGCTGCAGGAAATCGAGGATATGTTTGACTGCCAGCTGTTTGACCGCCTGCCACATGGCATGCGCCCCACGGCACTGGGCGTGGTGTTGGTCAAATTCGCCACCCGCAGCCTGCACCACCTGGAAGGCTGCATGCAGACGCTGGCAGTGCAGAAGAAAGAAGGCTTTGGCTACTTGTCAGTGGGTGCCATCATGGGTGCGGCACCCGAGCGGGTCATGGCGGCAATTGCACGTTTGAAACAGGAAAGGCCCCGCCTGTGCATCCGTGTGATGGGAGATACCAGCGACGAAGTGATCCGCCTGCTGGAACAAGGACGCATCGACCTTGCCATCGCCCGGCGCAGCCCGAAAACCGAAGATGCGGCTTTTGATTTTTGGCCAATGGGTAATGAAGTATTGCGACTGGTGGTGGCTAAACACCATGTGTTATTGCAACAGCAACATATCGAAATACCGGTATTACTACGAGACTGGCCATGGATATTACAAGCACCCAGCAGCCCGGCACGCATGGCATTGGAACAATATCTGCTGCACGCCGCACTGCCCTTGCCCGGTAATATCATCGAGAGCAATTCAATTTACTCCATGCTGCAACTGATTCAACGCACCAATGCGGTGATGCTGTTAGCGGAATCGGCCATGTCAGACTATCTGGAGATGGGCATCGTGCAGATATTGCCAATCAAGGTAGACATACCACTCCCTCCTTTTGGCATCTTGACGCGCAAGCATGAACCACTTAGTGCCGAACAACAGGATTTCATTTCATACCTGCATCAATCCTGAACCATGGCCCCCACTTGGCAGTAAAAGAAAAAGCCTCCGTGTGGAGGCTTTCAGGCATGGCATTCACCAGCCCGCAGGCTGGCAGAAAACTCAGTTGCTGCCGCAGCAGGCCTTGTACTTCTTGCCGCTACCGCAAGGGCAAGGGTCGTTGCGGCCCACCTTTTCGCCTTCACGGCGTACGGTGGCCGGAGCCTGTGCCTTGGCGCGCCAGTAGTTGAATACGGCAATCAGCGCCTCTGGCAGCTGTTCCTTGCAGTCATCCTTTTCCTCGTCGGTAAAGGTGACCAGGTCTTCGCCGTCTTCTTCCTCGAACATGCCGCCCAGCACCAGAATCGGCATCAGCAGGTCTTCGAAACCTTCATCGTCCGCCGCTTCGAACCAGTCGGTATCCACCACGTCCAGCGCGTACAGATAGGCATTGCACCACGGCCAGTAGTCGGCTTCGTCGTCGTCGCCGTCTTCGTCGGCGTAGAGGATCAGGTCCAGCTCGCGGCCATCGGCCAGCACATGGGCGGTGACATCAAACAGCTTTTGCAGCAGGGCTTCCAGCTCCGCCTGTTCTTCGGCATTTTCAAAAGCCGGAGCATCGCCCAGCACTTCAGCCAGCCACATGCTGCGGTCGGCGGCATCCGGTCCGCTGGCCAGCGCGGCAAAGAAGCCTTGTACTTCGTCCGGGCGCATGGTGCTGCCACTGATCGACAGGGGCGTCAGCAACTGTTCCAGCCGGGCCAGATCGGCGTCATTGAATACGATATCAGTCATGGTGCGCTCCTAGCGGTCAGATTGAATGGGCGCATTGTAGCGAAAAAAGCCCCGGCTCGCCGGGGCCTGTGCATACAAAGTTTGATCCATCTGCGTTTACGCAGTCTGACTGTCGTTCAGTCCCAGTTTTTCCTTCATTTGCTGGCGCATGACAAACTTCTGGATCTTGCCGGTAATGGTCATGGGAAAGCTGTCGACAAATTCGATGTAACGCGGAATCTTGTAATGGGCGATCTGGCCCTGGCAAAAGGCACGCATGTCCTCGATGCTGGCCTGTTCGCCATCACGCAGCTTGATCCAGGCACACAGTTCCTCGCCAAAGCGGTCGTCCGGCACGCCAATCACCTGCACTTCCTGAATCTTGGGATGACGGTAGAAGAACTCCTCCACCTCTCGCGGGTAAATGTTTTCGCCGCCGCGAATCACCATGTCCTTCACCCGGCCCACGATATTCACATAACCCTCGGCATCCATCACTGCCAGGTCTCCGCTGTGCATCCAGCCGGAACGGTCGATGGAGTCGGCGGTTTTCTGCGGGTCGTCCCAATAGCCCAGCATTACCGAATAGCCACGGGTCAGCAGCTCCCCGGTTTCGCCATGCGGCACGATGTGGCCATCGTTATCGACAATCTTGACCTCCACATGCGGATGCACCTGCCCGACGGTGGACACGCGCTTGTCCAGCGGGGTGTCGGCACTGCTCTGGAAGCTGAGCGGGCTGGTTTCCGTCATGCCGTAGCCAATGGTGACTTGCGACATGTGCATCAGAGTGGTGACACGCTTCATCACCTCGATGGGACAAGGGCTGCCGGCCATCACGCCGGTGCGCAGGCTGGACAGGTCGAATTGCGCGAACTGGGGGTGGTCCAGCAAGCCGATGAACATGGTGGGCACGCCATGCAAGGCAGTACAGCGTTCTTCCTGCACGGTTTGCAGCACGCTGAGTGCATCAAAGCTTTCCGCCGGGAACACCATGCAGGCCCCATGCGTGAGGCAGGTAAGCGTGCCCAGCACCATGCCGAAACAGTGGTACAGCGGCACCGGGATGCACAACCGGTCGGCCGGACTGAAGCCCATGGCCTGTCCGGTAAAGAAGGCGTTATTGAGAATATTGTGATGCGACAGCGTGGCCCCCTTGGGGCTGCCGGTGGTTCCGGAGGTGAACTGGATGTTGATGGCATCATCGAATTGCAGGCGATCGCCCAACTGCTGCAAGGCGGCGCGCTCGGCAGGGGTCGGTTCGGTCAGCAGTTCGGCAAACCCCAGCATGCCCGGCGTGGCCTGCTGGCCCATGCGGATCACCCATTCCAGCCTGGGCATGCGGGCGGCACGAAGCTCGCCGGGTTGGCTGTCGGCCAGTTCGGGCAACAAATCCTGCAGCATCTCGATGTAATTGCTGCTCTTGAAGCTGGGCGAAGCAATCAGGGCGCGGCAACCTACCTTGTTAATCGCATATTCCAGCTCGGCACGGCGGTAAGCCGGGTTGATATTCACCAGCACCAGCCCAGCCTTGGCGGTGGCAAACTGCGTCAGCACCCATTCGGCATTGTTTTGCGACCAGATGCCGATGCGCTCCCCCGGTTCAAGGCCTAGGCGCATCAGGCTGCACGCCATCCGGTCCACTAGCTCCTGTAACTGGGCATAACTCCAGCGTATGCCCTGCTGGCGAACCACCAGGGCGTCCCGCTGGGCGTGGTGCTGGCAGGCCTGGTCAAACATCTGGCCGATGGTTTTGCCAATCAGTGGCTGCTGACTGGCTCCGTGCACGTAGCTGGCGTGCTGCATTGTGTGTCTCCTTGTTGTGGTCTCTTTATCCGGATGCGTCGTTTCCCTTGCGACGGCAGCCACGCTGCATGGCGCGGCCCATTTTTCTGGCATTAATCCCACAAGTTGACGATTACGTAAACGTAATACATCTATCATGATGAGAAGCCGTGGGAAAAACGCTACAATCCGTATAAATACTGAAAGCAGATACCATGACAGAACAGGAAGTCTTCACCATTTCGGATCTGGCGCGTGATTTTGACGTCACACTGCGCACCATCCGCTTTTACGAGGAACAAGGGCTGATCGAGCCGCAACGCGATGGCCGTCAGCGGGTGTTCACCCGCCGCGACCGCGCCCGCCTGCGGCTTATCCTGCGTGGCAAGCGCATTGGCCTGTCCTTGTCGGAAATACGCGAAATCATTGATCTGTATGATCTGGCCCGCGATGAAGCCAGCCAGTCGCTCAAGCTGCTGCATTTGCTGGTGGCCCGGCGCGAACAGCTGGAAGAACAGCGGCGTGACATCGACGTGGTGCTGGCGGAAATCGATGCGCTGGAAAAACACTGCCGTGGCGTGATCGACCAGATGACCACCAAGGCCGACAACCCCGCCTGAACACCTGCCCTCGTGCAGGTTTTTTTACCACACCATATTGACGCTTACGTAAACGTAATTCAATATTCAAAGCAGTAAGGCAACCATCACAAAAGCCTGTCAGGCACAGCCGCCACGACCGGCACCGAGGAGAAACACCATGTACAGCAGCCTGCGTTTTGACCACGGCGACACTTACGACATGTTGCGCCAGAGCGTGAAGGATTTTGCCGACGCCGAAATCGCCCCGCGCGCCGCCGACATCGACCGTGACAACCTCTTTCCGGCCGACCTGTGGCGCAAGTTTGGTGACCTGGGCTTGCTGGGCATCACCGCCGAAGAAGAATACGGTGGCGCCAATATGGGCTACCTGGCCCACATGATCGTGATGGAAGAAATCAGCCGTGCCTCGGCCTCGGTCGCCCTGTCCTACGGCGCGCACTCCAATCTGTGCGTTAACCAGATCCGCAAGAACGGCTCGGCCGAACAGAAAGCCCGCTACCTGCCCAAGCTGATTTCCGGCGAACACGTGGGCGCGCTGGCCATGTCCGAACCCAATGCCGGTTCCGATGTGGTCAGCATGAAGCTGCGCGCCGATAAAAAAGGCGACCGTTATGTACTGAACGGCAGCAAGATGTGGATTACCAACGGCGGCGATGCCGACACCCTGGTGGTGTATGCCAAGACCGACGTCAACGCCGGGCCCAGGGGCATCACGGCTTTTATCGTGGAAAAAGGCTTTGCCGGTTTCTCGCATGGCAGCAAGCTGGACAAGCTGGGCATGCGCGGTTCCAACACCTACCCGCTGTTCTTCGACAACTGTGAAATCCCGGCCGAAAACGTACTGGGCGGCGAAGGCAATGGCGTGAAAGTGCTGATGAGCGGGCTGGACTACGAACGCGCCGTGCTGTCGGCAGGCCCGCTGGGCATCATGCAGGCCTGCATGGACATCGTCGTCCCCTATCTGAATGACCGCAAACAGTTTGGCCAGGCCATTGGCGACTTCCAGCTGATGCAGGGCAAGCTGGCCGACATGTACGTCAAGCTGTCCGCCAGCCGTGCTTATGTCTATGCCGTGGGCCAGGCACTGGACCGGGGCGATACCGGCCGCCAGACGCGCAAGGACGCTGCCGGGGCCATTCTGTACGCCGCCGAAAACGCCACCCAGATGGCGCTGGATGCCATCCAGTGCCTGGGCGGCAACGGCTATATCAATGAGTACGCCACCGGCCGCCTGCTGCGCGATGCCAAGCTGTATGAAATCGGCGCAGGCACCAGCGAAATCCGCCGCTGGCTGATTGGGCGCGAACTGATGGCGGAAACACGCTGAACATCGGGAGTAGAGAGTGGGGGGGCGGGAGTAAAACCGTCAACCCACCCACACCCTACTGACCACTAACACCGGGAGTAGAGAGTCGGGAGTGGGGAGTTCCCCACCCGTCACCTGCTACTCCCTACTCCCCACTCCCTAAAATCATGCCAGTCATCGAATCCAAACTCTCCCCCCGCGCGCCGGACTTCCAGGCCAATGCCGACAAGATGCGTGCGCTGGTGGAAGACTTGAAACAGAAAGTCGCCACGGCGGCACTGGGCGGCGGCGACAAAGCCCGTGAAAAACACACCGCCCGTGGCAAGCTGCTGCCGCGCGAGCGCATCAACCTGCTGCTGGACCCTGGCGCGCCCTTTCTGGAACTGTCCCAACTGGCGGCATTTGGCATGTACAACGACGATGCGCCGGGTGCCAGCCTGATCAGCGGTATCGGCCGCATTGCCGGGGTGGACTGCCTGATCATCGCCAACGATGCCACGGTCAAGGGTGGTACTTATTACCCGATGACGGTGAAAAAGCATCTGCGCGCGCAGGAAATCGCCAGGGAAAACCGCCTGCCCTGCGTCTATCTGGTGGATTCCGGCGGAGCCTTCTTGCCGCTGCAGGACGAGGTTTTCCCGGACAAGGAACACTTTGGCCGCATTTTCTTCAACCAGGCCCAATTGTCTGCCGCCGGCATTCCGCAAATCGCGGTGGTGATGGGCAGCTGCACCGCCGGCGGTGCTTATGTACCCGCCATGTCGGACGAAACCGTCATCGTCAAGGAACAAGGCACCATCTTTCTGGGCGGCCCGCCGCTGGTGAAGGCCGCTACCGGCGAGGTCGTCACCGCAGAAGAGCTGGGCGGTGGAGATGTACACGCCCGCATCTCCGGCGTGGCCGACCATCTGGCGCAGAACGACGCCCACGCGCTGGGCATTGCCCGCCGCATCGTGGCCAACCTCAACTGGCACAAACAAGGCGTGCTGGACCGCACCGAACCCAAAGCACCACGCCATGCCGCCGAGGAAATCTACGGCGTGATTCCGGCCGACCCGAAAAAGCCGTTTGATGTGCGTGAAATCATCGCCCGACTGGTGGACGACTCCGACTTTGACGAATTCAAGCTGAACTACGGCACGACGCTGGTCACCGGTTTTGCCCGCCTCAATGGCTGGCGTGTTGGCATCATCGCCAATAACGGCATCCTGTTTTCCGAATCGGCCCTCAAGGGTGCGCACTTTGTCGAACTGTGCTGCCAGCGCGGCATTCCGCTGATCTTCCTGCAGAACATCACCGGCTTCATGGTGGGCAAGAAGTATGAAAACGGCGGCATCGCCAAGGATGGCGCCAAGCTGGTTACCGCCGTGGCCTGCGCCAGCGTGCCCAAGTTCACCGTGCTGATTGGCGGCAGCTTCGGTGCGGGTAACTACGGCATGTGTGGCCGCGCTTACAGCCCGCGCATGCTGTGGATGTGGCCCAATAGCCGCATTTCGGTGATGGGTGGCGAACAGGCCGCCGGGGTGCTGGCACAGGTCAAGAAGGAACAACTGGGCGAGGCCTTCACCGCCGAGCAGGAAGAGGCGCTGAAAGCACCGGTACGCGAACAATACGAACGCCAGGGCCACCCTTATTACGCCAGCGCACGGCTGTGGGACGACGGCATCATCGACCCGGCCCAGACCCGCGATGTACTGAGCCTGGCACTCGAAGCCGCCCTGTCCGCGCCCATCGAAAAGACACGCTTTGGCGTGTTCCGCATGTAAGGAAGCGCCATGAGCCAGTATCAGACTCTCGATATCCATTGCAGCGGCAGCACCGCCACTGTCTGGATGAACCGCCCGGAACTGCACAATGCGCTGAACGAAATGCTGATTGCCGAGCTGACCGCCGCCTTCAAGGCCCTGCAACTGGACGACAGCGTGCGTGTCATCGTGCTGGCCGGACATGGAAAAAGCTTTTCCGCCGGGGCTGACCTGGACTGGATGCGCCGCGCCGCCGGTTACAGCGAAGCGGAAAACCTGGCCGATGCCCAGCGCCTGGCCGCCATGCTCAAGGCCATTTACCGCAGCCAGAAGCCGGTAATCGCCCGCATCCACGGCCCGGCCATTGCCGGTGGCACCGGCCTGGCTACCGTATGTGACATTGCCATTGCCACCGACGCCGCCCGCTTCGGCCTGACCGAAGTGCGGCTGGGCCTGATTCCGGCCACCATCGGCCCTTATGTGGCCGATGCCATTGGCTGGCGGCAGGCGCGGCGCTACTTCCTGTCGGCCGAGCGCATTGACGCCGCCACCGCCGCCCGTATCGGCCTGGTGCATGAAGTTGTCGCCGCCGACATGCTGGACCAGCGCATCGCCGACATCGCCAGCGAACTGGCCAAAGGCGCACCACGCGCACTGGGGGCAGCCAAAGACCTGCTGGCCGAACTGCATGAAGGTTCACCGTGGGATGACGACCTGCTGGCCGATACCGCCAGCCGCATTGCCAGTACCCGCAGCGGACAGGAAGCCCGCGAAGGCCTGGCCGCCTTCTTCGACAAACGCCCGCCCGCCTGGCAACAAGAACAATAAGGACACTGCCATGTTCAAGAAAATCCTCATTGCCAACCGCGGGGAAATCGCCTGCCGGGTGATCAAGACCGCGCGCCAGCTGGGCATTGCCACTGTTGCCGTTTATTCCGATGCCGATGCGGATGCCCGCTTTGTCAGACTGGCCGATGAAGCCTGGCGACTGGGTCCGGCACCGGCGGCGGAATCCTATCTCAAGGCCGGGCTGATTCTGGACATTGCCCGCCAGAGCGGTGCCGAGGCCATCCACCCCGGTTATGGTTTTTTGTCTGAAAACGCTGATTTTGCCGCCGCCTGCGCTGCCGCAGGTATCGCCTTTATCGGCCCGCCGGCCAGCGCCATTGCCGCCATGGGTAGCAAATCTGCCGCCAAGGCACTGATGGAACAAGCGGCCGTACCGCTGGTGCCCGGCTATCACGGTGAGTGCCAGGAGCCGGATTTCCTGCACCAGCAAGCCGACCGTATCGGCTATCCGGTACTGATCAAGGCCAGCGCCGGTGGTGGTGGCAAGGGCATGCGCATTGTCGAGCGCAGCGAGGATTTCGCCGCTGCGCTGGCCTCCTGCCAGCGCGAAGCTGCCGCCAGTTTCGGTGACGACAAGGTACTGGTGGAGAAATATCTGCCACGGTCGCGCCATGTGGAAATCCAGGTGTTTGCCGACAGCCTGGGAGGCTGTGTCTACCTGTTCGAGCGTGACTGCTCGGTGCAGCGCCGTCATCAGAAAGTACTGGAAGAAGCCCCGGCACCGGATTTGCCGGTCAGCACCCGGCAGGCCATGGGCGAAGCCGCCTGCGCCGCTGCACGTGCGGTGGGCTATGTCGGTGCGGGGACGGTGGAATTCATCATGGCGGTACAGGACGATGGCCGCCCCGGTGACTTTTACTTCATGGAGATGAACACCCGTCTGCAGGTAGAACACCCGGTGACCGAAATGATCACCCGGCAGGACCTGGTGGCCTGGCAGTTGCAAGTGGCCGCCGGTCAGCCGCTACCGCTGCGGCAGGACGAGCTGCAGATTCACGGCCACGCCATCGAGGCGCGTATTTATGCGGAAGACCCGGACAAGGGCTTCCTGCCCGCCACCGGCCAGCTGATTCATCTGGCCACCCCTGCCGAAAGCGCACAGGTTCGCATCGATACCGGGGTGGAACAAGGCGACAGCATCAGCCCCTTCTACGACCCGATGATTGCCAAGCTGATCGTGTGGGGAGAAAACCGGGCTGCCGCCTTGCAACAGCTGGACGCGGCACTGGCGCAATACCAGGTGGCCGGTGTCACCACCAATATCGCTTTCCTGCGCCGCATTGTGCAGCACCACAGCTTTGCCAGTGGTGCAGTGGATACCGGGCTCATCGCCCGCTATCAGGATGACTTGCTGCCACCGGCCGTCCCGGCCAGTAGCACGCAGCTGGCCGTGCTGGCGCTGGTCCAGACGCTGGGCGCACAGACGGACTTCCCGGTGCGCGCAGGCTGGCGACTGAATGGTCAGCTGGAAACCATCCAGCAATTCATGCACGGCGACACCCTGCACAGTGTCAGCGTGCGCCATCTGGACCACGGTTTTGCTGTGACGGTGGCAGGACAGACATATCAGGCCGCAGCACGGCTGCAACACGGTGAATGGCATGTCACGCTGGACGGGCAACAACTGCGTGCCACCGTCATCAACCAGCAGCAGCAGCGGGTGTTGTTCCTGCAAGGCGAACGACTGGAAGCAAGCTGGGTGGACCCGTACGCCGCCAACACCGAAGAAGTGCATGGCGCCACCCACCTGAAAGCACCGATGCCTGGGCGGGTAGTGGCCTTGCTGGCCAGTAGCGGGCAGCAGGTGAGCAAAGGTGAGCCCCTGTTGATTCTGGAAGCCATGAAAATGGAGCACACCATCCATGCCCCAGCCGATGGCACGGTGAATGCCTTTTACTTTGGTGCTGGTGAACAGGTATGCGATGGCGACGAGTTGCTCGACTTCGACGCCGCCTGATCCGGAGGACAACACGCTATGCCAACCGTAAAAATCGTCGAAGTCGGCCCGCGGGACGGGCTGCAGAACGAAAAGCAGCAGGTGGATACCTCCAGCAAGCTGGAACTGATTCGCCGCCTGGCTGAAAGCGGCCTCAACACCATCGAGGCCGGGGCTTTTGTCTCGCCCAAATGGGTGCCGCAAATGGCCGACAGCCTGCACATACTGCAAGCACTGGAGCTGTCCGGTGCGGTGAATTACCCGGTGCTGGTGCCCAACGACAAGGGCATGGAACAGGCACTGGCTGCTGGCGTGCGCGAGATTGCCGTGTTTGGTGCGGCCAGTGAAAGTTTCAGCCAGAAAAACATCAATGCCAGCATTGCCGAAAGCCTGGCCCGCTTTGACAGCGTGATGGCTACCGCACGGCGCGAGGGCATCCGCGTGCGGGGCTATGTGTCCTGCGTGGTGGATTGCCCCTACGAGGGCGCCATTGCCCCGGCCAAGGTGGCAGAAGTGGCTGCCCGTCTGCTGGACATGGGCTGCTACGAAATTTCACTGGGCGACACCATCGGCACGGGCACTCCCAACCGGGTACTGGACATGCTGGAAGCAGTCAGCAAGCTTGTGCCAATTGCACAACTGGCAGGTCACTTCCACGATACCTACGGCATGGCCATCAGCAATATTCATGCTTCTTTTCAGGCTGGCATCAGAACATTCGATTCCTCGATTGCCGGGCTGGGCGGCTGCCCGTATGCTCGTGGGGCATCCGGCAATGTCGCCACCGAAGACGTGGTGTACCTGATGCATGGCCTGGGCGTGGACTGTGGCATAGACTTGCCGACACTGGTGCAAACCGCCTGGTTTGCCGCCGGCCTGCTGGGCCGCGCCCCCACCTCGAAGGTGGCACAGGCCATGGCAACGGCCCACTGAGCCGCCACGGCAAGGCCGCAAAAACAAAGCAAGAAAAGCAAGCAAGGTAAAGAAAGAGGAGAACCATGCAGCAGCCCACCCAGCCCATCTGGCAACCATCCGCCGAACGTATTGCAGGCTCCCACCTGCATGCCTTTACCCGCCTGGCCGAAGCAGCCTACGACCGCCCGCTGCCCGACTACCAGACTCTGTGGCAAGCCAGTGTGGACGATCCGGGCCGCTTCTGGGCGCTGGTGTGGGATTACTGCGGGGTGCTGGGTGACAAGGGTGGGAGCGCGCTGGAGCAGGCGGACAATATGCTGGCTGCGCGCTTTTTCCCCGAAGCCCGCCTCAATTACGCAGAAAACCTGCTGCGCCACGATGGTGATGCCACCGCCCTGGTGTTCTGGGGGGAAGACAAGGTCAAATCCCGCTACAGCTGGCAGCAGCTGCGCCAGCTGGTGTCCCGCTTGCAGCAAGCCATGCAGGCCGCCGGCATTGTGGCAGGCGACCGCGTGGCCGGTTTCCTGCCCAATATGCCGGAAACCGTGGCTGCCATGCTGGCTGCCACCAGCCTGGGTGCGGTGTGGACCAGTTGTTCGCCCGACTTCGGCATCGACGGAGCCATCGACCGCTTCGGCCAGACCGAACCCAAGCTGCTGTTCTGTCCGGATGGCTACTGGTATGGCGGCAAGCAGATCGACATCCGCGACAAGATGCAGGCGCTGGCAGCCGGTCTGCCTTCGGTGCAGCAGTTCATTGCCGTCCCCTATCTGGGCGAAACCGCTGCCTTTGCCGAAAGCCTGCCGCGCACCATCACGCTGGACGATTTCATTGCCCGCTTCGCTGCGCGTCACTTGCAGTTTGTCCGGGTGGAATTCAACCATCCGCTGTTCATCCTGTACTCCAGCGGCACCACCGGCAAACCCAAGTGCATCGTGCATGGCACTGGCGGCACCTTGCTGCAGCACCTGAAGGAGCACCAGCTGCACGCCGACATTCACCATGGCGACCACCTGTTTTACTTCACCACCTGCGGCTGGATGATGTGGAACTGGCTGGTATCCGGCCTGGCCAGCGGCGCGGCGCTGATGCTGTATGACGGCTCGCCGTTTGCCAATCAGGGACACATCCTGTGGGAATATGCGCAGCAATGGCAATTCACCCAGTTTGGCACCTCGGCCAAATACATCGACGGCCTGCGCAAGATCAACCTGACTCCTGCCACGCAATACCGGCTGGATGCACTGCGCGCCATCTTCTCCACCGGCTCGCCACTGATGGCGGAAAGCTTTGACTGGGTATACGCCAACATCAAGCAGGACATCAATCTGGCCTCCATTTCCGGCGGTACTGACATCGTGTCCTGTTTTGCCCTGGGTTGCGCCAACCTGCCGGTATACCGTGGAGAGCTGCAATGCCGTGGCCTGGGCATGGCGGTGGACATCTTCAACAGTTACGGCAGGCCGGTGCGGCAGGAAAAGGGCGAACTGGTATGCACCCGCCCCTTCCCCTCCATGCCGGTGGGGTTCTGGCAGGACGAGCAAGGCAGCAAATATCGTCAGGCCTATTTTGGCCGCTTCGATAATGTGTGGTGCCACGGTGACTACGCTGAAATCACCGCCCACAACGGCATGGTGATTTATGGCCGTTCCGACGCGGTGCTCAACCCCGGTGGCGTGCGTATCGGCACGGCGGAAATCTACCGTCAGGTGGAAAGCTTCCCGGAAGTGGTGGAAAGCCTGGCCGTGGGCCAGCGCTGGCAGGACGACGAGCGCGTGGTATTGTTTGTCCGGCTGCAGCAGGGCCATGTGCTGGATGAGGCGCTGGTCAACCGGCTGCGCGAACAGATCAAGCGTGGTGCCAGCCCGCGCCATGTACCGGCGCGCATCATTGCCGTTGCGGATATTCCACGCACCATCAGCGGCAAGATTGTCGAACTGGCGGTGAAAAACGTGATTCACGGCGAGCCGGTGAATAATCTCAGTGCACTAGCCAACCCGGAAGCACTGCAGCTGTTTGCCAATCTGCCGCAGTTGCAACACTAGCCGCTCAGGGCCTCCCGCCGGGAGGCCCGGCTGTCCTTGAGAGTGATCAAGGCACATCTTCTGCCACTGGCGCAGGCTGTCTGCCTGACCGTTAACAGCCACCATCATGAAACGCAGCGCAGCCCTTACCCCACTCTCACACGACCATCACCATGCCCTGTCGCTGGCCATGCAAGCCGGTAAAGCGGCACGGCAGGATGATGCTGAAGAGTGGCAACGCGTCGCCCGGCGACTGATCCAGCATTATCAGGACAGCTTGCAAGCCCATTTCGCCCAGGAAGAACGCCTCTTGTTACCTGCGCTGTCACAAGCCAGCCAGCAGGCTGCGGTTGAGCGCACGCTGGCAGATCACGCCCATTTGCATGCCCTGCTGCAACATCCGCAACTGGCCTCGCCAGCCATGCTGCAAGCCTTTGCCGATGCCATGACTGCCCATGTCCGCTTTGAAGAGCGCGAACTGTTTGTGCTGGCGGAAAGCCTGTCGGCAGTGATGGCTGCCCTGAATCAGCACGGGAAGGACTAAAAGCAGACAGGCCGCATGTGCTGCGGCCTGTTGTCATCTTGATGAATCCTGCTGTGCGGCTAGTGCGGCGAGCGCTTGAACAGGCCGAACAGCTCGTACTTCTCGCGCGGTCGCGATCCCTGCCACAACAAGCTCCAGCCCGGCTCGGCCAGGCCCTCGGTACGTGAACGCATCAATAAGCGGTAGTCGCAGGGGCTGCTTTCGCCAGCCGGATAAGCTACCAGATCTATCCCGCCATAATAGTGCCAGCTGATGCGCGCAATCATGTTCTCGCGCTCGGTGGCAATGCAGCTGCTGCCATTGAGTACCGCCGGGGGCACGTTGCGCAGCATGCTTTCCACCACCGGGCGATAGCTCTTTGCCGCATCCAGCCACGGCAGCCACAGGCTCAGCGCCAATCCCCAGCACAAGGTAAGTCCGGCAGCCCAGTTGGTAATGGCTTGCCGACCACGCACATGGCTGCGGGTGACCGCCCATATCCAGGTGATGGTGGCCAGAATGGCAAAGATGGCGGCCAGCAGCGAAACATGTGGCACATAGTAAGGACTGAAATACTGTGCCCGGCCTGCCAGCCGTTCTGGCCAGCCATAGTTCATCGCCGCCCAGCCCGCCCAGATCAGCAGGCCGAACACCCCGAATGCCATCAGGCCGAACCAGTTGAGAAAGGCCGCAGCGCCACGCCGCAGATTATCCAGCTCAACCGCAGCGAGCAGGGACAGCGGCAACAGCAGCGGCATGGCGTAATCCATGCTCTTGCGCACCGACAGCGTCAGCATGATCAGCACCACGGCAAAAAACATCAGCGGCAGCTGCAACATGGGCAGTTCGTACTTGCGGTTGCGGTACAGCGTCCAGGCGGCAAGCGGCCAGGCCGGCCAGGCAAACCAGATGGTATTGAAGGTGTAGTAGCCAAAACCGTGAAACAGTCCTACCTTGCCAAAGCCGTCCAGCGGGCCCAGCGCATGGTGTTCCCACCACAGGCGGAACAGCGCCGGATAGCTGCGGGACAGCTCCAGCGGCCAGATCAGCGCCACAGGCACAGCCACCAGCAAGGCCATCAGCACGGTGATGACATAGCGCTTGTTGCGCCACGCGGCAAAGGCCGGCAGGAACAGCACGACAGCCCACACCAGCATCACTTCCAGCAGGCTGGCACTCAGGAACAGGGCGGCGCTACCTGCCCCCAGAATGGCACCGGCCAGTCCGGGAGAGCGCAGGGTGAGCGACAGGGCATAAAAGGCGGCGGCAAAACCGGTAAAGCTGGCTACCATCGGCGTCATCTGGTGGCCGGTGACAATCAGGCCCAGACAGCCAATCAAAATCATCACCACGCTGCGTCCGTGACGGCGGCCTATCAGGTCACGCCCGGTCATCCCTGCCAGGGTGAGTCCCAGGGTCATGAACAGCGGCGTTGCCAGCCGCGCGGCATCATGGGCAGGGAGCAGCCAGGGGGAAAACAGCTTGGCAAGTACCGTGGCCACCCAGTAATACAGCGGTGGGGATTCCAGATAGGGTACGCCCTGGATGGTGGGCAGCAGCCAGTTGCCGCTGCGCAGCATGCCATCCACTACAGCCATCACATAGGGTTCGTCAGGCTTCCACGGGTCGTGACCGATGATGCCCGGCCACAGCCAGACAAAACACAGCAGCAACAAGACCCAGGGCTTTTCGGTGGGAACGGGAACGGTGGCGTTTTGCGGGGAGTACGTCAGCATCGAGGCGCGCGCCAGTTGGAGTAAAGCATTATTTTAATGTGCAAGCACACGCAGCGGAAATGAAAAAAGGCAGCCTGGGCTGCCTTTTTTCCAAAGCTTACAAGCTTAGCGCTTGAAGAAGCCACCGAACTTCTGGTTGAACTTGTCGATACGGCCGGCGGTATCAACAATCTTCTGCTTGCCAGTGTAGAACGGGTGGCAGCTGGAGCACACTTCAATGTGGAAGGCGTCCTTGCCCATGGTGGACTGGGTGGTGAAGGTGTTACCGCAGGAGCAGGTAACCGCAACTTCTTTGTAATTCGGGTGGATATCAGCGCGCATGATGAGCTTCCTTGGTTACGGGTACAGGGGTTTTGCCTGTACTACTTGGTGAAGGGGTGCATTATCCGCGCTTTATCAGCACTTGACAAGTCGCCCGAAACGAAAACGGCGACAGCCCTTATCAGACTGCCGCCCTGGACTTACCCGGCCAGCAATGCAGGCTCAGGCACGACGCCAGCTGGTGCCCTGCGCATTGTCTTCCAGCACCACACCCTTGGCGATTAGCTCGTCACGGATACGGTCGGACTCGGCCCAGTTCTTGTTGGCACGCGCATCACGACGCGCCTGGATCAGGGCTTCGATCTGCTCGGCAGTCAATTCACCTTCACCGGCACCGGCCTTGAGGAATTCCTCCGGCTCACGTTGCAGCAGGCCGAGCACGCCGCCCAGGTCCTTCATCAGGCGGGCCAGTTGCACATCGCGGCTCTTGTTGACTTCACCAGCCAGCTCGAACAGCACGGCAACGGCTTCGGAGGAGCTGAAGTCGTCATCCATCGCTGCCTTGAAGCGCGCAGCGTACGGGTTGCTCCAGTCAATGCCCGTGCTTTCCGGCAGCGCCAGACCGCGCAAGGCAGTGTAGAGACGAGTCAGGCCCTGCTTGGCATCGTTGAGGATGCTGTCGGTGTAGTTGACCGGGCTGCGGTAGTGGCTGCGCACAATGAAGAAGCGCACCACTTCGCCGTCGAAATGCTGCAGCACGTCGCGGATGGTGAAGAAATTGCCCAGCGATTTTGACATCTTTTCGCCATCGACATTGATGAAGCCGTTGTGCAGCCAGTAATTCACATACTGATGGCCATGCGCGCCTTCGGACTGGGCGATTTCGTTTTCATGGTGCGGGAATTGCAGGTCTTCACCACCGCCGTGGATGTCGAAGTGCTCGCCCAGATGGTGGCAGCTCATCACCGAGCATTCGATATGCCAGCCCGGACGGCCAGCACCCCATGGGCTGTCCCAGGACGGCTCGCCCGGTTTGGCAGCCTTCCACAGCACGAAGTCCAGCGGGTCGCGCTTGTTGGGGTCGATTTCCACGCGCTCACCGGCGCGCAGCTTGTCCAGCGTACGGCCAGACAGCTTGCCGTAGCCTTCAAACTCGCGCACCGCGTAATACACATCGCCATTGGGGGCCGGATAGGCCTTGCCATTGGCAATCAGCTGTTCGATCAGCGCAATCATGCCGCCCACATGATGGGTGGCGCGCGGTTCGTGAGTCGGCGGCAGCAGGTTCAGCGCAGCGGCATCCTGATGCATGTCGGCGATGGTTTCCGCCACCAACTGGTCCGGGGTAATGCCGCGTTCCAGCGCCCGCTTGATGATCTTGTCTTCGATGTCGGTGATGTTGCGCACGTAGTTGACATCGTAACCGGAGGCCTTGAGCCAGCGGTAGATCACGTCAAAGGCGGCCAGCATGCGGGCATGGCCGATATGACAGAGGTCATACACCGTCATGCCACACACATACATACGCACCTTGCCCGGTTCGATGGGATGGAACTCTTCTTTCTGGCGAGTCAGGGTGTTGTACACGTTCAGCATGATCTAGATAACCTGTGCTTGGGTAAAAGGGGAAATTGTATCAGAGTCGTCAAGCCCCCGCGAAGCGCCTGCACACTGCCCGTCCTGCTGCGCGGAAAATGAAAAACCGGGCCAGTGCCCGGTCCCGAGTGACATCTGCTGCCAGTAAATGGGGTCACACCGGCGGCCATTCAATACGGCGGTAGTCCGGCACGCCCTGACGGAAGGGTGGCATGCGCTCCCCTTCCATCAGCGGCAGCAGGTAATCCAGAAAAGCCTGGGTCACGCCATAGCCATCGGCAGAGATGAAGTGCGACGGGAAAGCCTTTTCCAGATCCCCAACATCAGAGAGCGGAAACTCCGCCACTTCCCAGCGGTAAGGGTGATCGGACAGGCGGCGGATGCCCGCCATCACACCGCTGCGGCCGGCCTGCAGCCATTCCACGCCCTTCTGCCCCATCTGGTAAGCCTGGGCGGCATCGGTGGCCGACACCAGATGCCCGGCTGCGCGTTGCAGATAATCCACCTGCGCCACATGGGCGGACAGGCCGCGCTCGCGCTTGAGCAGCGCCGCCAGCCAGCTGCCCACCCCGCCCAGTTGCTCGTGGCCATACACGGCCGAGGCATTGGCCTCGGTGACAAAGCGTCCGGCGGCATCCACCAGGCCTTCTGCCACCGAGATGGCGCACTGGCCATGCGCCGCCAGACTGGCATCCACTGCCGCCAGAAACTTGTCCTGATCAAACGGCACTTCCGGCAGCAACACGATATGCGGTGCCTGCCCGCCGTGAATCCGCGCCGCAGCCGGTGCCGCCGCCAGCCAGCCGGTATGGCGGCCCATGGCCTCCATGATGAATACCCGGCCGCGGCCCATGCTGATCATGTCCATGCCCACTTCCAGCATGGTGCTGGCCAGAAACTTGGCCGCCGAGCCATAGCCCGGACTGTTGTCGGTGCCGACCAGATCGTTGTCTATGGTTTTGGGCACACCGATGACATGCAGGGCGTGGCCGGTGTGACGCTGGAAATCCGCCAGCCGGGCGGCACAGCCCAGCGAGCCGTTGCCGCCATTGATCAGCAGATAATGAATGCCGTGACGCGCCAGCACCGCTTTCATGCGCAGCCAGTCCTCAGGACATTCGTCGAAACGGCCTATCATGCGGCGGCTGACGCCAAAATGCCCGCCGGGCAAAAAACCCAGCCGGGCGATGTCATGATCGGACACCCCATCGGTATTCACCAGCCGGTCTTCCAGCAGGCCAGCCAGGCCGTCGCGGGCGGCATACACCGAGATGCCCAGCTTGCGGGCGGTTTCGATCACCCCTTGCGCCGAGGCATTGAGAACGGCGGTGGGACCACCGGATTGCAGATACAGCAGGCGAGGCTGGTTCATCACACTTCTCCGCAAAGCAAGACTGAATGGTTTTGATGCTAGGCAGGACAGGTGTAGCAGGCAAATTACATCACGCCAAAGTCGACGCGCATCAAATGCTGCGCTGGCGAAGCTTGTCAGTGCCCGCCGAACGGTGTATCCGATCAACAGACATGAAAAAAGCGGGCCAGCAGGCCCGCTTGAGAGAGATTCAGCACCAAGTCGGGTAAGTAAGTGCTTACTTACCCGTTGGGACAAAAAATCACTTGCTCCAGTTATCGCGCAAACCCACAGTCCGGTTGAACACCGCACGCACACCTTGCTGATGGTCGTAACGGTCGGTGACAAAGTAGCCCAGGCGCTCAAACTGGAAGCGCGATTCCGGGGCTGCTTTAAGCACGGCGTCTTCCACATAGGCAGTGACGGTTTTCAGCGATTCCGGGTTGAGGAACTGGCGGAAGTCGACATATTCGCCATCGTCGCCACGCACCGCATCCGGACGCGGCTCGGTGAACAGGCGGTCGTACAGGCGAACGTCGGCTTCAATCGCGTGCTCGGCCGATACCCAGTGAATCACGCCCTTGACCTTGCGGCCTTCCGGGTTCTTGCCCAGGGTGTCGTGGTCGATGGAGCACTTCAGTTCCACCACCTTGCCGTCGGCATCCTTGATCACTTCATCGCACTTGATGACATAGCTGTAGCGCAGGCGCACTTCGCCACCGGCGGTCAGGCGCTGCCACTTGGGCGGCGGCACTTCGGCAAAGTCGTCACGCTCGATCCAGATTTCACGGCCGATCGGCACTTCGCGCTCGCCGAATTCCGGGTGATGCGGATGGAAAGGCGCGCTGCGACTGGCGGTGACGGCGGCATCGAAGTTGGTGAGGGTCACCTTGATCGGGTCCAGCACGGCCATCACACGCGGCGATTCGTTTTCCAGCATCTCGCGCACAGCGCCTTCCAGCACGCTCATGTCGATGATGTTTTCACCCTTGGACACGCCGATGCGCTGGCAGAACAGGCGAATGCCGGCCGGGCTGAAACCGCGGCGACGCATGCCTTCGATGGTGGGCATGCGCGGGTCGTTCCAGCCATCCACCAGGCCGTCGGTCACCAGCGCCTGCAGCTTGCGCTTGGAAGTAAGCGCGTACAGCAGTTCCAGACGGGAGAATTCGTACTGGCGCGGGTGGCAAGGAATGGTGATGTTGTCCAGCACCCAGTCGTACAGCGGGCGATGGTCTTCGAACTCCAGCGTGCACAGGCTGTGGGTAATGCCTTCCAGCGCATCGGAGATGCAGTGGGTGTAGTCGTACATCGGGTAGATGCACCACTTGTCGCCGGTACGGTGGTGATGTGCGCGGCGGATGCGGTAGATCACCGGGTCGCGCAGGTTCACGTTGCCGGAAGCCATGTCGATTTTCAGGCGCAGGGTCTTGCTGCCGTCCGGGAATTCACCGTTACGCATGCGGGTGAACAGGTCGAGGTTCTCTTCCACGCTACGGTCGCGGAAGGGGCTGTTCTTGCCCGGCTCGGTCAGGCTGCCGCGATAGGCGCGCATTTCTTCGGCGTTCAGGTCGCAGACAAAGGCCTTGCCCGACTTGATCAGCTCGACGGCATAGTCATACAGCGCATCGAAGTAATCCGAGGCGAAACGGACATTGCCATCCCACTTGAAGCCCAGCCATTCCACGCTGTCCCTGATGGACTGCACGAATTCGTCCGACTCTTTTTCCGGGTTGGTGTCATCCATGCGCAGATTGCACTTGCCCTGGTAATCCTCGGCCAGACCGAAGTTCAGGCAGATGGATTTGGCGTGACCCACGTGCAGGTAGCCATTGGGCTCCGGCGGGAAGCGGGTGACGATGGAACTGTGCTTGCCGGAAGCCAGATCCTCGTCAATGATGTTGCGAATGAAGTTGCTGACTACTGGCGCGTTGTTTTCCGTGCTCATGATTCTGGCTGCAGACTGATTGAAAGCAATCGGTGATTGTAACCGATTTGCCCTTGCTGGGGAGAGGTAGTCCCGGCATGGCCGGTTTTGCCGGGGAAATACAGGCTGGCCGGTACTTTGCCCGGCCAACCGCCCGCTTGGTTTACAGCAGCTTGCGCCCGGTGATGGCCTGCAATTCGGCCAGTGGCGAGCGTGCCGGGTTGGCCATGTCCTGCGCGGCCAGCCAGAAAGTCTGCTCCAGCATGAACTGGCCGGACATCACCGCATGCGAGGCATGGTCGGAGAAACACACCCAGCCGCAGCCAGACGGAAACGGCATGGTTTCCTGCGGGCAGGTGCGCTGGTAGTCCATGTCCGCCTTCATGGCATCGTGCAGATGCAGCATCAGGTGGTCGTAAGCGCTGCGTTTGCGCTTGGTGATTTTCAGCGCAGCCATGAGTGCGGCCGAACCCGGCCATTGGTAAGGCACCCGAGGCAGCATGCGCCGCGCCATGTCGGCAAACGGCTCCCCGACGCGCCACACGCGCGGTTCACCATTGGGATTGGCATTGTAGAACACGCGCAGGATGCGCTCGCCGTAGGTGGGGCGGGACGGGAAGGCATCCACGTGCAGGCGGCTGTCGTCCTTGCGCCAGGAAGTCTGGCGATTTTCCACCCGCATCAGGCGCAGGCTGGTGGGTGCAGCGCGCAGCTTGCCACGGTATTCCGGCAGCAACTGGTTGACCAAGGCAAAGGCGCTGTCGCGATAGCGGGCAATCAAGGCGCGCACTGCGGCTTCGTTGGCCGGGTCGGCCACGCCATGCAACTTGCCATCATCTTGCGGCTCCAGGCTGATGTTCTTGCGTTTAGGGTCGGCAATGGCCGGGTTCAGCAAGGCCAGTTCGGCAGGCTGGATGGCAAAGTCCAGCTGCGGCAGAAACAGTACCTTGCCGCTTTCCAGCTCAGCTACTTGGGATTCAGACGTTTTTCCGTCCAGATGGATGATCTGACTGCTCATGCGCAATGTTTCCTGTGCTGTATGTGGCTGATGTGAAGCAATACAACACATCAGCATGACAAACCAAGACAATCCGCAAGCCTACGCCAAACTGCGGCCAAGGTCACACTCCGGCAGCGCTTGCAGGGCGGCAAAACCGCCAAACAACTGATTTCAACGGAAAATATTGCCCTCCACCCCTACTCCCAGCATGGCAATTCGCCATTAAAAACAACAATTTATGCTGATAAAAATCCAGAAGTACGGCATAATGCCCGGTTGCTTATCCACCTGCGCCACCAGCCGCTTTCATTCAGCATGACGACACAGCCAGCCGCCGCCAAACCGATTACCTCTTACCGCAAGTACTGGGCCAGCCGCTTCGGCACTGCCCCTTTCCTGCCGATGAGCCGCGCCGAAATGGACCAGCTGGGCTGGGATTCCTGTGACATCATCCTGATTTCCGGCGATTGCTATATCGACCATCCCAGTTTCGGCATGGCGCTGGTGGGCCGTTTGCTGGAAGCCCAGGGCTTCCGCGTCGGCATCATTGCGCAGCCGGACTGGCAGTCGGCCGAGCCCTTCCGCGCACTGGGCAAGCCGAACCTGTTTTTCGGCGTCACCGCCGGCAATATGGACTCGATGATCAACCGCTACACGGCGGACCGTCGCCCGCGCTCGGATGATGCCTACACCCCCAATGCCGAACCGAACAAGCGCCCGGACCGTGCCGTCACCGTGTATGCCCAGCGTTGCCGCGAAGCCTATCCCGGCGTGGGGGTGATGATCGGTTCCATCGAAGCCAGCCTGCGCCGCATCGCCCACTTCGATTACTGGAGCGACAAGGTCCGCCAGTCGGTGCTGATTACCTCCAAGGCCGACATCCTGCTGTATGGCAATGCCGAACGCGCATTGGTGGAAATCGCCCATCGTGCTGCCAAGGGTGAAAAACTCAGTGAAATCCGCGACGTACGCGGTACCGCCTTTGTGGTGCAGCAAGGCTGGCGTCCGGATGAGGAATGGCAGGAGATGGACTCCAGCGTGGTGGACACCCCCGGCAAGGTGGATCCGCACCTGAATCCGTATCAGGAGATTCCGGAACAAGCAGCAGAGGCCACCAAGGGCAGCGACCCGACTGCTCCGCAGGTAATCCGCATCGAATCGCGCGAAGAGCGCCTGGCCAAACGCCGCGCCGAACGTGCCAAAACCGTCATCCGCATTCCGGCCTACGAAGCCGTGGCGCACGACCCGGTGCTGTATGCACACGCCAGCCGCACCCTGCATCTGGAATCCAACCCCGGCAATGCGCGCGCACTGGTGCAGCTGCACGGCAGCCGCGATGTGTGGCTGAACCCGCCGCCCATTCCGCTGACCACCGAGGAAATGGACTTCGTCTACGGCCTGCCCTACGCCCGCAATCCGCACCCGTCCTATGGCAATGCGCACATTCCGGCGTGGGAAATGATCAAGTACTCGGTCAACATCATGCGCGGCTGTTTTGGCGGCTGTACCTTCTGCTCCATCACCGAGCACGAAGGCCGCATCATCCAGAGCCGTTCGGAAGAATCCATCCTGCACGAGATCGAGGAAATCCGCGACAAGACGCCGGGCTTCACCGGTCACATCTCCGATCTGGGCGGCCCGACTGCCAATATGTACCGCCTGTCCTGCAAGGACCCGAACATCGAACGCTCCTGTCGCAAGCTGTCCTGTGTGTTCCCGGACATCTGCGAGAACCTGAATACCGACCACAGCCACCTGATCCAGCTGTACCGCAAGGCACGTGCCCTGCCGGGGGTGAAGAAGATCAACATCCAGTCCGGCCTGCGTTACGACCTGGCGGTGCGCTCGCCCGAATACATCAAGGAACTGGTGCAGCACCACGTGGGCGGCTACCTGAAAATTGCCCCGGAGCACACCGAAGACGGCCCGCTGTCCAAGATGATGAAACCGGGCATGGGCGCGTACGACAAGTTCAAGGAGCTGTTCGAACGCTTCAGCCGTCAGGCCGGCAAGGAACAATACCTGATCCCCTACTTCATCGCCGCCCACCCCGGCACCAGCGATGAGGACATGATGAATCTGGCGCTGTGGCTGAAGAAGAACAACTTCCGTCTGGATCAGGTGCAAACCTTTACCCCGACGCCCATGGCCATGGCCACCACCATGTGGCATACCCGGCGCAACCCGCTCAAGCGCCTGTCGCGCAGCTCGGAAAAAGTGGATGTGGTGCGCGATGGTTATCGCCGCAAGCTGCACAAGGCCTTCCTGCGCTATCACCACCCGGACAACTGGCAGATCATTCACGATGCGCTGATCAATATGGGCCGCAGCGACCTGATCGGCCACAGCAAGCACTGCCTGATTCCGCCCACCCCGCCGGGTGACAAATCCGCTGCGGTGCGTCACCGTCTGGGCGCGCCGGCGGCACGTCAGGGCAATGGCAAGCCCGGCCAGCCGCGTCCGGGTCAGGGCAAGGCCACGGCAGCGCAAGGCAAATCCTTTGGTGGACGTCCGCAAGCCACCGGCCGGCCGGGAGCAAAACCGGGCAGCAAACCGGCAAGCCAGGCCACTGGCACCAACCGCAGCAAGCACAAACGCTGATCCATCATCATCGGCAATAAAAACGGCATCGCCTGGCGATGCCGTTTTTATTGGGCAGACTCCCTGTTTGGCAGCTAAAGTAGCAGCCAACCGGATTCAAACAGGACATGGACCATGGGGGCTTCGCTCAAGCTGGCGGAATTGCTGGGTTCGCTCAGCTATGCACTGGATATCACCGAGGGACAACCTGAAGGCCATTGTGTACGCAGCTGCTGGATAGGCATGCACATTGGCCGTGCCATCGGGCTGGACAGCCAGTCACTGTGGGAACTGTACTACGCCATCCTGCTGAAAGACCTGGGCTGCAGCAGCAATGCCGCCCGCATCAGCGAACTGTATCTGGCAGATGATCGCCAGTTCAAGCAAGACTTCAAGCTGGTAGGCAGCAGCTTGCAGGACAAGCTGGGTTTTGTATTCAGCCATACCGGTCGCCACGCCGGCTGGGCCGACCGCCTGGCATCCATTATCAGCATTGTGCGCAATGGCAAGGAAATTGCCGACGAACTGATCCAGACCCGTTGCTATCGAGGTGCGGATATCGCCCGCCAGCTGCGCTTCAATGAAAACGTGGCGCGCGGCATCCAGTCGCTGGACGAGCACTGGGATGGCTCCGGCCGTCCGCTGGGTTTGCAGGGTGAGGCCATTCCGCTCAATGCCCGCATTGCCCTGCTGGCGCAGGTGGTGGATGTGTTTCACATCACCAGTGGTCGTGACGGTGCGCTGGCCGAGGTGCAGCAACGTGCCGGCAACTGGTTCGACCCACAACTGGTGGCCAGCTTTGCCAGCGTGGCCAGTGACGAAACCTTCTGGCAGGTGCTGGAATCGACGGCTGTCGATCAGGCGGTACTGGCGCTGGAACCGGCCCAGCATCAGGTGGAAGTTGATGAAGATTATCTGGATGAAATTGCCGAAGGCTTCGGCCAGGTGGTCGACTCCAAAAGCCCCTTCACCGCCGGTCACAGTCAGCGGGTAGGTCATTATGCCGACCGTATTGCCGCCACCCTGGGCCTGGATGATGCGCGCCGCCGCTGGCTCAAACGCGGCGCCCTGCTACACGACGTGGGCAAGCTGGGGGTGAGCAACCGCATTCTGGACAAGCCAGGCAAGCTGGATGCCGAGGAATGGGCCGCCGTGCAAAAACACGCCAGCTACACCCACGCCATTCTTGGCCGCATGCAGGTGTTTGCCGAGCTGGCCGATGTTTCCGCCGCCCACCATGAACGACTGGATGGCAAGGGCTATCCGCGCGGTCTGTCAGGCGACGCCATCACCCTGGAAACCCGCATCATCACCACCGCCGACATTTTTGACGCCATCAATGCCGAGCGGCCATACCACCCGGCCACGCCGGTGGCCAAAACACTGGACATCATGCAGCAGAACCTGCACGTGGCTATCGATCCACGCTGTTTTGCAGCCTTGCAGCAGGTATTGCGCGAGGAAGGCCAGCTCTAGCCCCACACCACCCCGCTGGTCAGCAACTGTTCGGCACGCTGCAAGGCGGCTGCCAGGTCCGGCTGCAGATTATCCGCACCCAGATCATCCACCAGCCGCGACCCCTTGAGCATGTCCAGCACCTCATCGGTCGCACCACACAGAATCAGCGTCTTGCCCTGTACGCGCAGCTTGTCGTTCAGACTGTCCAGCGCCAGCAAACCGGTGGTATCCAGCATCACCAGCCGGTGCAACTGCAAGATGATGACGCGCGCCTGCTCGGCCTGCTGGTGAATGATTTCCACACTGTCCGCCGCGCCGAAAAACAGTGCACCCTCCACCCGGAAAGCCGCGCAGCCATCCGGCACATGCTTGCCGGCAATGGTATGGCGCTCGAACAACTGCGCATATTCCGGCAACAGGCGGTTGACCGAGGTATGGCTGGCCATGCTGCGGATGAAGAACACCGCCGCCATCAGCAGGCCGATCTGTACTGCCACCGTCAGGTCAAACACCACGGTCAGCACAAAGGTGACAATCAGCACGGCGGTATCGCGCTTGGGAAACTGGAAAGCCTTGCGGATATCCCAGTCCCCCATTTTCAGTGCCACCGAAATCAGGATGGCCGCCAGCACCGCCAGGGGAATGCTCGCCGCCAACGGGGCTGCCACCAGCAAAATCAACAGCAGCAACACCGCATGCACCATGGCAGCCACCGGGCTGCGACCGCCGTTGCTGATATTGGTGGCAGTGCGCGCCACCGCTCCGGTCGCCGGAATGCCGCCAAAAAACGGGGCCACCATATTGGCGATGCCCTGACCGATCAGCTCCTGATTGGAATCATGCTTGTCGGACGTCATGCTGTCCGCCACCACCGCACACAGCAGTGACTCGATGGCCCCCAGCAGGGCAATGGTAAAGGCCGGTGCCAGCAGGTCGGACAAATGGGTCGGGTCCAGGTCCAGCCCGCCAAAGCTGGGCAAGCCTTGCGGAATACCACCGAACTTGCTGCCCAGCGTGGCCACCGGCAGGCTGAACAAGGCCGTGGCCAGCGTCGCCAGAATCAGCGCGACAAAAGGCGCGGGCAACAGGCGGTTGAGTCGCTTTGGCCATAGCAGGATAAGCAGCAGGCTGGCCGCAGACAGCAGCAAGGTCGGCCAGTGAAAATTGCCCAGTTGCTCACGCAATACCTGCATCACGGCAAAGAAGCCGGCTGGCATCTTTTCCACCGGCAAGCCGAAAAAATCTTTCAGTTGGGTCAGGAAAATCAGCACGGCGATACCGTTGGTAAAACCGGTAATCAGTGGCAAGGGAAAAAAGCGGATCACCTGCCCCAGCCGGAAAATGCCCATCAACACCAGCATCACGCCGGACATGAAGGTGCAGATCAGCAGGTTGGCCACCCCGTACTTGGCCACAATGCCGTAGATGATGACGATGAAGGCCCCGGTAGGCCCGGTGACCGACAAACGGCTCCCCCCCAGCACCGCCGCCAGAAAACCGGCAATCACGGCAGTGAATATGCCAGCCTGTGGCGTCACCCCACTGGCCATGGCAAAGGCCATGGCCAAGGGCAAGGCGACAATGCCGACGGTAATGCCGGCCATGATGTCATCGCGCAGCAACTGGCGGTTATAGCTTTTGAGGGTATCAACAATACAAGGGTGGAATCCCGGACTGAACATGGTGCGACTTTCGTTGATGGCAAGCGGCAGCAAACAGTGCTGCCGCTGCATGTTTGTACTGTCATCATCGACGCCAACTACGCCAGGCGCAAGCCAGCCGGGTATCCCGCCAGCGGAATAACCGCCATGGCAGAGGCATATCGACACCCCAATTCAACAGGCGTAGCATGGTTTCAAGACCACTTCAGCATGAGGGAAAACCATGACGCAAGACAAAAATAACGATCCCGCCATCAGTACGCCCGCCGACACCACACCTGTCGCGGAAAATACCAGCTCCACCAGCACTCCTGCGGCCAGCCGCAAGCCTGCGCGCAGCACCAGCAGCCGCCAGAGCAACGTCAAGCGCGTGCATCAGGAATCGGTGAAAGCCATCGAAACCATCAGCCAGCAGCCGGTTGCACTGCAGGTGGCCGAGGCACCGCACGGCACCAGCGAAGACAGCAGCACCGCCGAACTCCCTGCCAGCTTCCCCTACCGCACCCGCATGCGCCGGGCCGAGTACGAAAAGATCAAGCTGGAACTGCAGATCGAGCTGTTGAAAGTACAGAACTGGGTGAAGGAAACCGGGCAGAAAATCGTCATCCTGTTTGAAGGCCGCGACGCTGCCGGCAAGGGCGGTACCATCAAGCGCTACATGGAACACCTGAACCCGCGTGGTGCCCGTGTGGTGGCACTGGAAAAACCGTCCGAGCGCGAACGCGGTCAATGGTATTTCCAGCGTTATATCGAACATCTGCCGTCTTCCGGCGAAATCGTGTTCTTCGACCGCTCCTGGTATAACCGCGCCGGCGTGGAACGGGTGATGGGCTTCTGCACCCCGGACGAATACCTGGAATTCATGCGCCAGACACCGCAGCTGGAACGCATGCTGGTCAACAGCGGCATCCATCTGTTCAAGTTCTGGTTCTCGGTCAGCCGTGAAGAACAGCTGCGTCGTTTCATCTCGCGCCGGGATGACCCGCTCAAGCACTGGAAGCTCTCGCCCATCGACATTCAGTCGCTGGACAAATGGGACGACTACACTGCGGCCAAGCAAGCCATGTTCTTCCACACCAATACCGGCGATGCGCCCTGGGTGGTGGTGAAATCGGATGACAAGAAGCGGGCACGGCTGAACTGTATCCGCCATTTCCTGGCCAGCCTGGACTACCCCAACAAGGACCCGCGCGTGGCCCATGCCGCCGACCCGCTGATCGTAGGTGCCCCCAAGCACATGCACAATGCAGATGAGGACAAGTCACTGCGTTTTGACGTCTGAAGCAAGCGACCCAAGCAGCCGCATCCGCGATGCGGCTGCTGTGCTAGAATTCGGCTTTGTTTCCGCCGACAGCACTCCTTACATCCATGAAAAAACTGCTCGCAAGCCTTGCCCTGTGTGCCCTGCCCCTGTTGGCACACGCCGCGCCGGTGGTGGAAATGACCACCAACAAAGGCGTGATTGAAATTACCCTGGATTCGGCCAAAGCGCCCAAGACCGTGGCCAATTTTGTCAGCTATGCCAAGGCCGGTTTTTACAACGGTACGGTATTTCACCGCGTCATCGATGGTTTCATGATTCAGGGTGGTGGTTTTGACGGCAAGCTGGAACAGAAGAAAACCAACGCGCCCATCCCCAATGAAGCCGCCAACGGCCTGAAAAACAGCATTGGCACCATCGCCATGGCCCGCACTGCCGACCCAAATTCGGCAACGGCACAGTTTTTCATCAACGTGGCCAACAACGAATTCCTTGACTACAAGAACCCCAGCCCGCAAGGCATCGGCTATGCTGTATTCGGCAAGGTCAGCAAGGGCATGGACGTCGTCAACCGCATTGCCAAAACCCACACCGGCAGCATGAAAGGCATGGATGACGTGCCCTTCGAGCCCATCGTGATCCAGAAGGTTGTGGTTAAACCCTGACCCGCCTTCACCGGCCAGCCACAGGCTGGCCTTCAGCACACCGCATCAAGCGTACGCTTCAGACAATAAAGGAATCCTCATGATCAAACTGAGCACCAACTTCGGCGATATCGTTCTGGAACTGTTCCACGACAAAGCCCCGGTCACTGCCGCCAATTTTGAAGAATACGTAAAGAGCGGCCACTACGACGGCACCATCTTTCACCGCGTAATCAACGGTTTCATGATTCAGGGCGGTGGTTTTGATGCCGACATGAAGCAAAAAGACACCCGCGATCCGATCAAGAACGAAGCCAACAACGGTGTTTCCAACAAGACCTACACCGTTGCCATGGCCCGCACCATGGACCCGCACTCCGCATCGGCCCAGTTCTTCATCAACGTGTCCGACAATGACTTCCTGGACTTCAAGTCCGAAACCACTCAAGGCTGGGGCTATGCCGTATTTGGCCAGGTTGTGGAAGGCAAGGAAGTGGTTGATCGCATCAAGACCGTGCGTACCGGTCGTAGCGGCGGTCACCAGGACGTGCCGGTTGAAGCCGTCGTGGTGGAAAAGGCCGAGATCATCTGATCCCGTCCAGGGCCACTAGCGGCCCTGTCAGCAAGCCAGCTGCCCCCGGGTGAGCTGGCTTTGCTTTGGCATTCTGACAATTGTTGCCCTTACTGAAACATCATGAGCCATCACTTCATTTCCGACCTGCACCTGAGCGAAGACAGCCCCGCACTATGCCAGTTGTTCGTGAGTACCTTGCAAGCATGGCAGGGGCAGATCGACAGCCTGTTCATTCTGGGTGATTTGTTCGAATACTGGGTTGGTGATGACGATGATTCTGCATTCTTGCAGGACATGCTGGCTGCCATGCAGCAGTTCTCCCGCCATACCCCACTTTATGTGATGCGAGGCAACCGCGACTTCCTGCTGGGCGAGGGCTTTTGCCAGCGCAGCGGGGCCATGTTGCTGGAAGACCCTCACCTGCTGGAGGCCTATGGCCAGCGTTATCTCTTGAGCCATGGCGATGCGCTGTGTACCGATGACACCGCCTATCAGCAATTCAGGGCCGTGAGCCGCAACCCGGCCTGGCAAGCCGCCATGCTGGCGCGCCCCTTGGCCGAACGCCACGCCATTGCCGCACAGGCACGCATGCAAAGTGAAGCCGCCAAACAGCAGCAAGGCCTGAGCGCCATTACCGATGTCACCGAACAGGCCGTTCTGGCATTACTCGACCAGTATGACTGGCCGGTTCTCATCCACGGCCACACCCACCGCCCGGCCTGCCACAGCTATCAACAAGACAACAAGTCCAGTCAGCGCTGGGTGTTGACCGACTGGTACGGCAATCATGGCGGCTATCTGCGGCTGGATGAAAATGGTCTGCAGGCTCATGCACTGACAGCAGGCCACCAACACGACTAGCCTCACCAATGGGAGCCATTGCGGCTTAATTGCAACTAGGCGCGCTGCTGGCTCTGCCCACCCCCTGCCCCTACTACTGTTTAAAACAATTCTTTAGGACAGTATGTAATACCTTCACTCTGGCAATAATGTGCTATTCCTGATAAGTGGGCTTGCTGACATTTCCACTGCAGTCTCAAGCTCACTTACAACATGGCATGCCTGACATGCCTGACAACAGCAGCACAGCAGACAAGGCCCGCCAACAGGCAGGGTCTGGCCGGACATGTGCGGGCTTTGGGGAATCACACCAATGCAGAACCATCACCGTTTTTTCTCGGTGCGCCAGCGTTTTGTCTGGCTCACGCTGGTGCTGGCCAGCTTGCTTGCCGCCGTGGCGCTGGGAGCGGCAGTACTGATCAGGCAAATCACCATCGGTGGCCCGCAGTACCACCGCATCATCCAGGCCAAGGATCTGGTGGCAGATATCCTGCCGCCACCGGCTTACATCATTGAAGCCAATCTCCTCGTCCATCAGCTCAGGCTGGCATCCGTTGAGCAGCAAGCGCATCTGCTGGGGCAGTTACAGCGCAGTGAACAGGCATTCAATCAGCATTACCAGTACTGGCAGCGACAGGACCTGCCTGTTGCATTGCGCGAGTCTCTGACAGGCCAGGCTCAGGAATATGGACGTGAGTTTTTCATATTGCTGAATCAGCAGTTGCTTCCGGCCCTGCAAAAAAAACAGGACCGCCAGGTAAACATTGTTTTTGCCCATATGCAGCAGGTGTATGCACAACACCGCCAGGCTATCGACAAGGCCGTGATTCAGGCCCAGCAATACCAGCAGCGACTGGAAGATGAAGCAGCCAGCAGCAACCGGCAAAACTGGCTGCTATTGTCACTGTCCTTGCTCGGAACCGTATTGGTCGTGGCCCTGTTATTGCGCTGGAGCTATCGCCGGCTGATTGCGCTGCTGGGTGCGGAACCGGCCCAAACCCGTCAGCATATCGGCCAACTGGCAGAGGGCCAGTGGCAAGGCCGTCTGCAGCAAGTCAGCCCCCACAGCATGAGTGGTGTACTGGACAGCATGATCAGCCGCTTGAGCACCGTCATGCACGGCATACGCCAGACTGCGACCGACATGCGCACCTTGTCCGGACAGGTAGAACATGCTGCCAGCCATGTCGGAGACCAAACCAGCAGTCAGGCGGCCCATCTGGAGGAAATTGCCACCACCTTGCAGCAGTTTTCTTCCACGCTGGATGCCACCATGCATAGCGCCCAGCAAACCGAACAACAAGCCATTGCAGCGGTAGATGCCAGCCGTGAAGGCCGCTTGCTGGTAGAAAACACGGTGCAGGCCCTGCACCATATCATTCAGTGCATAGAGCAGATCGACGACATTGTTTACCAGACGGATTTGCTGGCCTTGAATGCCACAATCGAAGCCGCCCGCGCCGGAGAACACGGCAAGGGTTTTGCCGTGGTGGCGCAGGAGGTTCGCAAACTGGCCCAGCGCAGCAAGGACGTGGCGCAGGAAATCCAGCAACTGTCGCAACAAACCATGAGCCGGGCCGAACATGCCGGTAGTGCCATGGGTACGCTGGAAGACATCATCAGCCAGACCCGTCGCCTGGTGGAACACATCAACAGCAGCAGTCAGGAACAGAACCTGGGCATCAGCCAGATTTCACAGTCCTTGAACCAATTAAGCTATTCATCAGTGCAAAACGCTGAAGAATCGCTGAACATGGCCACACTTTCGCGGGAAATGCTGCAGTATGCTGAAGCCTTGCAACAACGGGTGGCCTTCTTCCGCTTGCGTGACCAAGCCGCTGACCACCGACAGTTATCCGCTCTGGATGGCGAAAGCAGCGCCCCGCTGACCGCCGCCTGACCCTCGCTCGCCCTCTCTCCCCATCGTCAGACACAGGGTAAACCCGCAAGGGCAAGCCCTAAATGACGATTTGATGCTTGATCACTACAGTTGCGGCATCCGCCACCAGTACAAAAACAGGCGGAACGCTCGAATGGGGCACAGCCGCGATGGCTGCGCCCGATCAACGCCAACAATCATTGGAGAGAACCATCATGTGGTCCCACGTTTACGACCCACTGGGCAACCCGTGGCTGTCTACGCTGTGCGCAGCGCTGCCGGTCATCGTGCTGCTGGGCGCGCTCGGCATTTTTCATATCAAGGCTCACATTGCAGCCGTGATGGGTTTGATCACTTCGCTCGTTGTCGCCATCGGCATTTTCGGCATGCCCGCCGGCATGGCTGCCAGCGCCACCCTGATGGGTGCGGCCAACGGCTTGCTGCCGATTGGCTGGATCATCCTGAACGTGATCTTCCTGTACCAGCTGACCGAACGCAAAGGGCAGTTTGCCATCCTGCGTGAAAGCATTACCGGCGTCACGCAAGACCGTCGCCTGCAACTGCTGCTGATTGCCTTCTGCTTTGGTGCCTTCTTCGAAGGTGCTGGCGGCTTTGGCACACCGGTGGCCGTTACCGGTGCCATGCTGATTGGCCTGGGCTTCTCGCCGCTGGCCGCATCCGGCCTGTCGCTGATCGCCAATACCGCACCGGTCGCCTACGGTGCACTGGGCACACCGATTACCACCCTGGCCAAGGTGACCGGCATCGACGTGATGCTGATTTCCTCCATGGTGGGTCGCCAGATGACCATCTTCGCCGTCATCGTGCCGTTCTGGCTGCTGATTGCCTTCTGCGGCTGGAAGAACACCCTGCGCATCTGGCCTGCCGCCCTGGTGGCCGGCTTGTCCTTCGCCATTCCGCAGCTGATCGTCTCCAACACCATGGGGCCGGAACTGGTTGCCGTGATTGCCTCGGTGTGCTCGATTGCCGCGCTGGTTCTCTTCCTGAAGGTATGGCACCCGCAAGAGGTATACACCTCCACCGCCGGCACCATGGCCGGTGCCGCTGCCGAAGCCGCAGGCAAGACCGCCCTGCAACCCAAGCATGGTTACTCCACCGGTGACGTGATCCGTGCCTGGCTGCCGTGGCTGATCCTGTCGGTGCTGGTATTCGCCTGGGGCTCTCCCAATGTGAAAAAGGCGCTGGATGCCATCTTCACGCTGGACATCCAGTGGCCCGGCCTGCACAACCTGGTACAGAAGATGCCGCCGGTTGTGGCCAAGCCGCATGTCGAAGCAGCCATCTACAAGCTGAACCTGCTGTCCACCACCGGTACCGGCATTCTGGTGGCAGGCATCCTGTCCGGCCTGATCATGGGCTATCGTCCGAGTGAGCTGATCAAGGTATACGGTCAGACCTTCTGGTCCCTGCGCTACTCGCTGATCACCATCGTGGCCATGCTGGCACTGGGCTACCTGACCCGCTACTCCGGTGTGGACATCACCCTGGGCCTGGCGTTCTCGCACACTGGCGTGCTCTACCCCTTCTTCGGCACCCTGCTGGGCTGGCTGGGCGTGGCACTGACCGGTTCCGACACCGCCGCCAACGTGCTGTTCGGTGGTCTGCAAAAGGCATCCGCTACCCAGCTGGGCCTGTCGCCGGTGCTGATGACGGCGGCCAACTCCGCCGGTGGTGTAATGGGCAAGATGATCGACGCCCAGTCCATCGTGGTGGCTTCGACTGCTACCCAGTATTACGGCAAGGAAGGTGTGATCCTGCGCTATGTGTTCTTCCACTCGCTGGCACTGGCCTGCCTGGTCGGCCTGGTGGTAACGGCGATGGCCTATCTGCCGCCGTTTACCTTGCTGGTATTGCACTAAGTCGTTCCGGCCGCATTTACTGCGGATATGAAAAGCCCCGCCAGAGCAATCCGGCGGGGCTTTTTCACAACATCAGGACATGGCAATCTTGTAGCCTGCCTGTGACATCAGGCCAAGGTAACGGTCAGTCCAAGCCGACGGCACAACAATGCGATGCAGGCCCTGGCACCATCCTGCTGCAGTAACTGGAACTGCTGCTCAAGCAGCTCGACAAAATGCGTATTGGCGGGCAAATCGGTCCCGAACACTTGCTCCAGCTTCAACAATGCCCGTACCGCAGATTCACCGTCCGTTCTACTGGACAGCAGACGGCTTATTTCCCCGGCCAGCGGGTCGGACACGGAGATGACTTGCCCCTGCTCATCCACCCGACTGACAAAGCACATCCATGCCGCCACCCCCAGTGCCAGGCAGTCAAAACGACTGCCATGCGCCAGATGAAAACGAATGGACGCCAGCATGCGCTGTGGCAATTTCTGGCTGCCATCCATTGCTATCTGCAAGGTACGGTGTAATAAAGCGGGATTGCGAAAGCGAGTCAGCAGCTGCGCGGCATACTCTTCAGGCTTTATCGGGCATTGCACCAATGTGACCGCCTGCTCTTCCACCATCAAATGGTGGACCAGCCTCACCAGGCAAGCATCCTGCATGCAATCGCTGACATGCACATAGCCGGCCAGACAACCCAGATACGCCAGAAAGGAATGGCTGCCATTGAGCATGCGCAACTTCATTTCCTCGAAAGGCTGCACATCGGCAAGCAGCTTGACCCCAACCCGTTCCCATGGCGGTCGCCCGTAGGGAAAGCAGTCTTCTATCACCCACTGGCGATAAGGTTCACAAGCCACACCGGCCGGGTCATCGACACCGCCAAGCAAGTCACGGATGCGCCTGCGGGTTTCTGCAGTCACCATGGGCACGATGCAGTCCACCATGCTGGAAGGAAATGCCACCTGCGATTCCACCCAGGCAGCCAGGTCTGCATCCTGCAAACTGGCCAGCGTCGTCATGACTTGCCTTGTCACGACACCGTTAGCCGGCATATTGTCGCAAGACAGAATGGTCAAGCCGGGCAAGCCACGCTCACGACGCAAACGCAGACCAGCCAGCAACACTCCGGGAGCAGAGCATGGCTGCCAGGGGCAGGCAATATCATGCCGGATGGCGGGATGTTCCATCTGCAATTGGCCGGTGGCGGGTGAATGGCAATAACCCTTCTCGGTAATGGTCAGCGTCACCACGGCCAGCTCAGGCTGCGCCAGCGCCTCAACAACGGCCGACAAGCCATCCTCACGCAGGCTCAGTGCCTGACAGACCACGCCCACAACCCGGCATGACCAGTCATTGCCATCCATTTCTGCCACTGCATAGAGAAAGTCCTGCCCTTTCAAGGCAGTAATCGTACCGCCACTATCCGTCAGGCTGACTTCACAGTAGCCCCAGTCACTGGCATGGTCGCTGGCCAGCATGTCGGCAAACACCGCCTGATGAGCGCGATGAAACGCCCCACAACCCAGATGCAATAATCTGGGTCGCAAGGCTTCACGTGGGTAAGGTGGCTGCAAATGCTTGGTGGACAAAGACGAATCTGGCATGGGCACTCCTCAGGAAACAACACAAGCACCACAGTACTCACAACGCGGCAATACAACTGGGCAACCCGGCTCAGACGGCTGCATCCTGCATGATGGTCAGGTCGCGGTCTTTGACTTCCGGCATCAACAGTGCCGCCATCAGGCCTGCCATTGAATAGCACATGACCATGACTGCCACAGGCCACCAGCTGTTAGTCAAATGGCAGAAGATACCAGCCAGCAGCGGGCCCAAACCAACCGCCACCAGGCCTCCGGCCTCCTTTGATATCGCCATCCGCGTGAAGCGCTGCCGCGCACCAAACAACTCGGCCAGGGTGATGTTTTCCAGAGCAAACAATCCCAGCACAGCAATATTGTGAATGATGATGATGCACAGCATGATGGTGCCGGTATCCTGGGCTTGATCCATGATCAATGACAGCAATGGATAAGCCAGCAATATTCCTCCAGCATTCAGCACAATATACGGAAGCCTTCTACCGAAGCGATCCGACAGATATCCCATTAATGGAATCGTCAGGAATCCGATGACAGAACTTATCATCAAGGCATCCGTCGGAATGCTCTTGTCAAACAGCAGGGTCTGAACCAGATAAGCGGTCAGGAAGGTTTGAATCAAACCGGAATTTCCGGCCTGTCCAAAACGCAGGGTGGTCGCAAGCCAGAATGCACGACTGCGGAACATGGCAGCAAACCCGCCATCATCCGCTTCCACGGCAGCCGGCTTTTCATGCGATTTTTCATGCACATGCCGTTGATTCACACCTTGCACGAAAACAGGCGACTCCTTCAGGTTGGCACGTAGCCAGATGGCAAATGCCATGACCACGACGCTGGACAAGAACGGAATGCGCCATCCCCATTCCATCAGTTGCTGACGGTCCAGCAAATAAAACAGAACACCCCAGATCGCCGTTGCCAGCAAGGTTCCGCAATTTGTCCCTATGGCTACCAATGAAGAAATGATGCCGCGTTTACCCTGCGGTGCTGACTCTGCCAGCATGGTGCCGGCACCGGATATTTCCGCTCCGGCACCCAATCCTTGCACAATACGCAGGATAACCAGCAGTATTGGGGCCAGAATACCGATCTGCGCATAAGTAGGCAGTGCACCGATCAGGGTTGTACACAAGCCCATCATGGTAATCGTGATAAACAGTACTTTCTTGCGACCAACCCGGTCTCCCATGCGTCCGAAAATGATGGCACCGACAATACGCGCCAGATAACCTGCACCATATGTGCCCATGGCCAGGATCAATACCATGGCCCTGCTTTGTCCATAGAAGAATATTTCATGAAAAACCAGTGCAGCGCCCAGGGAGTAAAGCTGAAAATCCATGAATTCAAGAGCCGTTCCCAACCAGCCTGAAACAGCAGTCTTGACCAGGCCGGAAGTATCACTTTCCTTGATTTGCTGATCCAGGACATTATCCGTATTCACATCACACCCCCAAAATTACCAATCCATCCTTTTATCAATCAGGAAATCTGAGCAGAATCTTGCAGCAGCTATCCGGATTAGACTCAAATAGCGTCAGTGCCTGCTCTACCTGTTCCATCTCCATATCATGGCTGATCAGGATGTGCGGAAACAGTTTGCCAGCGGCCATCCATTCAATAACCTGGGGAAAGCGGGCACTATTCAGACGGGAAGAGAAAATGGACAACTCTTTGCTGGTAATGTCTTTTTGCCGGATCACCGTTTCTGCATCAGAAAAACCCATGATACCGATACGACCGGCAGGAGATGCCAAGGTAATCGCCTGTGACAAAATGGCAGGATGACACGCCGCATCGATAATCAGTGTCGGCTGGCACCGGATGCCTTGCAGATAATCAGCCTCGGATGACTTAAGATTATTGATAACCACATCAGCCCCGCATTCAATCGCCATCTCCAGCCGCGAAGGAATCCGGTCCACCACCATCACCGTGCCAACCTGATAAACATTTTTCAATACCTGTACCAGCGCCAATCCCATGGGGCCGGCACCATAAATCAAGGCTGAATCATTTGTGGCTGGTTGCAACTGAGCAGTCATGTTTGCCGCAACGCTGAATGGTTCAATCAGTGCGGCATGTCGATCTGGAATACTCGATGGCACCTCATGGATATTTGCGGCAGGTACGCAGACATATTCACTGAAGCCACCATCACGATGTACACCCAGTACCTTTAGCTTCAGACAGACATTTGGGCGCCCCATCCGACAGGGATAGCAGCAACCACAGCTGATGACCGGGTCAATCACCACACGCTGACCGATACGGGCAGTGTCGACAGACTCTCCGACCGCATCAACAATGCCAAATAATTCATGCCCTATCACCCGTGGATAGCTGACAAAGGGATTATGGCCCCGATAAATATGCACATCAGAGCCACACACACCGGCATATTTCACCTTGACCCGGACTTCATGCGCGGCAGGAGCAGGGATTTTTTCATCTACCAATAACAGACTACCTGGCCGGGTGATAATAATACTTTTCATTCCGCCACCTTTATCGGTTCAACATTATTGCAATAAAAGCAACAAGCACCGCAAATATATCAACAAAAACATTTTGATGAACAATATTAACAGAACCCACATCCCATTAATCGACCCGATGAAAGTATTACAAACCCAAGCACCATACAAGCATGAAAAACTGACCTTATTAGCGGCAATAATAAAATCCCACATCTGCAACTTAGCAATACACTGCATCAAAAGTGAATTATCAAAAGCAATTCACGATCAATACTATTGATAGTCAGAAAAAATAGAATTAAATACAGAATATTCAAAACAACATGACCAGAGACATTTGAATATCAGGACAGAAAGCATACGCATTTCGGGCAGATACTGGATGTACCGGCCAGATAAGCGCACTCAATAGTCAGTAGAATACGGGCGGGAAGCAGCGGGAAAGAATGAAGCCGCTGGCCATCCAGAACACACGGCAGGACATGGCGTGCATCTGGAATCGGGCAGCGGCTTTCAGCAGGCAGCAGACAGGCCTGAAGCGGGACGGGGAATAAGCGCGGGATTCAGCTGGAGCAGCTGACGCTGATTTCCGTCGCCCAAGCGGGTGGTTCAGCAGCAAAGTCCTGATACTCTGGCTGTTCGTCAAATGGATGTTGCAGGCAATCATGCAAGCGGTTTATCAGGGTGAAATCGCCCTGTTGAGCGGCTTGTATTGCTTGTTCAGCCAGATAATTGCGCAAGATGTATTTGGGGTTGACTGCCAGCATGGCCGCCCTGCGCGTGGCCTGCGGTGTTGACTCTAGCTGCAAACGCGCGGCATAGCGCGCAGCCCAGTCATCAAACAGGCTGCGATCCAGGAACAGATCGCGCAACGGTGCATTGTCCTCACCGGGCACAAAATCCACCAGCCGGCGGAAGAACACGGTGTAATCCGTCCGGTGTGCATGCATGGCCAGCAATAATGCCTCGATCAGGGCATCATCCTCTTCCAGCTCGGTGACAAGGCCCAGCTTGCTGCGCATCAGCCTCATCCAGCACTGCGCATACTGTTCGCGATAAGAGGACAGGGCTGACAGCAGGGTTTCCTCGTCCACCAGCGGCAAGAAGGCCGATGCCAGGCAATGCAGATTCCACAAGCCAACCTGTGGTTGCTGGTTGTAGGCATAACGTCCGGAATGATCGCTGTGATTGCATACATGCGCGGCATTGAAGCCATCCATGAAGCCAAACGGGCCGTAGTCCAGTGTCAGCCCCAGCACCGACATATTGTCGGTATTCATCACGCCATGACAGAAGCCCACTGCCTGCCATTGCGCAATCAAGCTTGCGGTGCGAGCGACAATTTCGCTGAATAATGCTGCGTAGGGCTGCGCTTGTTCTGCACAGTCCGGGAAATGATGACGGATGAGGAAGTCTGCCAGGATACGGATTTCATCATGTTGGCCACGGTGATAAAACACTTCGAAACTACCGAAGCGGATGAAACTCTCTGCCAGTCGGGTCAGCACGGCGGCGGTCTCGACTTGCTCGCGGTAAACCGGATCTGGCGAGCCCACCATGGCCAGTGCGCGGGTAGTCGGGATGCCCAGCCCATGCATGGCTTCGCTGCACAGGTATTCTCGGATGGTGGAGCGTAATACGGCGCGTCCATCGCCCATCCGGGAAAAGGGCGTCAGCCCGGCCCCTTTGAGCTGCCATTCCCAGCGATGCCCATGGATGTCTGCCGTATCACCCAGCAAGAGCGCCCGGCCATCTCCCAGTTGCGGGACGAACACACCGAACTGATGCCCGGCATACACAGCCGCCACAGGCTGCATGCCATCTGCCAGCCGATTGCCGGACAGCAAAGCCACGGCAGCAGGCGTATCCAGTGTTTCGGGCTGTATACCCAGTTGCGCGCACAGGGGGGCGTTGGCCGCAACAAGATACGGCTGGCTGAGTGACTGGGGCTGGACCGAACGGTGGAAGACCGGTGGCAGCTGCAGAAAACGTTGACCGAAGGTCAGGGAAGTGAGTGCTTGCATTGCCCGATTCTAGTCGCGAGCCGGGCGGATAAACACCTGAAACCAATCAGGGTTTTTGCCGACGCAGTACCCGGCGCATGTCGCGGGCGGCGTTGAGTGAGGCGGAGGAGAAGCTAGTGGCGGCAAAGTGGCCTACCTGACGGCTCATCTTGCTTACGGCATTGCCAGAACTTTGCCCAAGCTGCAGCGCCTGTTTCATCACGGTGAATGAGGGGTGGTTACCGGACTGCTCCAGCTGGCTGAGCAGGCGCTTGTGCATGTCATTGAGCGACTTTTCGGTTGCCAGCATCAGGTCTCGCTGGTTGTCCGCATGTGCCTGCATCAGGGACACACTGCCAAGCAGACTGCTGTCGATGCGGTTCTGCAGTTCGCCTTCCGGCAAGGCCGGCCCTTGCAGCCATGCAACGGCCCAGCTGATACAGGCATCCTGCTGGGCATCCAGCAAGCGGCGCTGGCTGAGCTCCATGGTACGCAGATAACGCTCGAAAGCACTGGCAAACCATTCGTAGGCCATGGAAGATCCTTGTCGGTGAGGCGGGGTTCAATGCGCGGTGGCGGGGCTGAGTTCCCAGACGCGAATCAGTTCGTGCAGCAATGCTTCCAGTATGGGGTCGCCAACCCGGTCTGATGGATAAACGAATTGAAGCTCAGCCAGTTTGCGCACACCTGGCACAACCGTCAACCGCCCGGCGGCTTCCCATTCCAGCGCCTCTTCCTCACGCGCCAGTGCCACACCGACGCCACAGGCGACAAGTTCCAGAATGGAAGCCAGATTGTCGCTTTCTGTCACCTTCTTCGGAGAAATATTCAGTTCACGCCACAGTTCTGCAGTGATCTTGGACAAGCTGGAAAACTGCGACAGACCTATCCAGGGCAAGCGCCCCAGGTCTTTGTGATTGTGAATGTCAATACGGTTTTGCCAGTTGTGTGGCATCACGATGCGAAACGGCAAATTGGTCAGCAGGACGGTATTGACATTGACGTAGGGGTTTTTGCCCAGATAGAAGCCGGCATCCAGTTCCTTTTTGCGCACCAGGTTGAGCACCTCGCCCGTGACCCCGTGTTGCAGGCGCAGGTCCAGCAGCGGGTACTTTTCCACCAGGGCGGCCACCCACTGCCCCATTTTCAGCGTCGCCGGGGTCAGGGTCAGCCCCACCAGTGCCTTGCCACCGGTCTGTCCTTTCAGGGTTTTGGCGTGATTCAGTATTTCCCGGGCCGAGGCCAGGATGGATTGCGCCTGCGGCAACAGTTCCTGCCCTGCACGCGTCATGGTCACCCCACCGGCAGTCCGTTCAAACAGCGGCATGCCAACTTCTTCTTCCAGCGCCTTGATCTGTGCGGTCACGGCAGGCTGGGACAAATGCAGCAATTCGGCGGCCTGGGTCAGATGCCCTTGCTGGGCCACGGTGACAAAGGTCCTCAACTGATAGATTTCCATGTACGACCTGTTCTCTCTGCCTGTAGTAAATGAACTACATTTTTCTGTTTGTACGACATGTTCTGCTGCCTCATTTTGGCTTCAATAGCACATCTTCCACAACATTTTCCGGTATTCCCACACAAAAAAACCGCACAAACCACAGGGGAAATGGAGCAAAAATACCATTGCAACTTGTTGTTTTTTAATATTTTTTGCAACGCAACATCGACATGACAAATTTTGCTGATCAAAAAAAGCGATTAGCGGTGCCCAGCTTTCGTCCCTTATGTTTCATCCAGCGGTCAGACGATCGTTACGACAAAGGAGGATGCAATGAACGAGGACGTACTCAAGAAAGTACAGTCCAACCCGAAGTTCAAAGAGCTTGTTCACAAGAAGACAAGCCTGGGTTGGCAGCTCAGCATCGTAATGCTGGCCATTTACTATGGCTTCATTCTGATTCTGGCATTTTCACCATCAACGCTGGGTGCTCCGCTCGCCCCCGGCATGACCATGACTGTTGGCATCCCGGTAGGGATCCTGATCATTCTTTCTGCTTTCGTGCTGACCGGCCTGTACGTGCGCAAAGCCAACGGCGAGTTTGACCAGCTCAACCGCGAGATCGTAGAGGAGGCACAACAATGACAAAACGCACTGGCTCTCTCGCTCTGGCAGCCCTGACCCTGTTTCCTGCCCTGGCTTTCGCCTCCGGCGCCATCGAAGGTGATGTGAAGCAACAGGCCACCAACTGGCACGCCATCATCATGTTCGTGGTGTTTGTGGCCTTCACCATGGGCATTACCTACTGGGCGGCACGCCGTACCCGTTCTGCTTCGGACTTCTATACCGCCGGTGGCGGCATCAGCGGTTTCCAGAATGGACTGGCCATTGCCGGTGACTACATGTCGGCAGCCTCCTTCCTGGGGATTTCCGCCATGGTGTTCGACAAGGGCTATGACGGCCTGATCTACTCCATGGGCTTCCTGGTTGGCTGGCCGGTGATCCTGTTCCTGGTGGCAGAACGTCTGCGTAACCTGGGCAAATACACCTTTGCCGACGTGGCTTCCTACCGCCTGCAACAGACCCCGGTACGCTCCTTTGCAGCCACTTCCACCCTGGTAGTGGTGGCCATGTACCTGATTGCCCAGATGGTAGGTGCCGGCAAGCTGATCCAGCTGCTGTTCGGCATGAACTACTCCTCTGCCGTAATCATGGTGGGCATCCTGATGGTGTGCTACGTGCTGTTTGGCGGCATGCTGGCTACCACCTGGGTACAGATCATCAAGGCCGTACTGCTGCTGTGTGGTGCTTCCTTCATGGCCTTCATGGTGCTGTCCACCGTTGGCTTCAGCCCGGAACTGATGTTCGAGAAGGCAGTTGCCGCTCACGCCAAGCACGCTGCCATCATGGCCCCGGGCAAGGCTGATCCGGTTGACTCCATTTCGCTGGGTATGGCGCTGATGTTCGGTACTGCAGGCTTGCCGCACATCCTGATGCGCTTCTTCACCGTGTCTGATGCCAAGGAAGCCCGCAAGTCGGTGTTCTACGCCACCGGTTTCATCGGTTACTTCTACATCCTGACCTTCATCATCGGTTTTGGCGCAATCATGCTGGTACTGAACCAGCCGGGCATGATGGAAACCATCACCAAGGATGGCAAGCAAATCACCCAACTGGTTGGTGGCAGCAATATGGCCGCCATTCACCTGGCCAATGCGGTTGGCGGTGACATGTTCCTGGGCTTCATCTCTGCTGTTGCCTTCGCCACCATCCTGGCCGTTGTAGCAGGTCTGGCCCTGTCCGGTGCCTCTGCCGTCTCGCACGATCTGTACGCTTCGGTTATCAAGAAGGGCAAGGCGAACGAAGCTGACGAAATCCGCGTATCCAAGATCACCACCGTGGCACTGGGCGTCATCGCCATCGTGCTGGGCCTGGTGTTCGAGAAGCAGAACATTGCCTTCATGGTTGGTCTGGCCTTCTCCATCGCGGCTTCCGCCAACTTCCCGGTACTGTTCCTGTCCATGTTCTGGAAGGGCCTGACCACCCGCGGCGCAGTAATCGGCGGCTTCATCGGCCTGGCAACCGCAGTGGTGCTGATTGTTCTGGGACCGGCAGTATGGGTGGATGTGATGAAACACAAAGCCGCCCTGTTCCCGTACAAGAACCCGGCCATCTTCTCCATCACCCTGGCGTTCGTGACCACCTGGCTGTTCTCGGTGACCGACAACTCCAAGTCTGCTGCTGAAGAAAAGGCCAAGTTTGATGCCCAGTTCGTTCGCTCCATGACCGGCATCGGCGCCTCTGGCGCTTCCAAGCACTAATCGTTACACCTGGGGCCGCATCCTGCGGGATGCGGCTACAGCAAGACAAAACATAAGGAGAAGTTATGTCCACCCTCGAGTCCATTCTGAAAGAAACCCGCAGCTTTCCGCCGTCCGATGACTTCCGCCACAAGGCCACTGTATCCGGCATGGAGGCCTACAATGCGCTGTGCGAACAGGCTGATGACAGCTACCTGGCTTTCTGGGGGGACCTGGCACGCGAGCTGATCACCTGGAAAAAACCCTTCTCACGGGTACTGGATGACAGCAATGCACCTTTCTTCAAATGGTTTGACGATGGTGTGCTGAACGTCTCCTACAACTGCCTGGATCGTCACCTGCCGCTGAACGCCAACAAGATCGCGCTGATCTTCGAAGCGGATGATGGCGAAGTGACCCGGGTTACCTATTCCGAACTGCACCGTCGCGTTTGTCAGTTTGCCAATGGCCTGAAGAGCCTGGGCATTGCCAAGGGCGACCGTGTGGTCATCTACATGCCGATGGTGATTGAAGCCATCGTGGCCATGCAGGCCTGCGCCCGTATCGGTGCCATCCACTCTGTGGTATTCGGTGGTTTCTCCGCCGGCGCGGTACGCGACCGTATCCAGGATGCCGGCGCCAAGCTGGTGATTACCGCCAATGAGGGCCTGCGCGGCGGCAAGACCGTTCCGCTGAAGGCCACCGTGGACGAAGCCCTGGCACTGGAAGGCTGCGAGTCGGTACAGAACGTGGTGGTTTACCAGCGTACCAATGGCGGCGCACAGTGGACCGACGGCCGCGACGTATGGTGGCACAAGCTGGTGGAAGGCCAGGCCGAAGCCTGCGAACCGGAATGGATGCTGGCGGATGACCCGCTGTTCATCCTGTACACCTCCGGCTCTACCGGCAAACCGAAAGGCATCCAGCACAGCAGCGCCGGTTATCTGCTGGGCGCCATCAACAGCTTCCGCTGGGCCTTTGACTACAAACCGAATGATGTGTACTGGTGCACCGCCGACGTGGGCTGGATCACCGGTCACTCCTATATCTGCTACGGCCCGCTGGGCATCGGTGCCACCCAGGTGGTATTCGAGGGCGTGCCGACCTACCCGGATGCCAGCCGCTTCTGGCGCATGATCGAACAACACAAGGTCAGCATTTTCTACACTGCACCGACCGCCATCCGTTCGCTGATCAAGCTGGGCAACGACCTGCCCAAGCAGTTCGACCTGTCCAGCCTGCGCCTGTTGGGTACCGTGGGCGAGCCGATCAACCCGGAAGCCTGGATGTGGTACTACGAAGTGGTGGGCGGTGGCCGCTGCCCTATCGTGGATACCTGGTGGCAAACCGAAACCGGCTCGGCCATGATTGCGCCGATTCCGGGTGCCGTACCCACCAAGCCGGGTTCTTGCACCCTGCCGCTGCCGGGCATCATTGCCGACATCGTGGACGAATCCGGTGCACAGGTGGAACCGGGCCGCGGTGGCTTCCTGGTCATCAAGAAGCCTTTCCCGTCGCTGGTGCGTACCATTTGGAACGACCCGGAACGCTTCAAGAAAACCTACTTCCCGGAAGAGTTCAACGGTCAGTACTACCTGGCTGGCGACTCGGCCAACCGTGACGAAAACGGCTATTTCTGGATCATGGGCCGTATCGACGACGTGCTGAACGTATCCGGTCACCGTCTGGGCACCATGGAAATCGAATCCGCGCTGGTGGCCAACCCGCTGGTGGCCGAAGCCGCTGTGGTGGGCAAGCCGCACGAAGTGAAGGGTGAGGCGGTGGTGGCCTTCGTGGTACTGAAGGGTGCCCGTCCGGAAGGCGACGAAGCCAAGAAGATTGCTGCCGAACTCAAGAACTGGGTAGCCCACGAAATCGGCAAGATCGCCCAGCCGGACGACATCCGCTTTGGCGAAAACCTGCCCAAGACCCGCTCCGGCAAGATCATGCGCCGTCTGTTGCGCTCGATTGCCAAGGGCGAGGAAATCACACAGGACGTTTCGACGCTGGAAAACCCGCAGATTCTGGGCCAGCTGCAAAACCCCATCTGAATCAGTTCAGGAGCACACTGACCTTGAGCCCGGTGATTTCACCGGGCTTTTTTTATTGCCCGTAGTATCGGTCTCTAACTGCAACAGCGGTGACCAGCAAGGTCGGGCAAGAACCTGGCATCTCCACGGCAACAGCTTTCCTGATGGATGCGCTTAGTGCAGATACACCCCTTGCGGCTTTGGCGCTTCCACCGTCACTGGCAGGCCCTGCATTTCGCGCACGGCGGATTCGATGGTATGGCACAGGGCAGCCAGTGGCAGGTCATTACCCTCACGACCAAACGGCTCTTCCAGTTCTTCGCCAATCACTTCCAGCGCGAGGTATGTGTACGCAATGAATACGGCAATGGGAGGCGTCAGCCAGCCTATGCTGCTGACCAGGCCCATCGGCAGCAGCAAGCTGTAGATGGTGACCGTGCGATTAAGCAAGACGCGATAAGTATAAGGAATAGGCGTGGTGTCGATGCGCTCGCAACCGCCCAGGATTTCCGACATGGTGTCCAGCTTGCGGTCCAGCGCCTGCCATTGCCACTCGTTCAGGCAACCCTCGCGCTGCAACTGCTGCACCAGCTCTCCCAGCCGACGCAGGATGATGGCCGGCGCAAAGCAGGCTGCTTGCACCTCGTCCAGCAGGCCGGGGGCAATCAGGCGCTGCAGATGCTGGCAATCATCCTCCCGCCGCAGCTGGGCCTTCAGTGCATAGGCAAAGGCACAGAGCAAATCTGCCGCCTCGGCAGTCAGCGAATGTTTCGGTACGGCAGACAACAGCAAGCGGGTGATGGAGCGATTGACAATCAGCAGGCCACCCCACAATTTGCGGGCTTCCCAGAAGCGGTCGTAACTGACTGAATTGCGAAAACCCAGAAAAATGGCCAGCGACACGCCAAGCAAGGTGAAGGTGGGAATGCTGAGCGCAGAATCCGCATGGGTGCTAAGCCACCAGTGGCGGGCACCGGCTGACATGACGGCAATCAACAACACCAGCAACAGTCGTGGCATGATGCGCGGCAGGACTGAGCCATGCCAGACAAACAGCAAGCGAAACCAGCTCAGGGATGATCGGACAATCATGAAGCAATATCAGCCAATGATGTTAAAGCCGACATGATAAGCCATCGTCACGCATGCTGCAGTGCAAAATACGACTCAGCGATTTCACTTGTCGCCCCGAGGGCAACAACTACAGTAAAGAGATGAAACGCATTCTCCCTGCCCTGTCGATCCCGCTGCTGATGCTGTGCTCGGCCTTGCCCGTGGCACAGGCAGGCACACTCACCATTGCCTGTGAAGATAATCTGCCACCATTTTCCAGCGAGGCCGGCGGACAGCCGCACGGCATCGTGGTTGATGTCGTGCAGCTGATCATCCGCCAACTGGGCTTGAGTGAAACGGTGCACCTTTATCCGTGGAACCGGGTATTGACCATGGGCCTGAATCAGCCCAACACACTGGTATGCGCCATGGCCAGAACACCGGAGCGGGAAGATCGCTTTCAATGGGTAGGCGAGGTCATCCACTCGCCGCCGGTGTTATTGATGCTGACCGAAAATGGCGGACGCATTCCCCGTAACGGCAAACTGGCTGACTATCAGAACTACGCGATTGGCGTACTGCATGGTTCATATCAGGAAAAATACCTGCAAGAACACGGATTCACCCATCTGGAGGCCTTTTCCTCGTATCGCGAGGGCTACCAGATGCTGCGCGCCAAACGCATCACACTGTGGGCGGCCAACCAGCTGACAGCCTATTCCACCGTACAGCAAATGCATGACCAACCCGGCCAGGTGCTGCAGACCGCCTTTGTGTTCAAGCAACTGCCCCAGGGCATGTCCATGGCATTCAGCCTGGGAACACCAGCCTCCACGGTAGAGGCATTCCGCCAGGCACTGGAACAGATAAAACGCGATGGCCGTTACCAGCAGATCCTCAAACAGAACAGTGAATAGCATGACCGGCCACTGAAGCGGGCAAAAGCACTGCGACGGATTTCCCCAATATCAGTCGGGTCTGGCCAGCTTTATATTGAACCCATCACAGCGCAACCGGCAGACCATGACCACGCCCACTCCATTCCCGGCAGACTGGCAACCATTGCTGGTGCATGAACCATTTGCCGTCATGACAGCGGAACAGCTCCAGCTACTGACCCGTTATGGCAAGCGCCAGTATTATCCTCGCGGCAGCAGCTTGCTCAATCCCCAGGCAGGGCTAGCCACGCAGTTGTTCATCGTGCTGGAAGGCCAGGTACTGGCCGAGGATATTTACAGCGGCCAGCCGTTTGCCATGCTCAGCCAGGGAGAAATGTTTCCGCTGGGTGCCCTGCTGGCGCAGCGACCGGTCACCAACCATTACCGTGCGGACAGCGACTGCATGGTGCTGTTGTTACCGCATGCGGCCTTTCTGGAGCTATGCCGTGCCTCGTCGGCATTCCAGCAGTTTTGCACCCAGCGGCTGGCCAATCTGCTGTCCCGCGCCAGACAACAACACCCCGCCGCGCTGGGGGGACAGGGCCTCAGTCTGCATACCCCGCTGTCAGCGGTCATCCAGCGGCCGCCCGTCACTTGCCGGCCCGATACCGCACTGCGCCCCTTGCTGGAATTGATGCAGGACCAAGGGGTTGGCTCGGTGGTGATCACCAGCCCGGAACAAAGACTGCTTGGCCTGTTCACCCTGCGCGACCTGCTGTCCGCCCATCTGGCCGGACGGCCGGACGACACCCCGGTGCAGCAATTGATGCGCCAGCCCAGCTGCATCCTGCCGCCTACCGCGCTGGCCAGCGAAGCCATGCTGGCGCTGGTGCAAAGTGGTGAGCGCCATGTGATGGTATGCGAGGGCAGCACACTGGTCGGCATTGTTTCGGAACATGACCTGTACCGTCTGTCGCGGCTGGACATGAAGGAAATGCTGCAACGGCTCAGCCGATGCGACAGTACTGCCGCCCTGTCCGGCGTGGCCGCCACCTTCCGCCGCCAGGTGGTCGCCCTGTTCCGCCAGGGCATGGATGCCGATGCCAGCACCCGCTTGCTCAGCCTGTTCAACGACCAGTTGCTGACCCGGCTGTGCCAGCTGCATCTGGCAGAAGCCGGGCTGGATGATGTGGAAATCTGCTGGCTGCAGTTTGGCAGCAGTGGTCGTCAGGAAAATACCCTCTCTTCGGATCAAGACAGCGGCATCGTGTTTCACAGCAGCAAGCCGTTGCTACAGCACCAGCTGGCCTTGCAACTGCCCGCCATTGCACAGGGCATCTGTTCCGCACTGAGCGCCTGCGGCATACCGCTGTGCCGCAACGGTGTGATGGCAGGCAATCCCAGCCACTGCCTGTCACTGGATGACTGGAGCGACACCTTTATCAGCCAGTTGATGCAGTCGGACGACAGCGCCGGACACATCGGCCTGTATCTGGACTTGCGCCCGGTGTGGGGCAATACCGCGCTGGGCCTGGAGCTGGCCAGCCGGCTGCGCCAGCGCGCCGCAGACCGTCAGGTATTGCAGGCACTCAGCCGCAACGCCCGCCGCTATCAGGCACCGCTGGGCTGGAGCGGACGCCTGCAAACCGATGAAAATGACAAGCTGGACCTGAAAGCCGCACTGGACTTCTTTGTTGACGCCGCCCGCATCATGGCCTTGATGGCTGGTTGCGCCGCAGGTCGCACCAGCGAGCGCTTTGCCGCTGCCAGCCAGCTGCCCGGCCTGGACAGCAGCGATTGCCAGTCCTTTGCCGACAGCGCCCGTTTCCTGCAGGATTTGCGCCTGCGTCACCAATTGGCCTGCCAGGACAATGCGGCCGGGCTGGACAGCCTGATCGACCCGCGCCAGCTCAGCACCCTGGACGCCCGCATCCTGAAGGAAACCTTGCGCCAGGCGCGCAAACTGCAAGCCTGGCTTGGCCGGCAACTACCCTGAATGCTGGCTGAGGGCCATGGCCTACCCGCAGCAAGGTTGTGAAGCAGGCCCGAAACCCGGATAATTTTGCGGTTTTGCTTTCCGGATACTCTGCGCCATGAATTTCGGGCTCTACCTGCCGCTGCTTGCCCTGATGGCCTGTCTGCAACATTGCCAGACCGGCAGACAGCGTGCCATCAGCCTGGCCTGGCCTGCCGCAGCCGCCATGGGGCTGACCCTGCTGATCAGCCAGTTGCTGGGCAATCTCGGCCTGGCGCTACTGCAGCCCCTGACCGGCCCGACGCCGGGGCTGCCTGCCATCATCATCCTGCAAAGTGCCAGTGCCCTGTCGCTTGCCTGGCTGCTCAACAACAAGGCAGGCAACGCCAGCCGCGCACTGGGCCTGCGTCCGGGCTGGCTGCTGGCCAACAATCTGCTCTTGAGCCTGCCGGGCAGCTGGATGGCCCACGCGCCTGCCAGCATGGGCAGCAGCATGCAAAGCCTGTTGCTATCGGTCTTGCTCAGCCTGTTACTGGCTGTATTTGCCTGTTTGCCAACCCGTCTGGCACGTAGCCGCTTGCCTGCCATGCTGCGTGACCTGCCCGCCCTTTGGCTGTGTGCCCTGCTACTGGCACTGGCCCTGCACAGCCTGGGAGCCCGACTGTCATGAATATCCTGTTCCTTATCGCCTTGCTGCTGCTGGCTGGCTGGCTGCTGCGCAGCGTGATGACCAAGCGCCGGCAACAAGCGCAAGATGCCGATCCGCGCCCGCTGGTCGAACAGATTGATGCCATCCTGCCGCAAACCCAGTGCGGCCAGTGCGGTCACGCCGGATGCCAACCCTATGCCGCCGCGCTGGCCAAGGGTGAGGACAGCATCAACCGCTGCCCGCCCGGTGGCGAGGAAGGCATACGCAAACTGGCTGCACTGCTGCATACCGACTACCTGCCCTTTGCGTCAGACGCCCCGCCCAGCAAACCCAAGGCCGTGGCGCTGATTGACGAAAGCACCTGTATCGGCTGTACGCTCTGCATTCAGGCCTGTCCGGTAGATGCCATCCTGGGTTCGGCCAAGCAGATGCACACTGTACTGGCAGACGAATGCACCGGTTGCGAACTCTGCCTTGTTCCCTGTCCGGTGGATTGCATCAGCATGCGTCCGGCCACCAGCAGCCCGCACGACTGGCGCTGGGGCTACCCGGTGATTGCCATCAAGGCCGTCAAGCACGAGGCAAGGTCATGAGGCGTTTTCTCTCCTTGCCTGGCGGGTTCAAGCTGCCTTTGCCCGACCGCAAGCATGACAACACCGCTGCTACGACCCTGCCGCTGCCAACGCGCCTGCTACTGGGCCTGCAACAGTGCCTGCCTTGTGTGCAGCCTGGCCAGCAAGTCCTGAAATACCAGCGCCTGGCCGATGCAGACAGTGAATACGGTGTTGCCCTGCATGCCCCGACATCCGGCCGCATCATCGCCATCCAGCCCCTGGCTCAAGCCTTGCCCGGCGCACCACTGGCCAACACCCTTGTTCTGGAAGCGGATGGCCGGGATGAAGCCCTGCCGCTGCAAGCAGGCGACCCGTCCCTGCTCACGCCGCTCAGCCTCGCCCTGCAACTGCAAGACATGGGGGTCGCGGGCAATCACGGCCCCCTGCTGCCGCTGGACTGGGCCATGCAGCCACATGCACTGTCCCTGCTGATCATCAATGCGGTAGAAGACGAGCCCTGCCTGACTGCCACCTCCAGCTTGCTGGAACAGCAAGCCGATAAACTGGTGGCCGCCATTGCCATGCTGGAACAAGTCCTGCAGCCCGGACGCATCGTGCTTGCCATCAGCCACACCGGCAGTGCCGAGGCTGTGCAGGCAGCCGCCAGCCAGCACAGCTGGCACATCAGTACCATCAATGCCCCCTATCCGGCGGCGGATGAAACCACGCTGACCCGCCAGCTGGCCAGCCCGGCAGAAACAGCACACTGCCTGTGTCTGCCAGCCGATGCCGTGGTGGCCGCTGGCGACGCCATCCTGCATGGCCAGCCCTGCATCAGCCGCTTTGTTACCCTCGACGGCAAGCTGGAACGGCCAGGCAGCGTGCAGGCGCTGCTGGGTACTCCGCTGAGCCATCTGTTGAACTTTGCCGGTGCCAGTGCCGATTGCGCCATTACCCATGGCGGCGGCTTGCGTGGCTATGCACTGCCAGTCGATCAGGCAGACACGATGGGGTTGCACTGGCATAGCCAATGCCTGCAAGCCCGCACGCCGGATACCACCAGTGGGCAACAGGACTGCATCCGCTGCGGCGATTGCCTGCGCATCTGCCCCAGCAAGCTGCAAGCACAGGAGCTTTACTGGCATTGCCAGCAAAACAATATGGAAGAAGCCAACGCCTGGGGCCTGCAGGACTGCACCCTGTGCGGACTGTGCGATGCCGTCTGTCCCAGTCAGCTTCCCTTGCTGGATACCTTCCGCCACGCCGCCTTGCAGTATCAGGCGGCACAGCAACAGCAGCAGCAGGCCGACCTGGCCAGGCAGCGCCATCGCTTCCGCCAGTTCCGGCTGGAGCGGGACAAGCAGGAAAAAGCCCAGCGACTGGCCGCGCGCGCCGCCGAGCAGGCCGCCAAACGCGAACAGGCTGCCACCGCAGCGCAGCCGGAAAGCAAGGCCTCACCGGCAGCAGCCGACAAACAAGCCGCCATTGCCGCCGCCATGGCCCGCGCCGCCGAGCGCAACAGCCAGCATCTGGAAAAACAGTCCACCGGCGCTGCGGACAACACACAAGCAGATGCCCGCGCCGCTGCTATTGCAGCCAGCCGGCAGGCCGCCATTGATGCAGCCATGGCCCGCGCAGCAGCCCGCAAGGCTGCGCAGGATGCCGCCAAAGCTGCCCGCACCGCTGGCATACAGGATAGCCCTGCAGCAACAAGCCATGACAAACAGGCCCTGATTCAAGCCGCCATGCAGCGTGCCGCCGCGCAAAAAGCAGCACAGGCCACAGCAGCACCGGCCGGCATGGATG